>CBDIWQ010000042.1:0-3071 GCA_965285965.1 uncultured bacterium | reverse complement strand
GGGGCGGCGCCGCCTTCCCGGTCTGGAACAAGTGGGATATCGCGCGCCGGACGCCATCCGATCAGAAGTACGTCGTCGCCAATGCCGACGAAGGGGATGCCGGTACCTACTGCGATCGCATGATCATGGAAGGCGAGCCATTCCGGCTCATCGAAGGGATGCTCATCTGCGCCGCAGCGATCGGCGCGACGCGGGGCGTCATCTATTGCCGATGGGAATACCCGGCTGCCGCGGCGACCATGCAAGCGGCGACTGCCGAAGCGGAGCGGGCCGGATTGCTCACCGTTGAAGGACGGCCGTTTCGCTTGGAGATTTTCCGCGGGGCCGGCTCCTATGTCTGCGGGGAAGAAACGGCCTTGCTGTCCTCCCTTGAGGGCGGGCGTGGAATGGTCAAGGTCCGACCTCCCTACCCGGCGGTCTCCGGCCTCTATGGCAAGCCGACCGTGGTCAGCAATGTCCTGACCTTCGCCACCGTCCCGGAAATCTTCGCCCGTGGCGCTGCCTGGCATGCGTCATTGGGGACCGAGCACTCGAAGGGCACCATGGCCTTGCAACTGGGCGGGCGCATCAGCCAGCCGGGCCTGGTGGAAATTCCCTTCGGCGCGACGCTCGAAGAGGTCCTCGAACGATTCGGGGGCGGCATGGCGGACGGCAGCCGGCTCAAGGCCGTGCAAGTGGGCGGACCGCTTGGCAGTCTCTTCCCGCCCTCGCGGCTCAACATCCCGCTCTGCTTCGATGAATTCAATCATGCCGGCGCGGTCCTGGGGCATGGCGGCATTGTGGTATTCGATCATGAGACGGACATGGTGGAATTGGCGCGCCACTACATGACCTTTACGGCTGATGAATCCTGCGGCAAATGCACGCCCTGCCGCATCGGGTCCGCCCGCGCGCGCGAATTGCTGGAACGGATCGACGCGGGCCGCGGCACGGCCGCGGACATGGCCTTGCTCGCCGACCTCGGCGAGACAATGAAAGCAACCAGCCTCTGCGCGCACGGCGCACGCGCGCCGTACCCGGTGCTGACCGCCATTGAACATTTCGGAGAGGAGTTCCACAGGAGGCTATCAGCTGTCAGCGATCAGCCCTCAACCTTGAGCTGATGGCATAGATGAGAGATGAAAGTCTGAGTCTCATGAATCTTACTATCAACGGACGATCGGTCCCCGCGGAACCGGGCGACACGATTTATGAGGCGGCGGCGAGGGCCGGTATTTCCATCCCCAGCCTGTGCGCCTCCGCGCATCTGTCGCCGTATGGGTCCTGCCGTCTCTGTCTCGCGGAGATCGAGGGCGTCACAGGCTTGCAGGCGACCTGCTCGATGCCGGTCCGGGACGGCATGGTAGTGCGCACGGAGAGCGGCACCTTGACCCGGCACCGGAAGAATATCCTGGAGTTGTACCTCTCCGAGAGCTCCGCCGAGCCGGCTCGCGATCTGGGCGCATTGGTCTCGGCTTACGGGGTCACCACGGTCCGTTATCCGCACGGTGCCAAGCGCGCGGCGGTCCGCGATGAGTCGAGTCCCTTCTTCACCTTCGACAACGAGCGGTGCATCTCCTGCGCGCGTTGTGTTCGGGCGTGCGATGAAATTCAGCCGGCGTTCGCCATTGCGATGATCGGGGCTGGCTTCGCGATCCGTCCGGCCTGGGGAGGGGCCGCCGGTGCCGGCCAGGGAGGCATCGCCTCGTCCACCTGCGTCTCCTGCGGGGCCTGCGTGAAGGAATGCCCCACCGGAGCCTTGACCGAGAAGACGGTACTGCGCGAAGGCCCGGCCACGAGTGTCGTCCGAACGACTTGTGCCTACTGCGGAGTCGGTTGCGCTTTTGATGCCGGCGTGCGGGAGGGGCGCGTCGTGTCGATGGTTCCGGCCGACGACGGCCCCTCGAATGAGGGTCATGCCTGTTTGAAAGGGCGATTCGGGTGGACCTACAACTATGCCGGCGATCGCGTCCGCACGCCGCTCGTGCGTGAAGGAACCGCGTGGAAGCCGTTCGACTGGGACCCGGCCCTGGATGTCATCGCGCGCAGCTTTTCGCGGCTCAAGGACGAAGCCGGCCCGGACGCGGTGGCGGTCATTTCCTCCAGCCGAGGCACGAACGAGGAGAACTATCTTTATGCGAAGTTCGTGCGGTGTGTGCTCGGCACCAATCATATCGACAACTGCGCCCGCGTCTGCCACAGCGCCACCGTGACGGGGATGATGGAAACCTTGGGCGCCTCCGCCGCGACGAATTCGATCCGCGACTTGGATCGTGCCAAGCTGATCCTTGTCGTCGGAGCCAACCCGACGGAATCGCACCCGGTCATCGGGGCCAAAATCCTCCAACTGGCGCGTCGGGGAGTGCCGCTCATCGTGATCGACCCGCGAAAAACTGAAGTGGCCCGTGCGGCGACCCTCCACCTGCAGCTGCGGCCGGGGAGCAATGTGGCCCTGCTCAACGCGCTCGGCCATGTCATCGTGACGCAAGGATTGCTCGACCGGGCGTTCATTACACAGCGGACGGAAGGCCTGGAAGACTGGCTGGAGGCCGTGAAGCCGTACGATCCTGAGACGGCCGAGCGGCTGACCGGCGTGCGGGCCGACAAAATCCGGCGGGCCGCCTGTCTGTACGCATCCAGCGGTGCCTCCTTGTCTGTGCACGGTCTCGGCGTCACCGAACATCGCTGGGGAAGCCATGGCGTGATCGCGCTCTGCAATCTAGCGCTGGCCACCGGGAACATCGGACGTCCGGGAACTGGCATCAACCCGCTCCGCGGACAAAACAATGTGCAGGGGGCCTCGGATTCCGGCTGCCTCCCGAATTATTTTACCGGTTACCAGCAGTTGGACGATCCGGAGGTGGCCGCGCGGCACCTCGCGATCACGGGCCGTCCACTGCCCTCGGCGAGGGGGATGAAGATCCCCGATATGTGGGAGGCTGCGTTGGAGGGCCGGCTCAAAGGGCTTTGGGTGATCGGTTATGACGTCGCCCAGACCGATCCGAACCTCAAGATGGTGCGAGAGGCCTTGTCCCGGTTGGAGTTTCTGGTGGTTCAGGATCTCTTTATCAGTCAGACGGCCCAGTTCGCTC
>CBDIWQ010000041.1:0-6863 GCA_965285965.1 uncultured bacterium | reverse complement strand
CAGAAGAGCAGCATCGCGAGGACCAGGGCATGGGTGGAGAGGTTCATGGGCGCTCCTTGGCCAGGCGGCGGCCGAAGTGGTAGGCGCCGATCAACCCGGGCAGCAGCAGCATGGAGGCCAGCTCGAGGCCGATGACATACGGACCGTACAGACTGACACTGACCTCCTTCGGCATGATGCGCACCACCGGCGTCGGGTCGCCTGACAGAATGATGTACGACACCTCGCCCAACAACACGAGTGCGAGCAAACCAGGCCCCACCCACATGCCCGGATTGAGCCAGCGCTGTTCCTGCTCCACGGTGAGAGGGCCTTGGTTGAGCAGCATGACGACGAAGATGAAGAGCACCATAATCGCGCCGGCATAGATGATGATCTCCAACGCGGCGGCAAACGGGGCTCCCAATAGGAAGAAAATCACGGCGATTGCCATGAGCGAGATGACCAGGTAGAGCAGCGCATGCACGGCATGGAGATGGGTCACGACCCGCAGCGTGGCCAGGACCGAGACGGCGGCGGCGATGTAGAAGAGCGTTTCCATAGTCACCTTCGTGTGCGGCACGCGCGACAAGCGAGAAATGCGAGACTCCTTGGTATCGATTCGTCCGGTCGCGCTTGTCCCGCCAGTCCCGCAACCAGTCAACGTTTACGGCATCAAACTCCGGACATCGACCGGCGGCAGTTCGTTCTCCGCTTGGCCCTTGTCCTTGTCGCGGGTCCTCACGCCGGACACGCGGTAAAAGTTGTACTCGGGATATTTGCCGGTGCCGCTGATCAACAGATCCTCCTTCTCATAGACCATGTTGCGTCGCGCGTACTCGCTTTGCTCGAAATCGGGAATCAGCTGAATGGCGTAAGTCGGACAGGCCTCCTCGCAATAGCCGCAATAGATGCAGCGCGAAAAATTGATGCGAAAGAATTCCGGAAAGCGCCGCTCATGGGCGGTCGGGTCTTCCGTTGCCTGGAGCGCGATGCAATCGACCGGACAGGCGACCGCGCAGAGATAGCAGGCGACGCACCGTTCTTCGCCGTCAGGATCGCGCGTCAGGACGATGCGCCCCCGCCAGCGCGGCGGCAGGTACGGCTTTTCTTCCGGATACTGCACGGTCACCGGCCTCCGGAAGGTCCGCTTGAAGACGATCCACAGGCCGAGCAAAAGGTTGCCGATAGCGCGCAGTATGTTCATAGTCTGTGAGACTCGTTTATTTGGTTTATTTGGTTTGTCTGGTTGCTCTGGTTCATTTGGTTCTTCCGTTCTTTCATTCGCACCAAACAAACGAGACAAACAAGACAAACGTTCTCCTATCCGTTCCTCAAGAGCACCATCCCTCCCGTCACGAGGAGATTGATCAATGCCAGCGGCATCACGACTTTCCAGCCGAACGACAGAAATTGATCGAAGCGGAGCCGCGGGAGGGTTGCTCGGACCAGGAAGACCAGCATGATGAAAAACAAGGTCTTCAGGACAAACCAGACGGCCGGGGGCAGCCACGGTCCATGCCAGCCGCCGAAGAACAGCACGACGATCATCGCCGACATGAGGATCACCGTGGCGTACTCGCCGACGAAAAACATGCCGAACTTCATCCCGGAATACTCGGCATGGTACCCGGCCACTAATTCCGCTTCCGCTTCCGGCATGTCAAACGGCGCCCGGTGCGCTTCAGCCAGCCCGGCGATGAAGAACCCCACGAAGCCCAGAAACTGCGGGACGATGAACCACTGGTCCCGCTGCGCCTCCACGATGTCGCTGAGGTTGAAGGATCCGGCCAACGCGACGGATCCCATCAATGACAATCCCATGAAGACCTCATAGCTCAACAACTGGGCGGTCGCCCGCAGGCTTCCCAAAAACGCGAACTTGCTGTTGGAGGCCCAGCCGCCGACAATCACGCTGTAGGCCGCCAGGCTCGACATCGCCAGAAAGAACAACACGCCCATATTGAGGTCGGCCACGACGAACCCCGGAGCGAGCGGTACGACGGCAAACGACATGAGCGTGGTCACGACCACGATCGCGGGGGTCAGCACGAAGACCACCTTGTCGGCAAACGGCGGGATCCAGTCTTCCTTGGTGAACATTTTGATCATGTCCGCCACCGACTGGAGGATGCCCCCTGGACCGAGACGGTTGGGACCGAACCGTTCCTGCCAGAGACCGAGCAGGCGGCGTTCGAGCCAGATACAGAGTGCGCTCAAGGTGAGGACCCCTCCCAGCATGGTGCTGATGATCATAAGAGACCGGCCCCAGCTCATTAGGCTGCCCTCCGTTCCAGGCGGAACGCCTGGCCCACATCCACCAGGGCCGGCAGTGCGCTGCCGGGGACCGCCGGCGCAAACAATCCTGCGGTGCCGGGTGTCAGCACGGGATCGATCCTGATCACCAGGTGATGGAGCGTGCCCTGCAACATCAGTCCGATCGCGCTGCCTGCCGTGACGCCGAGTTTCGCCGCCTCCGACGGAGGCAGGGCGAGGTAAGGAGGAGGGACTCGTTCGGCCACCGCCGGTGACCGCCGGCTCAATGGCTCACTGCCGAACACTTCCGCGATGGGCAGCAGCAGCCACTGCGAGGCTGCCGCTTGAAAGGGGTGGGGAATGCCCCCGAACCAGGGTGGCTCTGCCGACGCGTCGGCTTCGAGCAACCGGATGCCGGACCATTCGTTCCGGAGCGGCCCGCCCACTTCATCTTGGTACTTGTTCAGCGCCTGGTTGGAGTTCCAGCCGGGCGCCCAGAACTGCGTGATCAAGGGTGAGGGCAGTGAGTCGCCGCGATAGCCCTCCATGGAAAAGGCCAGCGGGCTGTCGGGATCCGGCGGCGGCGGGGGCTCATGCACGGTGAGATGGGCCAGCATGGCGGTTCGCCCGCTGAAGCGCTCCGGCTGCCGCGGAATTCGCTGCCCCACCAGCCGTAGCCGGGCCGGCGGGGCGGCATCCGTGATGCGTGCAAAGGCCGGGAACGCCTTGGCCGTAGCGGCGACGGCGTCGTCCAGATTCTGCCAGGAAGCGAGGGCCTCGAGGTCGGTCGCGCCGCGATCGGAGGCCGGAGGAGCCTCCTGGCGCGCGCGCGCCACCTCGCGGAGCCAGCGCCAGCTCTCGGCGATATCCCCTTCCGGCACGAAGACCTGATAATAGCGCTGCGCCCGGCCTTCCTGGTTGACCAGCGTGCCGTCGGACTCAGGGATCGTCGCAGCCGGCAGCAGGACATGGGCGAGGCCGGTGGTGCGACTGTCGAGAGAATCGAGTGCGATGACGGCCCGTGCAGCGGCCAGGAACCCGGTGACCGGGGCTTCCTCCGCGCGCCCGTATAGATCGTTCTCGAGCAGGATGACGGTATCCGCCTCTGCCTTGTGGACGGAGGCAAGGGCCTGATCCAAACCTTGGTCGCCCATCATGGCAAGGCCGAGGCTGTTGCAGTCGGGCAGCACGAAGCTCAGGCGGACGTCTTTCCCCTGACGGCGGAGCGCCCAGGCGAGATTCGCGGCGGCCTCGATCGTGGCCTGGGATCCGGCGCCGGTGCCGGCCACGATCAACGGCCGCCGGGCCTGCACGAGTGCGGTTCCGATGCGGGAGGCGAGGGCGCCATGAGGGGGCGCGAGATCAGGTACGGCAGGAGCCCCACCGTCGATCGCATGCGCGGCGGCAAAACCGAGACGCGCGACGTCATCCGGCGCGGCGAAGTAGCTTTCGGTGGCATGGTCGTGGAGCCAGGTGCGCCGATGGCCTGCGAGGAACAGGGGGCCCCTGCGTGCTTGAATGACGTTGCGTACCGCGGCATCGTCCCAACGGGGAATCTTGAGCGCATCGGCTCGCTCCAGCGGCTGTTGCCGGAGCGACTGCAGGAGCGCCAGTGCCAAACGGGGGGCGGTGTTGAGAACATCTTCGCCCAGCACCAGGACGGCGTCGGACTCTTCCGCTTCCTTGAGCGTCGCTGAGGGGACCGGCCCGTCGCGCAAGATGGTCAGCACGGTCTGGATCAGACGGCGTTCCTGCTCCGCGATGCCCAAATAAAAGCGGTCTTGGCCGACCAGCATCCGCAGCGCCATGTTGGCTTCCAAGGAGGCGTGGGGTGAACCGATTCCAATGACGCCGCGGGCCTGCGCGAGCAGCTGAGCCGTGTGGACGATCGCCTGAGGCGGATCATTGGGACGAGCCGGCTCACCGGGCGTCGCGCGCAGGAGCGGACGCCTGATGCGGCTCTCGTCGTTGACATAGCCATAGCCGAACCGCCCGCGATCGCAGAGGAAGTAGCCGTTGACCCGGCTGTTGAAACGATTGACCACCCGCCGCAGGATTCCATAGCGCTCTCCCGGCGTCGTGTTGCAGCCGAGGCTGCAATGGGGGCAGATCGACTGCGCGGATTGCAGATCCCATTTCCGGGCGTAATGGTGAAAGAGGGTATTGTCGTTGAAGACGCCGGTGGGGCAGACCTCGACGAGATTGCCGCTGAATTCATTGTTCAGCACGCCGTCTTCCGACCGGCCGAAATACACCGTGTCGTGCGCGGAAAACACGTTGAAGTCCCGCCCGCCGGCATAGTCGCGATAAAACCGCACGCAGCGATAACACTGGATACAGCGGTTCATGTCATGCTTGATGAAGGGGCCGAGATATTGATTGCGATAGGTACGCTTCGGAAAACGATACCGGCGGTAGGCATGGCCCGTCATATAGGTCATGTCCTGCAAGTGGCACTCGCCGCCTTCATCGCAGACCGGACAGTCATGCGGATGGTTGGCCATCAGCCATTCGATGACCGACGTCCGGAAGGCCCTGGCGTCCGGATCGTCGATCGAAATGCGCGTGCCCTCCGACGCGGGTGTCATGCAGGCCATCACCAGCCGGCCCTGCCGATCCTGGTCATCCTTAAACTGCTTGACGGCGCATTGCCGGCAGGCGCCGACCGAGCCCATGGCCGGATGCCAGCAAAAGTAGGGCAGATCGAATCCCAGCGACAAACAGGCGGCCAGCAAATTCTGCTGCTCGTCGACGTCGTAGGGCCGGCGGTCGATGAAGATGTTCGCCATAATCGTTTAGCCCACCCCTTGTCCGGCGGCCGCCAGCCGCGCGGATGTCGAGCGGCCTCGGTACGGGCAGCCGCCCTCGGCAATGTGCCGCTCGAAATCCTCTCGAAAGTACGTGAGGGCGCTCTGTAAGGGGTCCATCGCGCCCGGGGCGAGCGCGCAGAACGTATGGCCGAAGCCGAGCCATCCGGTATGGGCGGACAAGAGGTCCATATCGGACGGGCCCCCACGGCCCGCTTCCATCGCGTCCAGAATGCGGAAGACCCAAGGCAGACCTTCGCGACAAGGGGTGCACCAGCCGCAGGATTCCTGGGCGAAAAACCGTTCGAGATTCGCCATGAAGCCCACCGGACAGGTCCGGTCGTCCAGCACGACCATCGTGCCGGTGCCCATGCGGCTGACTGAGGGCGGGATCGAAGAGAAGTCCATGGGGAGCGCCAAATGCTTCTCCACGAGGAACGCGGTCGATGCGCCGCCCGGCAAGAGCCCCCGAAACCGCAGTCCGTTGCGCATGCCCCCCGCGTGCTGTTCCAGCAATTCCCCCACAGTGGTCCCCATGGGCAACTCCCACCAGCCTGGATGCGCCACCTTTCCGCTGACGCCGTAGATCTTGGTGCCGCCGTCCTTGCCTTTGCCGAGACCTCGGTACCAGTCGGCCCCATGCCTCAGGATGTGCGGGACGTTGTAGAGCGTTTCCACGTTCTGCACGACCGTCGGCTGTCCCCAGAGCCCCGCGACTTGAGGAAAGGGCGGCTTGGCGCGCGGAATGGCGCGCTTGCCTTCCAAGGCATTGAGGAGAGCCGTTTCTTCCCCGCAGATGTACCGGCCGGCACTGGTGTGCAGATAGACCTGGAAGCTGAAGCCCGAGCCGAGGATTCGGCGGCCGAGATAGCCCTTTCCCCGCGCTTCGGTGATGGCGCGCTGCAGGCGCGCGGCGGCAAGGTGATACTCCGCCCGCAGGAAGATGTATCCCGCGTCCGCTTCGATCGCATAGCCGGCGAGGATCATGCTCTCGATCATTTGATGCGGGTCGCCTTCCAGCAGCACACGATCCTTGAACGTGCCCGGCTCCATTTCATCGGCATTGACGACCAGATACTTGGGTCTCGGCGCGTCGGCGCCCATCGGGACGAAGCTCCATTTTTTGCCGGTGGGAAACCCCGCACCGCCCCGTCCGCGCAAGCCCGCGTCCGTCACGAGCCGCTGGACGTCCATCGGGGCGAGTTCTTTCAGTGTCCGGCGAACGGCTTCATAGCCGCCGGTCTTCTCATACTCCGAGATCCACGGCGGCTCGGCCTGAGGACGGATGCGTTGGGTGAGAGGACGGTCCATCGTGTGTATGTCGTAATCAGCCGTCAGCTTTCAGCGATCAGCTCATTTGCCTGATAGCTGACGGACGATCGCTCCGTTTCATTTGTACTGCTGCAGAATCCCTTCCACCTTGTCGGTCGTCACGTCCTGGTATAGGTCCTCGTCAATCATCATGACCGGGGCATGGTCGCAGGCGCCCAGGCAGACGATCGGAAGCAGGGTAAAGCGGCCGTCCCGCGTTGTCTCTCCGAAGCGGATGCCGAGCCGGGTTTCGAGCCTCTCGCAGACGTCGTCGTGGCGCATGATCCAGCAGCTGATGCTGTTACACACGAAGGCGACGTGACGGCCCACCGGCTTCCGAAAGATCAAATTGTAAAACGTCGCCACGCCGTCCAGTTCATCCGGCGTCATCGCGAGCAGCTCGGCCAGGTCCTTGAGACTCTCGTCCGACACCCAGGACCGGTGCTGCTGGATAATCTTGAGCGCGTCAATGCACGCCGCCCGCTTGTCGGGATAGTGAGCCAGCACGGT
>CBDIWQ010000040.1:0-3527 GCA_965285965.1 uncultured bacterium | reverse complement strand
GCCGTTCTTGAATCTCAATAAAGCGCTCATCGCGTGGCATCCGAATGCGATCTCCTGTTTGGAATGGGGAACCGTGAGGGGTGGCGAACCAACCTTACAATGCATCCCCCCAAAACTCAAGCCGGGTGGGTGCTTATAGACCTGCTGGTCGGACGCCGTGCGCTCTCCGGCCCGAGGCTTCCTCTTCCGCTAAAGGCGCAGGACACAAACCAGTTTGGCGCGGTTGAACACTTGACCCTGCTTCGTTCGGCCACCGACGAGACTCTAGCTATCGTCAAGTCGGGCTGCTGTTGGAATGTGATCGGCCTGTAAGAACACCCCTAATATCTCCGCTTGTCGTACCGGCAATGCTCCGGTATACTGTACCCCGACGCCTTTTTGCGGGCGTTTTTTTTTGGCCAAGAGAGACACACATGTCACAACTACACGCCCCCCATGACCGCCGGAAGGATATCCGGAACATCGCCATTATTGCTCACGTCGATCACGGCAAAACCACACTGGTCGACGCCGTCCTTCGACAGACTCATGTCCATCGTAAGATCGACGACATGGGCGAGCGCATCATGGACTCCATGGACCAGGAGCGTGAACGCGGGATTACCATCCGGGCGAAAAACGCCAGCGTCATCTATAACGGCGTCAAAATCAATATCGTCGATACGCCGGGCCACGCGGATTTCGGCGGTGAGGTGGAGCGCACGCTCCGCATGGTGGACGGCGTGCTGATTTTGATCGATGCCAAAGAAGGCCCGATGCCCCAGACGACCTTCGTTCTGCGGAAGGCCCTGGCGCTCGGGCACAAAGCGATTGTCGTGATTAATAAGATCGACCGGCCGGACGCGGTGATCGATGATGTCGTGAACCGCACCTTCGACCTCTTCGTGCATCTGGGGGCGACGGACGAGCAGCTCGATTTTCCCATCGTCTATACGTCGGCCATCAAAGGGCAGGCCACCCTGGACGTTAATAAGCCGGGCACCGACATTACGCCGCTCCTCGATACCGTCCTCGACAAAATTCCGGCCCCGGCGATCAATGCGGACGCGCCGCTCCAGATTCTGGTCCTGGCCCTGGTCCAGGATCCGTATAAAGGCAAGATGGGCATCGGGAAGATTCAATCCGGGGCCATCGCCCGCCGGCAGAGTGTGACGGTGATCGGGAAAGACGGCGTCCAAACTCCCGGCAAAGTCTCCGACCTGGCCGTCTACTCGGGCCTGGAGCGGGTGGATACGGATCAAGCGGCAGCGGGCGAAATCGTCGCGGTGGCCGGGCTGGATACGGTCAGCATCGGCGATACCATCGCGGACGCCGAGCGTCCGATCGCCCTGCCCCGTGTGACCATCGACGAACCGACCGTCCAGATGACCTTCTCGGTGAACAACAGCCCGTTTGCCGGCCGGGAAGGGAAGTACCTTACTTCGCGCCACCTGCGCGAGCGTCTCTTCAAGGAGCTGGAAACGAACGTCTCCCTCCGGGTGAATGAAACGGACAGCGCCGACCGGTTTCTGGTGGCCGGCCGAGGCGAACTCCACCTGGGCGTGTTGATCGAACAAATGCGGCGGGAAGGCTATGAATTACAGGTCAGCCAACCGGAAGTCATCCTCCATCGCGAAGACGGAAAAGTGACGGAGCCGTATGAGGAACTGACGATTCAGGTTCCGGAAGTGTACCAGGGCGCGGTCATCGAGGAGATCGGCAAGCGCCGCGGTGAAATGCGGCACATGAAACTCATCCACTCGGACGTCGGCGCAAGCGAAATGCATCTGGAGTACCACATCCCCACCCGCGGGATCATGGGACTCAAGAACACCCTGCTCGCCAAGACACGGGGCACCATTATCATGCATCACGTGTTTGCGGCGTACGAACCGGCCGAAGAGCGGGATCTGCTCGTTGCCCCCCATGGGTCGCTCGTCGCCTATGAAGACGGCAAGAGCACCGGCTACGCCATTTTCATGACCCAGGAACGCGGGGCCATGTTCATCGGACCCGGTGTAGAGGTCTACCGCGGCATGGTCGTCGGCGAGAACAACCGCGATGAAGACCTCGACGTCAACGTCTGCAAGGAGAAGCATCTGTCCAATATGCGGGCGTCGGGCACCGATGAGGCGCTGGTCCTCACCCCGCCGCGCGAAATGTCCTTGGAATTCGCCCTCGAATACATCGGGCCGGATGAACTGGTTGAGATCACGCCGCAGAATCTGCGCATCCGTAAGCGCCTGCTCAATCCGGACGATCGTCGCAAAGCCCGCAAGGGCGGCAAGTGACCCGGTTCCGCCTGCGATGAGAATCAGGAAGAAGACGCCCAAGCCTTCCGCGAAGCGGCCGCCGCTTTATTTCATCGGCTATCGAGGCCTGGCGCCGTCGACCGAGGAACTGAAGCTGTGGTACGAGCGTGAATTCGGCGGCCCGCTCACGATCCGCCATGAAGAAGGCTCGCTGGAATCCTGGCAGGCCGTGCATGGGCCTTGGTCCACCCACGTCGTCATGCCGCTGCCGATGACCCACGTCGCCGACGTCATGAAGCAACTGGCCTGGGAACATGACCAGATGGGCGCCATCGCCCCCTCGGTCGCTCCCCCGCGCGATATGCCGGACACGATCCTCTTGGCCGCACGGTTAGCCAAAGGTCTGACACTGCTGGCCCAAGGCACCGCCTACGACGTCACCACGCAGGCCTACATCAATCCGTCGGATTGGCAAGATCGGCCGCTCGCCGTCTTCCGGACGGAGGATCACGTGACGGTCATGCAGACGGAAGCCGGTGACGCCCGTGAATGGCTCTACACCGTCGGGCTGAAAAAGTTCGGTCTGGATGAAATGGAATTATTCCAGCCGGCCGGCCTGTCCACCGCCACGGCGAAGGATCAGCTCGCCCGGATTGCCGACGAATTGACCCGCCACGGGCAGGTGCCCAAGGTCGGCTCCACGTTCACGGCATCGGACCTGTCCGTACGTGTCCTCAAACACCGCACCGCCTCGCCTGCCGGAATCCAACTCGTCCTCCGCGAAATCGAAGTGGCGCGCAGCTGAGAGGCGTTTCCTCCCTCACGGAATTCCGACATTGAACGTGGCCGTGACGGTCTGATCCCCACTGACATTCACCACACAAGCGCCAGCACCGCCACAGCCGCCGCCGCTCCAGCCTCCAAACGTCGACCCGATCACGGGCGTGGCGGTCAGCGTGACGCTCGTCCCGCTCGTAAAGTTGAATGTGCAGACCGTCCCGCAATTGATGCCGCTCGGCGCGCTGGTCACCGTGCCCGAACCAAGCCCGTTTTTGATGACGGTGAGCGTACTGACATTGGGCGTTGTGGTGAACTGCGCGACCACCGTCTGACTGGCGCTCATCACCGTGACACAGGTCCCGGTGCCGCTGCACCCGCCGCCGCTCCATCCGACAAACGTCGATCCGCTGGCGGCGGCGGCACTCAACGTGACGGACGTACCGCTGGGGAACTCATTGCTACAGTCGTTGCCGCAATTAATCCCGGCGGGCGCACTCGTCACGGTGCCGGTGCCCG
>CBDIWQ010000039.1:0-9898 GCA_965285965.1 uncultured bacterium | reverse complement strand
TGCAGTCACCTTCTGCGGGGATTGGGGCCGTCGTCATGCACCTGTTCGATCCGTTGAACCTAAGATACAAACTGGCTTAATAGCTCCACGGCTTGTTCCTTCCCAACCTTCTCGATTAGGCGCTGATAGCCTGACTCTAAAAGTACGCCGAGATGGGGATCATCCGGATTGATGGCTTCGCGCACCTGATCCAGATCCTGTTGTGAAATCTCTACTCCTTTTGATCGGGCATAAATGATGATGGCTAACCGTACCGATTCATTCCCCAAGAGCGTATGTAGGGTTGAACCGAGTTTCTTCGGCGCAGCCTGTCGGAAGAGGACACGTAGAGTATTCGTCAATATCTTCGGTTGAGAATGAATCGTACCGTCTTCCCGTAGATCTCTCACAACGGCACGTATGGCTGATGAATCTTCGCCGAGGTCGCGCTCGATGGCGAGGGTTAATCGTCTTGGAAAATGTGGCAACGACCGTAAATCTTGGACTATCTCGAGAGGGATATCAGGGACCGTGTGCAATATCACAGCAACCGCGTCAGCAATATCATGAGTAAATTGGCCGCTCACCAGCAGCCGGGCGGCTCTGCTTGCATCGTCGGCCTTAGCGGTCCCTTTCCCAGGCAATCCGGCTAGGGCCTCGGAGATATTGTGTTCCGTTAGAGGAAAGGGGATTGTCCGTGCTTCCCGGTTACTCGTTCGTGCACCGAGCGAGAGCAGGGTGATCAAGCCGGGCAAATGCAAGTCGGGTAGCAGAGATACGATATCCTGCGCATCGTTCTCAGATAAGTGCCCTACTTTCTCTTGGAGATGACGCTCCAAGTCTTTCAAGTCGTTCCTGAGTAATCCTGCGAGATTAAACCCCATTGTGTCCCTGACCCTCCTTCTATGCGAGCCCCCTTGCGGGCAACGCGGTCCATGCTGTTGCCGATGGATTGGAATAGCGGCACGTGTATGCCGATAAGCTGACTTAGTCAAGGCGCTTATGTAAAACCTGCTTGTGTCCTTCTTCCCAGCCGCAGCTAATGGCAGGCGGGTACGCAGCCCTATGCCAATCGTCCTGCAAACCATACTGCCTGCTGAGCGAACGTGTAACGCGTCCTGACGCTGTTTCTCGTGCTGGCATCCTGCGATGATCATATCCACTATGGGAAGGCCGTTCAGCGCTGCAGCCCTTCTCATCGGACAGGAGCAGAGGATATGTCGACCAATACTGTCCGACTCCATCGCGTGCTGCGCGCGGCGCCCGAGCGCATCTACCGGGCGTTCCTGGATGCGGATGCGATGGTGAAATGGCTGCCTCCGAACGGGTTCACTGCGCGGGTGCATCAGAAGGATGCCACAGTGGGCGGGACCTACAAGATGTCGTTCACGAATTGCACCACCGGTCAGAGCCACTCCTTCGGTGGCAAGTACCTTGAGCTGCCCCACGAACGCATCCGATACACCGACCGATTCGACGATCCGAACCTGCCCGGCGAGATGGAAGCGACCATCACCTTGAAGAAGGTTTTCTGCGGGACCGAATTGTCCATCGTGCAAGAAGGACTGTCGGACGTCATTCCTCTGGAGTCCTGCTATCTCGGCTGGCAGGAATCCCTGATCCTCCTGGCGAAACTGGTTGAAGCGGACATACCCGGCTAGTCAGACAGGCATCTTGCCGGCTCATTCCTTTTTCTGACGCACCGATGTTGGGCGGAAATCCTCGGTAAGATGGAAGAGCAGCGCCGGGACCATGTCCTTGCGGGGATTCGAATCCCTCATCGAGGCGCTTACGCCGTTCTTGCCCGACACCGTCACGCCGCCGACTTGCCGTTTCGCCCAGGCCGAACTGCTCCATACGCTGGCGCCTGATTTGGTTTCCAGCAGCTTGCTCGAAATGTCGCCTTTGATTTCGGTCCGGACTCCGCCTTCGAGCTTGGTGATATCGATCAGCCGCACGTCTGTGTTCGGCTCCGAATAGCTGATGTTCCCCAAGAAGACGGCGGATACGCCATACTTCTTCCCGATCGTCGTGATCGCCTCCGCATCCAACTGGGTCGCGCCGGCCGCCTCCAGCACCGCCTCGCGGGTTCCCAACTCCAGGATCGGCGTGCCCGGATAGGCGCTCTGCACATGCTCTTGAAAGCGCTGGGTTGCGAACTGGTTGATGGCCGGATCCGAATTCGACGTGAATTCGACGATTCCAAGCGTGCCATAGGGCTTCAGATCCATCCTCGGCGGCACGGTGACCAGCACGGTATTGGAGCATCCCCAGAGGGTTGAAAGCAGCATCGCGAGTGCAGCGTATGTTCTCATCGGATATCTTCCTCCTTGTTAGGAGAAGTATAGCTGAGCGATCAGGCAGGTCTGAGGCGGCGAGGGTATACGAGATCCGTGAGAACCCGCCGCAGTATGAAGCATCGAGGAAGCGCCTCTGAGGCGTGCGAAACAATGAGGGCTGACCAGGGGCGTCCCTTTGCTTCTGACGTGAGCACCTGGTAAGAAAACGGGCACCATGGCAAAGGCAAAGCCCAAGCTCTTCGAACCGATTGAAATCGGCCCGCTTCAGCTCGACAACCGGATCGTCATCGCGCCGATGTGTCAGTATTCGGCGATCGATGGCCGGATGACCGACTGGCATCTGATTCACCTCGGTCATCTCGCCCTGTCTGGGGCGGGGGTACTGATCATCGAGGCGACTGCCGTTGAGCCTGACGGACGGATCACCTACGCTGATGTCGGGCTGTGGAACGATTCGACCGAAGCGGCGATCGCGCGTACGCTTGAAAGCGTTCGCCGGTGGTCGACTATCCCGATCGCCATTCAACTCGCCCATGCGGGCCGGAAGGCTTCGACCGAAGTGCCATGGAAAGGGGGGAAGCCATTCTTACCCGATCATGAGCGTGGCTGGCAGACCGTCGCGCCGTCACCACTCCCATTTGCAGCCGGAGAGCATCCACCGATCGCTCTTGATCGCCCTGCGATGGAGCGCATTCGCGAATCGTTCGCCGCATCGGCCCGGCGCGCTGCGCGCCTGGGGATCGACGCGGTGCAGGTGCACGCCGCACACGGCTACCTCCTGCACGAATTCCTGTCGCCGGTCTCGAACCGCCGCGAGGACGAATACGGCGGCGTCCTGCACAATCGCATGCGATTCCCGTTGGAGGTCTTCGACGCGGTCCGTGCCGCGTTCCCCGCCAACCGGCCGGTGACGGTTCGGGTGTCCGGCACCGACTGGCTCGACGGCGGCTGGGATATCGAGGAGACCATCGCCTTTGCAAAAGCCCTGGAGGCGCGTGGTTGTGCGGCGATTCATATCAGCAGCGGCGGGCTCGATCCGCGACAGCAGATCCCGGTCGGCCCCGGCTACCAGGTACCGCTGGGTCGTGCGGTCAAACAGGCGGTCTCGATGCCCGTGGTGGCGGTCGGCCTCATCACGGGTTACGACCAGGCCGAGACCATTGTCAGCTCCGGCGATGCCGACCTGATCGCGCTGGCTCGAACCGTCCTCTACGATCCGCGGTGGCCTTGGCATGCGGCGGCGCATCTCGGGGCCCGCGTGAAGGCGCCAACACAGTATTGGCGCAGCCAGCCGAGCGGGTATCGCGATCTATTTGTGAATGATGGGAAAGAAAGCGACTGACAATCAAGGAAGGAGCTCAACAAGTTCGCGAACTCGAGGCGTCGGACGCCGCAGGACTGTGCGGCGCCCGTGCCTCACTCGCTGGTGCCGCTTAACTGATGTTGACCACCTTCAAGTCGAAATACAGAGTCTTGCCGGCAAGTGGATGGTTGAAGTCCAACAGGACGGTCTCGTCATTCACGGCTGACACAATCGGCCGAACGTCGCGGCCGCTGGCGTCCTTTCCATGGAGCGGGGTGCCAACTGCAATCCCTTGAGGGAGCTTCTCCTTCGGGACCTCATGGAACTTGTCGGGGTCCCTCTCACCATAGCCCTCTGTTGGCGGCACGATGGCCTGTTTTGCTTGGCCGACTTCCATTCCTTCCAGCGCAGCTTCAACGCCGGGGATAATCTGATGGGCACCTTGTGTATAGCTCAAGGGGTCTTTCCCGACATTGGTGTCGACAATCTCGTCGTTGTCCAGTTTGAGGGTGTACTCCAAAGAAATCACTTTTCCGTCTGAGACAGTCTTGCTCATCGGCGATTCCTTTCCATGGATGGTTGTGAGTGGGACAGGCCGGAGGCTTCACCCGCGCTGCTGGAAAGTGAACGATTGTTCCAGACTGCTGCGGTGATCCTGACTCTTACCGTAACAAGCGATGGGTATGTGCACAAGGGGCGGCTGCAATATGCTGGTCACTTTGATGGCAGCCTGTTGCTGAAAGGCGGGCCAGGGTTTGTCGGGAGATGGACTGGTCAAATGTCCTCTATCCGCATTCAGCTGTAAGGGGTACGCTAGACGAAAAACCGCAACCTTTCTTTTCGATGTGAGGTGCGCCATGATCAAACCGGCCTATCGGACCATGACAGAAGCGGTCGATGCGCTACGCCGTCGTGGCTTCACTGCCGACTTCACCGTATGCGGAGAGACCGGTCGCGTCACCGCCGCAGGTCATTCGTATAAGGGCGGTGAACTGACCATTGTCGAGCATCATCGCTTCGAAGGTGTGTCCGACCCGGACGATTCATCCGTGCTCTATGCGCTCGAAGGTTCGGATGGGATCAGGGGACTGCTCGTCGATGCCTACGGCGCGTACGCAGACCCGGAGACCGGCGCCATCTTGAAGAGTACGAAAGACGATCATGCTGGATTGGACGAATCTGCTGGTCACGTTGGTTGATGGTGAAGGTCAAGCTGCCGGCGGATGAGGTCCGGAAGGGAAGTAAATGGCTGGCCAAACGTGGTATGAACGAAACCTAGTAAAGAAAGCAGAGGCAGCCGTCCCCGGGTGTTGATGCTTGGGAAAGCCGCGGAGACTCCCCGGCTAAGCAGACAGAATGGATCGAGTTGCGCGGCGAGGGGTCTCTATGCGGGTGCTCATGGTCGTTGTGCTGAGCGTCGCGGTGGCGGGTTGCGGCCCTTCAATCAAGAGATCAAGCCCGAATCATGTGATCGTTGAGTCCTATCAGATGAATGATGCCAAAGCCCAACAAGTCGCCGATGCTGAATGTGCCAAGTATCATCGTCGAGCCTCGCTGACGCTGAAGCCGACTCCTCGTGAGGATGGGCGCGATTACATCTTCGCCTGCATGGACTAGCGCCGGAGTGCCATGGCGCCGATAGGCCATCCGGCATCGGCTGCCGCTACATACACCGTCAATGGGCCTTTCTCTCTTCCGTTTCTCCGGGTCACCTTTACCCGACCCCCAATGTTGGACATGGCGGAGAAGGGAGGCAGGGAGAGTTGATAGAAAAGGACCATCCTGTCTACCATGGGAAAGGCTGCTCCTCTGTCGAAACTCGTCGAAGCGGAGATCCCGGTTAGCCAGAAAGCCTCCGGACAGTGAAGTCGCGCGGCTAGGGCGAACAAAAGGAGCGACCGATGATGTACTTCCAAGAACTGCTGCCAGGCCTGCTCTGCACAACGCTTGTGATTGCGCCGTTTGCAGTGAGTGTGGGTCACGCGGATGCCGGAAATCTGGTGACCAAGCCCAGCAAATATTCAGTCCCTGAGACCATTGACCGTATCGAGAAAGCTGTTACGGCCAAGGGAATGCAGATCTTTGCCAAAATCGACCATGGAGGAGAAGCAGAGAAAGTGGGGCTGGAAATGAAGCCCACCCAGCTTCTCATCTTTGGCAGTCCGAAGGGAGGGACCGCTCTCATGGTGGCCAAGCCCACGGCGGCGATCGATCTCCCCATGAAGGCATTGGCGTGGGAAGACAGGGATGATAAAGTCTGGCTCACTTATAATTCGCCCGCGCTGTTGCAGGAGCGACACGGCGTGACAACGGAGCTTACTTCCAAGCTCGACTCAATCGGTCAGCTGTTGGAGCAAGCCGTAGAATGAACGGGATGTGTGCGAGGCGATCTTCTGCAATAGAGAGGCTGCCCGCCGTACCCGATAAGACTCTTCCCGTAGCACGGATCGAGGGGAGGACTCTCAAGAGCGAACCGCTACCATTCAGGAAACGGTCACTGACTCTGTCCCGGAAGGAGGAGGTGTGAATTCCCAACTCGTGCTTGAAGCCGCTCGGGCCAGCCTAGCCGGTTCACTGCCGTTTCCAGACATCGTGCGGAACCTCATCGGCGCGGGCGTCGAGTATTACCATGTCGATTACGTCCTGCTGCAGTTCGCCTTCTACGGGGCAGACGGTGCTGCCGTCATCGCTCCGCTGTCCTTTGAAGGGTTGCCCGCCGTCTCCGCCGACCTCGACGTGCCGGCATTGCGACAGACGATTCAAGACAGTCAGCAGAAAGGGCAAACGTATCGCGAGTTCTCACAGCGCGCCATGCGAGCCGGCGTACAGGGGTACTTCGCGTTTCTGCGCGGCCAACGCGTGACCTATTTCGGGAGGCAAGGGGATCAACACACCGAGTGGTTTGCCGGTGCGGGTCCGAAAGCGGATTCTGGATCTTGAAATGAACGTCGGGCAGGTTTGAGATTGCCGTACGCGGGCGGTCTTTCCGCATCATCCCACGCGTCGGAGCACGCGCACACGTTCCCGCCCCTCGCGACCGGGAAAAGCCACATCCGGCACATAATCATCCACAATGTCGTAGCCATCGGCAAAGAGCGCCGTGAGATCGGCTACTTTGAAAGGGAAGGGCGGCCCCTCCTTCCCCGGGTCGAGCGCCGGATTGATGAACCACACACCGATCAGCAAGCCTCCGCGCCGCAGCGTGAGGTCGATGCCGCGCCGGTAATCAGCGCGCAGAGTCGGGGGCAGCGCGCTCATGCACGTGTGCTCCAGCACCACGTCAAAGGCTCCGCGTAGTTCCTCCGGCGGATCAAACAAGCTCCCCGTCACGAAGCGTTTCTCCAGATGCGGATATCGCGTCAGTGCTCCCGCCACGGCCGTCGGCGCGATGTCGAGCCCGGTGGCATCCAACCCGTACTCCACCGCCAGCGCGACCTCATGCCCGCGGCCGCAGCCTGGCACCAGGGCCCGCCCGCGCATCGAGTGGCGCTCCAGATACTGTTTCATCGCCGGCGACGGGGCCCCTTTATCCCAGGGAACCTCACCATTTTGATACATCTCATCCCAATCCATAGGCTCGTACTCCTTCGCTCAATGGTCCTGGTCTTGTTAGCACTGTGCGGAGCAATGTTTCAATAGAGGGCCGGCGTCTCTAGGGAGGAAAAAGAAGGTTGATGGGGTCGCCGCATCATACCAATCAGGGGTCGCCGGCTACCGATAGGTTTCTTTCGGGTTGCCAATCTTCACAGCGAGGTAATCAGTTGCTTATCACGAATTGTGTAGATGATCCGGTAGTCACCCCCTCGATACGGTACAGACCATCTTGCCGGCGAGTTCCTTGGCGTCTTGAGGGCGCGGGATTCTTTCAACGCATGAGGTGTGTGACAATCCGTTTCTGAATGGTCGTACTTCGTCACCTCCCGACCTGATATCAGCGACTTCAAGGTCATACCGGTAACTAGGGGAATCCCCAGTTATTTCGTGAGAGGGACTAGATCAGAAGATGTGGGGGGACTTCAGGACCAGGAGGGAGTTATGGAACGGTTTAGAACCCTATCCTTCGAACAGCCATTGCCCGAGCCTGATGAAGAACGCGAGCTATCCAGCGAGCCTGACAGGCTGCCCGAGCGTATCAAACTTGGAACGGCGTGGTCGTGCGTGACAATGACGGGGATTGTCGCGCTCGTCTACTCAGCGATGTCGCAAGGCTCCCGCGCCTCTACCACGTTGGGTCTGATCGGACTCCTCATCGCCTATGCAGTGTATGGACATTTCCTGAAGAAGAAGAACGCTCTCCAATTTGCAGACTCCCTCTATTATATGGGTTTTCTCTGGGCGCTCTTTGCCTTGATCGCGTCCTTCGTGGTCTGGCCGGCTCCTAAACTTACCGCTGAGGCCGTGCTTACGACATTCGGCTACGCGCTGGTCACGACATTTTCCGGGATGCTGCTTCGACTGTTGGTCATTCAATTTCAAGACACGCTTCCCGATCGGCTTGTTCTGGCCCAGGAGACGATTGATCGCCGCCTGGCGGCTCTCACCCAACAGATCCATGACGCGACGATGGACATCACGGTCTTCAGGGAGCGGGCCGCGGGTGAACTTGGTGGCACGCTCAAGGATCTTGTCGGGTCACTACGGGATGTTCGGGAAAAGCTTACGGAGCAACATCGGACGATGACCGCGACGATGAGTGCAGGCTTTGAATCCTCGTTCCACATTCCCCAGGAAATGCTCACGACAGAAGCGGCCAAGCTCGTTGCCGCATTGAGAAAGCGCGGAGACGACGTTGAAGCGGCCGTGCAAACATTGGAGACGAGTGTGATGCAAGCGGCCGACACCGTGAGCCGATTCGGAGAGTCGTTGTACGGGTCAGAAGCCGCCAAGCGGATCGGAACCGCCGTGAATGATCTGTCCACGACGATCAAAGAGCGAACCGATGAATTCGTCAACATGACCGCGGCATTGGAGCACAGTCGCACCGAACTCGAGCGCCAGCTCGACGGCGTGCACTCCCTACGAGCGGCATTTGCGACGGTCTCAACACAATTGTCGACCTTGCAAGCGGAGTTGACGGACTTGTCGTCACATTCACTCAGTGCCGATGTCAGGAATGGACTTCAGAATGTGCAGAAGGCCATACAATCCAGTCTCGACGCGAGCAAAGCCATTGAAACCGCTATGCGGGGAGTGATGTCCTTCCTGAAGGAACGAGTAACCGAGGAGCAGGCCTTCGATGGAAAGTGACTCACGTTCGGGCTTTACACTCGGCTTGTCGCTGGTCGAAGTGATGCTGCTGCTCGTCTTTGCGGCCATCATGGTCCATGTGACGGACACGGTGGAGGGCAGGCAGCCCGTCGCTGACGCACCACACAACCAAGACCTGGGTTCTCACGCCAGGCTCGATGCGGCCACGGAGCAGAACCGGGACTTGGAAAAACAGCTGAACGAGATGACGCTGCTGATGAATGAAGTGAAGCTCATGGCGGGCGCGAAGGGTGCAACGAAAGACGGCTTTCAAGAAGCCATTGAAAACCTCAAGCGCGGGTATGCTTTATGTCAGAAGGACGGGAATACGTTGATCGAAGCCAGCGTTCAAAACGGTGTGGAAACCGTCCACGTCATTGCAGATATTCCTTCAGAATTGAAAGTGAGTTGGGAAAAAGGGGATCAGATATCGGATCTGGAGGAAATCGTGTCGTTCCTTCAAGACGTCTATCAATACGAAAAAGAGCAGAGTTGTCGGTTCAACTACCGGCTGAAGTATGCAACGGACAACGACTATAGGAAGGCGAGGGAAGTGTTCGAAAGGTATTTTTATCCTGACAAAATGACCAGAACCGGATGATGTCCCGAGTCAGCGTGCGCTACATAATAAATGACGTCCCGGAGGCGATGCGTTTCTATACGACGCGTCTTGGCTTCACGGTGGGAGCGGGACGCCTCGCCCGCCTTTGCATCACTTGTACGGGACGGAGTGCGTCTCCTGCTCAGCGGTGACGGCAGTTCGGGGAAGCAGCCGTTGCCGGACGGCCGCCAACAAGTACAGGGCGGCTGGAACCGAGTGCATTTGGAGGTACCCGATCTCGTTGCGGAAGTGGCGCGGCTGCGCGCGGCGAAGGTGTCCCTCCGCACAACCGATATCGTGAGCGGGCCAGGCGGCGCACAAATCATTCTCGACGACCCGCCGGGCAACCCAGTGGAGCTATACCAATCCGGACGTTGAGATCCGTCGCGGCGAGGGGAGTGAGAAAAACGATCTGATTATCGCACCAGCGAGTGAAACGCAGCAGCGGGTAGGGTGTTCGCGTCAGCA
>CBDIWQ010000038.1:0-4312 GCA_965285965.1 uncultured bacterium | reverse complement strand
ACTGACTGTTCACTTCGCGCCTGGCCGGGCGCAGCACCCAGCGAGATCGACAAGACACGGCGAATTCCCCAAGGGGAAACGCTAGGCGGAGAAGCGCCGGTGAACTAGTACATTGAGATGTAGGCAGGTCCCATGTGACCGGTGGAAGGCAATGCGAAATGACTTCCAAGTTGAGCAGGATCTCCGCTTTCAATACCGCGAATGGCGGGGCGAGCGTATCGGCTGGGTCATCATTGCCTTGCTGATCGGCGCCGCACTCGGAGGATTCTTCGGCCACCACCCGCTTGCCAGAGTGACCAATCAGAGTTCCGACGGACGGCTGTCCGTTCTTTACGATCGCTATGCGCGATATGAAGCTCACGCCGAATTGGTCGTGACGCTGGAACCGGACGCGGATGGCGCTCAGATCGTTCGCCTCTGGTTTGATCCGCACTATCTCGACTCGCTCAAGGTTGTCGCTGTTTCGCCGGTGCCCTTACGGGGTGAGGCCCGCGAGGGCGGACGGGCATTTGTGTTTCAGACCGACGGCGGCCGGTTCACGGCAACGCTATCCGTTCAGTTTGACACCATCGGCCTGGTGCATGGCAGCGTCTGGGCCGACGAGGGCAAGTCCCTCAGTGTGACTCACATGGTGTGGCCCTAGGAGTCCCAAGCGGAATGGATTCAATTCTACGTGCGCTGACGATGTACGTATTCCTCCTTGTCCTGTTTCGTATCGCAGGCAGGCGCACGCTCGCGGAAATGACCAACTTCGACTTCGTCCTTCTCCTGATCATCAGTGAAGCGACACAAAATGCGATGATCGGGAACGACTATTCGATCACCAACGGCGTTCTCGTCATCCTCACCCTGATCGGCGTCGACATCGGCCTGTCCGTCATGAAACAGCGCTACCCCCTCATGGAACGGTATATGGATGGGATGCCCTTGGTGATCGTCGATGAGGGGCGTCCGTTGAAGGACCTCATGGATAGAGCCCGGGTGGATGAGCAGGATATCCTTGCGTCCGCCCGCGACAAGCATGGTCTGGAACGGATGGAGCAAATCAAGTATGCCGTGCTCGAAAGGAACGGGGGGATTTCCATTATCCCCAAAGGAGAGTAATGGGTGCGTCCAGGACGTGATTAGTGGCACCGCTGCCTCAAGAGAGACATCGCTCGTGGTGGTTTGGAAAACCTGTCCTGTGAATGCGTGTCCAGATGGTTCGTAAAAAGCTGCCAAGCCCTGCCCGAAATCCAGATGCGACTATGGTATGCTGGCGGCGAATTTTACTGCGGTATCATTTTAGATGGAGGGTTGCGTAATGGGGCGTTTCGGTGGGGATCCGATCCAGCGATTGATGAGTTTAATGTTCAAGGCGCATCCGTGGCACGGCGTGTCCATCGGCGACAAAGCGCCGGAAGTGGTCACGACGTATATTGAAATTGTGCCGACGGATACCGTCAAGTACGAAGTCGACAAGGATAGCGGGTTCCTGAAAGTGGATCGCCCGCAGCGGTTCTCGAACTTCTGCCCCGTCTACTATGGCCTCGTGCCCCAGACCTATTGCGGTGAAAAGGTGGCGGGTTTGTTCGCCAAGCGCGCGAAGCGCAAAGGAATGATCGGCGACGGCGATCCGCTCGACATCTGCGTGTTGACCGAGAAGACCATTCCCCACAGCGACATCCTCCTCACCGCTATTCCCATCGGCGGGTTCAGCATGGCGGACGGCGGCGAAGCCGACGACAAAATCATCGCCGTGATGAAAGATGACGCGGCTTACGGGGATTTCAAGGATATCGGAGACGTCCCCACGACGCTGATCGACCGCCTCCAGCATTATTTTCTCACCTATAAACAGGCGCCCGGTGCCTCCGACCATAAGGTGGAGATCACCAGTCTCTACGGGCGGGAGGAAGCGCTGAAGGTCATCCGGGCAAGCCATGCGGATTATCGGGCGAAGTTTCCCGAGCTGGAATCGCTCTGGCCGTCGGGCATGTCGAAATAGCGCGAGTTCGGCTCCATGGTCAGCAAGCAGCCGGAAACCAAGAGACAGACATCAAGACCGGAGTCTCCGCCGCGCGAAACGGCGCGAGAGTCCGGTCTTGCCGGCATCCTTCACGACCTGCTGTCCCGCGAGTCGGACTTCCGTGCGTTTCTCCGGCGCCGCGTCTCGGATGAGGCGATGGCCGAGGATCTGCTCCAGCAGAGTTTCATGCGGGCGGTCCAGCAGGAGCATCGCGGCGAGCCGCCGGAGCAGGCGGTCGCCTGGTTTTATCGCATCCTGCGTAATGCCGTGGTGGACTATTACCGCGCCCGGTCGGCAGAGGACAAGAAAACGGTGGCCTTCCTGCACGAGCTCCAAGCTTCGGGCGACGATAGGACGCCGGTGTTGGATGAACTGCGTCCCTCCGCGTGCGCCTGCCTGCAGCGGCTCCTTCCCGGCCTCCGCCCGGCTTACGCGGATCTGCTCCGCCGGATCGATCTCGAAGGCGAAGCACCGGCCGCCGTGGCGCAGGACCTCGGCGTTACGATGAACAATCTTACCGTGCGGCTGCATCGGGCCCGGCTGGCTTTGCGAAAGAGTCTGGAGCAGACGTGCGGTGTCTGCACCAAGCATGGCTGTTTGAACTGCACCTGCGATGCAGCCGATTGAGCCGGCGCATCTCCCGGCGGAGTCCGCTCCGTTTGCCGGCGTTGACACCGACCGGCTCGTGCCGGATCAGAACCACATCCGCACGCCCGCCACGAAGCGAATCTGGCTCGGGTCGCCGCCTTGCAGCCGAACCAGCGTAGCCGTTTCACCGAAGCTCTTATCCAGGGAGATCCCGAGATAAGGCGTAAACTCACGTCGGATTTCGTAGCGCAGGCGCATTCCAAATTCCAGGTTGTTCAGCCCAGAGCCTGTCGTGAACTCCTCGACCCGTTGCACGGCCAGGTTGGTTTCCACACGTCCTTGAAAGACGAGCCGCTGCGTCAGCAGAAAATCCTTCGTGAACGAGAGGCGGGCCGAGACGGCGCCGTTCTGATCGACGAACAGGGCGGATTCGAATTCGTAGTTGTACGGCACCAGTCCCTGAAGGCCGATGACGCCGAAGCCCCGCGTCACGTTCCGTCCGCGAAACGATTGTGTCTCCATGCGCCCGCCGATCTGGACGTCGTAATACTTCTGCACGAACCGTCCGTAGAGCAGCTGGAAGTCCACGTCGTAGTCCGCCTTGAACGCCGTATCCTGCTGGCCTTCGGTCTTGTACCACAGGCGATTGTAATCTCCGCCGTACCACCCTTCGACATCCCATCGATAATCATTGTCCGTTCCCCGTTCGCCGCTGCGCGGACGATACTCCAGGACGTCGACGAGCGTGAACAGTCGTGTTTCCCGATCGTTCACGGGACTGGGCCAGTCCGCTTGTGGAGAGACGTTGGGCAGGGTGCGTGCTCGTTCTGGGACAGGACCATACAAGGGAGCGTCGTTTGGAGCTGGAGAACCGGTCGCAGCGGCCACCGGGCCGGGATCCAGGCGCGGCGAGTCAATCAGTTCATGCGTGTGGATGGATTGGCCAGCGGCCACGGGCGGGGCGATCGCGCTCCCTGCCCACACCATGGCCGTGAGGAGCCGAAGGGAGATACCGTTCACCAGCCTGCTCCCTTCGTCATGCAGACACGTCGACGATGCGGAACATGCCGGCTTCCATGTGGAAGAGCAGATGACAGTGGAACGCCCAAGGGCCGGGGGCGTCGGCGCTGATGGCGACAGACACCCGCTCGGCCGGCTTAACCGCGACGGTATGTTTGCGCGGCAGGTAGGCGCCCGCGCCGTTCTCAAGATGCATCCACATCCCGTGCAGGTGGAGCGGATGCTCCATCATCGTGTCGTTCACGAAGGTCAGCCGCAGCCGTTCACCGTAACGAAAACGAATGGGTTCCGGTGCCTCCGAATACTTCTTGCCGTTGAACGACCACATATAGCGTTGCATATGGCCGGTGACGTGGATCTCGATCTCCCGTTCCGGCTCCCGTTGGTCCGGGTAGGGAGCCAGGCTTTTCAAATCGGTGTAGACCAGCACGCGCCGAGGACTTGCTTCCAGGCCTCTGCCTGGTTCATGCAGGCGATTGTGCGAATACTCGGCGACCGTTTGGTTGCCGGTCCCATGGTGATCGGGGCCGTGTTTGACCGGTGTGGCGCCCGGGATCGATGAGCGGCGGTGATCGTCGGTCTCCACGGCATGATGTTGCGGCACGCCGTGGCTGTTGGTATGGGCTTTGGATGGCTTCATATCGGACAGCTCCGCGGCATGGCCACCGTCATGGCCGGCCATGCCCATGTCTTCCA
>CBDIWQ010000037.1:0-4978 GCA_965285965.1 uncultured bacterium | reverse complement strand
AGCTCTTTCTTGATTTCCTTCGCGTCTTCCCCGGTCATCATCGCGAGGCGTTCCGTCTCGCCCTCTTTGCCGCGTTTGGCTTCCTTCATCGCATCGCGGGCCTCTTTGCCCGTCAGATAGGTCACTTTGCCGCGCAAGACCTCGTCCAATGCGTTGGTCGTTTCCTTGTGAAAGCGCTGAGGACCTGTCGGCTTGGCGCCTTGCGTAAGATGTTTGGCCCGTTGCGCGGCGATGATGACCAACCGGTGCCGGGAATCGAATTCATTTTGGTACTGGGGAAGTAAACTCAGCATGTCAACCATGGGATCTCCTCAGCTATTTGTTGGACGGTGTGTCGCGATCGCTCTGCTTCGTTTCTTTTTCGAGAATAAAGTTTTGTTCGAGCCAATGCATGTCTAGCCGCTTCGTCTTCAAGCGCTCGGCGACAAAGATGCTCTGCAATTCGCGCAATGATTCGGTCAATTCGTCATTCCTGACGATGTAGTAATACTCTCGAAAGCTCCAGACCTCTTCCTTCACCTTTTGAAGCCGGCGGAGAATTTCTTCCGGTGAGTCGGACGCGCGGTTCTGCAGGCGCTTGCGGAGCGTTTCCATCGAAGGAGGGAGTATGAATATATAGACTCCGTCTTCGAACTTCTTTTTGATTTGGAGTGCGCCCTGCACATCGATTTCCAACAGGACATCGATCCCCTGCTCCATTTTATCCATCAACGCTTTCCTGGGCGTTCCGTACCAGTTGCCGTAGACCTGGGCATACTCCATGAACTCGTTGCGGGCGATCATGTCCTGGAAGGGTTTTTCATCGATAAAAAAATACTCGCGTCCGTTTTCTTCGCCGAGCCTGGGTTTTCTCGTCGTGTAAGACACGGAATGCCAGATGCCCGGAACTAAGGTCGCAATCTGCTTGCACAGAGTTGTCTTCCCGGTTCCCGACGGCGCCGAAATGATGAACAGGATGCCACGTCGATCGGCGGTATGGTGACCCTGACCGGAGGGAGAGGCGGCGTTGTGGGTGGTAGTTGCCGTGGTCATTCGACGTTCTGGACTTGTTCCCGTATCCGTTCCAGTTCGCCCTTCATATTCACAATGCAGGCGGTAATCGTCGCATCGTTGGCTTTTGAGCCCATGGTATTCACTTCCCGGCCCATTTCCTGGAGAAGGAAATCCAATGTTTTTCCGACTGGCTCCGTACTCTGGACGGTATGCTGAAACTGTACCATATGGGCATCAAATCTGACCAATTCTTCTGTGATATCAGATCGATCTGCATAAACAGCCAGCTCCTGATGGAGCCGCGGGACGTCTGGAATCGCTCCGATTAGCTTTTCCACCCGCGCTTTCATCCGCTCGTACGCTTCTTGCGCAATGGCGGGGGCTTTCAAGCCTACCTGCGTCTTGAATCCTCTCAAGGTGTCGATTCGCTCAAGGATATCGTGAGCGAGCATGACACCTTCCTTTTGTCGCATCTTTGCCAGGTCTTGTACGGCCTGCAGCGCGAGCTTCTCCACTAATTTAACGAGTTTCCCCTCATCGGCCGGTTCATCGGAAAACACAATGACATCTCGAACCCCTGCCATGAGTCCGATGTCGATGGAGCCTTCAAGCTTCAAAGTACGTTGAAGGGTACGAAGGGCCTGATGGTACTGCTTCGCCAGTGCAGCGTCAAGCTGGACGGATCTGGCTCCGCTCCGACCGGCCTGGACCTGTACGGTAAGGTCGACTCGACCACGGCTACAGCATTTTTGTATCGATTTCTTAAAAACTTCTTCTACTCCAGCCATGGACTTTGGCACTCGGACGGAGGTTTCGAGAAAGCGGTGGTTGACCGAGCGGACTTCTACCGTGACCGTCCCGCCTTGCCATGTTCCCTGCCGTCTTCCGAATCCTGTCATGCTCGTAATCATGTCGGCAACTTTCCTTTCCAGCGGCATTCCTCATAGAGCCGGCACTCCATGCAGCGTGGCGTGCGGGCCAGACAGACATAGCGTCCGTGGAGCAAGAGTCGTTGTGACACCAAAGTCCATTCGCTTTGAGGGAAAGCCGCTTGAAGATCCGATTCAATCTGGTCGGGATCTTCTGACCGGGTGAGCTCTAATCGGTTCGCCACCCGTTTCACATGGGTGTCTACGACAACCGCCGGTTTTCCGTAGGACGTGCCTAAGACCACATTGGCCGTTTTGCGGCCAACGCCTGGAATTGTCAGCAGTGCATCCATGGACGCCGGCACCTCGCCTTGAAATTGCCCCTCGATCGCCCGGGCAGCGCCTATCAGGCTCCTGGCTTTGCTTTTATAAAAACCGGTCGATCTGATCATTGCCTCTAGTTCAGCCGGTTTGGCTCGCGCCATGTCCTGGGGCATAGGGTATTTCCTGAAGAGAGCCGGGGTTACTTGGTTGACACGTTGATCCGTACATTGTGCGGAGAGGATGGTCGCGACAAGGAGTTCCCATGGCGAGCGGTGAGACAGTTCCATGTTGGCGACTGGCATCGTTTCACGCAAGATCTTCGCGATAGCTGCCGTACGGGCAGCGGGAAGGCTGCTTGGTCTAGGCGTCATGTGAATTTGAACCAGTTGTCCACGGTTATCGGAGAGATGCAATGGCAAGTCCGTCATCTGTAGAGACCATGCAGTTGTTGTCCTGCTCTATCGTCAAGGCCCGCACCCGTGCTTCCAGCTGGGTCAGGAGGGGGTGCAATGTGTCCGATTGAAGAGCAGAGACACCAATCGCGTGGTAACGCCGGCAGAGTGGTTCAATGTGATTGACAGGCAGGCGATCACATTTATTAAAGACCAATAGACGAGGGATGTGGTCAAGCCCTAGTTCCTTAAGAATGCTGATGACCGCCGTGATTTGTACATCAATATCAATGGCGCTGGCGTCCACGACATGGAGCAAGAGGTCCGCTTCGCGCAACTCCTCCAATGTCGTCCGAAAGGCGCCCACGAGTTCCTTGGGCAAGTCCCGGATAAAGCCGACCGTGTCCGTAATGATTACCTCGCGGTCTTGCGGAAAGCGCAACCGACGGCTCGTCGTATCCAATGTCTCAAAAAGCCGGTTCTCGGCCGAGACCTGGCTTTTGGTCAGCACGTTGAGCAATGTCGATTTGCCGGCGTTGGTATATCCGACCAGTGAAATGACGGGCATATCATGCCGCCCTCGACGGGCACGACGCTGGCCTTGCTGTCGGGCAAAGTGAATCAACTCGCGCTCGAGATGTGTGATACGGTCCCTGATGCGCCGCCGATCCGTTTCGAGTTTTGTTTCGCCGGGGCCTCGTGTGCCGATGCCGCCGCCCAGCCTGGACAACTGTGTTCCTTTTCCCGAGAGGCGCGGCAAAAGATAGCGCAGCTGGGCGAGTTCCACTTGGACTTTGCCTTCTCGGCTATGTGCCCGGCGCGCAAAAATGTCGAGAATCAGCTGAGTACGATCGATCACTTTGATATCGGTCATTTCGGAAATGGCCCGTGATTGGGCCGGCGATAATGTCTGGTCAAGGATGACCATGTCGGCGCCCTTATGGAGGGTTTGAATGAGCACTTCTTTTAGTTTGCCACTTCCAAGCAAGTAACGTTGATGACCAGCAGAGGTCCGTTGGGCCATACGATCGATGACGGTCACTCCGGCCGAAACCGCCAGTTCGGCCAGTTCCGTCAATCGTTCCTCCTGTTCGGCTCGGCCCTGGGGCGAGGCACTCACTAAGAGGGCCGTTTCTTTGCCGTCACCAACTGCGTGGTGTGCCCGCGCGAGCTGTAGGTCCGCTTCCAATTCCTCAATGAAATGGTCAAACGGTATTGAAACGTGTTGAAAGGGGGACCCTTTCAGTATCTTGAACAGTTGGCCGGTGACATTGGGGGGCAGAAGATGAGCGAGATACAGATTGCCGGGGCTGCCGTCCGCTGAGACCGTCAGCACTCCGATCAAGTCGAGCCGCAGGAACGCCAGGTCAGTCAAAGACTCTTGACTCAAAGGTTGATCATGGAGTTGGGTTCTTATGAGACGAAGACCGCGTAAAGAACGGCTGCCCGCGCGGAATTGCGCCATCGTGGTTGGCGATAACGTGAGCTCTGTTCCGATGATCACTTCCTGAACCAGCCCTCGCCGCGTGATCAGAGCGGCAATGGGGCGGCGAATCTCCAGGGAGAGCTGGCACATCGTCTTGGCCAACTCGGGTGAGAGAATCTTGTCGACCGGAACACGCCGTCGGTACAGCCGTTCGGCTGCCGATATTTCACTGGAACGGAGACCGGTTATATGGCCGTGGATTTCAGAAATAGGACTATCTCCTTTCTCTCGCAGGCTGCATGCTTGCCGCAATAGTCGGTTCGATCTCAACGTCGGTAATTGGCCTAGATCCGTCGATGAGGGTCTGTCGTCCTGCGGCGGCGATCATCGCCGCATTGTCGGTGCAATAGGCCATAGGTGGTACGGAGAGCTGGATGCCCGATTCGTCCGCGCGCTGTTGCAGTAATGTTCGTAAACGTAAGTTCGCCGATACTCCACCCACCACGGCAAGCGCCGACAGCTTCCATTGGGAGAGTGCTGCGAACGCTTTATCGACCAGCACCTGAACAATCGCCTCTTGATAGCCCGCGGCAAGTAGGGCTAGTTGTTGGGCCGTGGCGGACTTGTCCATGTCACGGAGTTTGTACAACAAGGAAGTTTTGAGCCCGCTGAAACTGAATTCCAGATTATGTTTGTCTGAATGAAATTGAGGAAAGGTGATCGCGCCGGGATCGGCGTCCCGAGCCACGCGCTCAATGGCGGGCCCTCCGGGATATTCGAGACCCAGCATCTGTGCCCCTTTGTCAAAGGCCTCTCCAGCCGCGTCGTCTCTGGTGCGTCCCAGGAGATGACATGATCCATTTATGTCTCGCCGATAGAGATGCGTATGGCCACCGGACACAACAAGGACGATGCAAGGCAGAGGGAAAGCGGGGTCTGAAAGCCACGCGGAGGCGATATGCCCTTCGAGATGG
>CBDIWQ010000036.1:0-4315 GCA_965285965.1 uncultured bacterium | reverse complement strand
CTCGCCGGACACGGCCAGCATGAGTTCGGCCAGGGCGCGTAGTTGCTGCTGGTAATCTTGTTTTGCCGTCGTCATGTCGTTCTTGATACTCCCAATTAGGGTGGAGCGCGTCATTATATACAGGTTCTCGAGAGCGCTCCAAGGGGTCTCACCAGCAATCTGGTTTCTTAACTTGTTTCTTACATGGGGCCTCGGTGTTCTTTTCAAGGTTGTTCTCGTATTGTGAAGTATGTCATCTGAAAAACGGTGAAAGGCTTTGCACGCATGTCGACAAGCAAGCGGACCCATCAGGCCGGCCCTGACCGTGACCGCGAGCACCTGATCAAGGCGGCCGATCTACTCGCCCAGGTTCTGGATACGACCGTCAAAATTCCCGGGACGTCATTGTATCTGGGGCTGGATCCCTTGCTGGGCCTGATTCCGGGAGTCGGTGATGCCATTGCGAATCTTCTCGGCACGGTGATGCTGGGTCTGGCGAGCCGGCTGCGATTGCCGAGGATCGTGCTTGCGCGGATGAGCTTGAATCTTTTGATCAATGGCAGCCTAGGGGCGGTCCCGGTCTTCGGCGATCTCTTTTCGGTCTGGTTTCGGAGTCATGCACGCAATGCGGCGCTCCTGCGTGAAGCGGCGAGCCGGCCGGAGCGGGAAACCGGCGGGGATTGGTTCTACGTGGGCGGCATCATCGGCGCGACGGCAGCCCTCTTACTGCTGACCATCGCCCTGGTGGTTTGGGGGGTGTGGAAAATCTGGACGGCCCTCGCAGGCGGAGGCGCCATGTTTTGAAAGGGCGGCAAGGACTATGTTATACAGCCACGCCCGCGGATTGGTATTATGATGTCCTCCGGCAGGGCGATAAAAAGACCCGTCGTGCATTTTTCAACGCGCAGGGGCTCAACGTGCGCGTGAAACACGCGCCGCCTCTTGGCGCGCCGTGGCCTTGCCGGACGGCTTTTTAACATCCCGCTGACCGTCTTTCTTAAACGCCATGGAACGAGAAGCCAAACCCTACGTGCTCAAACGGCCGGCAGAAGAGGCCGCGCCCCGGGCGCTGTCCATTGACTATGCGGCGGCGTTGAACCCGCAACAGTTGGCGGCCGTCACGGCGGGGGAGGGCCCGTCGCTGGTCATCGCGGGCGCCGGGAGCGGGAAGACCCGTACGCTGGTGTATCGAGTGGCCTACCTCATCGATTCGGGCGTCGATCCTTCCCACATTCTCCTGCTCACGTTCACCCGCAAATCGGCGCAACAGATGGTGGAGCGCGCCGGGGACTTGATCGGCGGGCGCAGCCAACGCGTCTGCGGCGGGACGTTTCATTCGGTCGCGAATCTGCTGTTGCGGCGGTATGGCCGGTCGATCGGCATCGAACCGGGCTTCACGATTTTGGATCGAGGCGATGCGGAGGATTTGATCGCGCTCGTCCGTTCCCAGCTGGGCCTCAATGAGAAGGATAAGCGCTTTCCTCGCAAGGGGACGATCATGGAGATGCTGAGCAAATGCGAGAACACGCTCCGCAGTCTCGACGAGATCATCACTGAGGAATTCGGCCACTTTGCCGACCATGCGGAAGACCTGGGCCGGCTTCAGAAGGCCTATCAAGCTGCAAAGCGGCAGAAGCAATTGCTGGATTATGACGATCTGCTCGTGATGCTGCGACAGTTGCTCCTGCTGGATGACTCGGCCCGAACGACGATTTCCCGGCAGTACCGCCACATCCTCGTGGATGAATATCAGGATACGAATCGCCTGCAAGCCGAAGTGATCCGGCAATTGGCGACGTCCCACAACAACGTCATGGTCGTGGGGGATGATTCGCAGTCGATCTATGCCTTTCGGGGTGCGACGTTTAAAAACATCATGGATTTTCCGGTGTTGTTTCCCGGCACGGCCATTTACAAATTGGAGGAGAATTACCGCAGCACGCAGCCGATTCTGAATTTGGCGAACTGCATCATCGATGAAGCGGCTGAGAAGTACACCAAGCGGCTGTTCACCAGAAAGATCGATGGGCCACTGCCCGCTCTCGTGGAAGCGGCCGGAGAAAATGCCCAATCACGCTTCATTGCGCAAAAAATCCTCGAGCTTCGGGAAGAGGGTGTGCCCCTGAGCGAAGTCGCCGTGCTCTTCCGCTCCAGCTTCCATTCGTTCGACCTGGAAATTGAGTTGTCCCGGAGAGGATTGCCGTTCATCAAGCGAGGCGGGGTCAAGTTTATCGAGACGGCGCATGTCAAGGACTTGCTCGCCCATCTCAGAGTGTTGGCCAACCCCCTTGATACGGTCAGCTGGAATCGTGTGCTGATGCTGGTGGAGGGTGTGGGGCCCAAAAAAGCGCACGATCTGTTGGCCTCGCTGGTCCAGGCCGATCACCCCTATGACATCCTGCGTGGCGTAAGCGGTCGATCCGGGCCGGGCCTGAAAAATCTCGCTAACACGCTTCAAAGCCTGTCCGGTTCCCGCGAGATGAAGCCGGCGGAGCAGGTGAACCACATTTATGAGTACTACCTGCCGATTCTCAAAGAACACTACGACGACTATCCCAAGCGCACCCGAGACTTGGATCACTTGCATACGATCGCGGAAGGGTATCCGGGAGTAGACACCTTCCTGGCCGATCTTGCCCTGGAACCGCCGGACGGCAGCGCCGTCGATGTCGAGGGGCCGGACCGGGACGATGAGCGGCTGGTGCTCTCCACCATTCATTCCGCGAAAGGGTTGGAGTGGCAATGTGTGTTTGTCATCTGGGTCGTCGACGGCAAATTCCCTTCCATGTATTCCTTTGTCGCGGATGATGAATTGGAAGAAGAGCGGCGGCTGTTCTATGTCTCCGTAACTAGGGCTAAACGGCATCTATTTTTAACGTACCCCATCAATGTGTACGATAAGACGAGCGGGATGCTGCTGTCGAAGCCGTCCCGTTTCCTCGACCACGTGTCCTCGGATCTTTTGGATACGCTTGCCCTCGTCGAAGAGGGCGGAAGAGGGCCGTGGGGCTCGTCGGATTCCTATTATTGACTGCTAGCCCCGGTGTTGTCCTTTCCCAACAGTGTCCTATTTCGCAATATTATGATGGTATGAGCTGGTTTCGGCTTCATCTGACGTGTCTCGGCCTCATGATCGGTCTTCTTGCTCACGTCCCCCCTGTCCACGCTGGGTCGGGCAAGCCGGTTTCCGAACGGATGTGGCAGCAAGTGGTGACGGAAGCTGCGCGCCTCGATCTGCCCACCAAGTTTTTGAAGCGTATTCCGCCGAATTTTGTCCAGTTTGAATTTGACGATCTCCGGACGTATGCAGCGGAATACCATCCCGCCGAACATCGCCTGGTGCTGAATCGTACGCTGTCCTTTAATTCAGCTGGGGGCGCCCTGAGGCCGCTGACGAAGCTCACGCACAAAGAGCTGGAGGTGCTCTATCACGAGCTCTTCCATGCCTATATGGACTTTCTTGCCACGGAGGATGGACGGCTATCGACCACGCCGGATCAGCCATCATCTCTGTTGAGCTTCGCACGACGCCAGCAAAGCTGTCGTTACAGCGAAGTGGCAATCGCCCCGGTGGTACAAAGAAAAGGTGAGGCCGAAACCCGCTACCTGACCGAATCCGAGTCTTGGGAAGCGCTCAATGAAACGTGGGCCGTCTTTATCGGCTGGGCGATATGGAATCAGTTGGAGGTTCGACAGAAGGGCAAAGGCTTATCCTATGAGGGACAAGGGGCCGGGCAATGGATTGACCGGCTGGAAAAAGCGGTGCAAAGCCAGGAGTTGAAAGGCTATTACGTTCCGGAAGACCCGGATGAACGGCGGGTCGCTCAAAAGCGCTTTCTCGCCGGTCAGTCTCAGATCTCCGGCGCTGAAGCAGCAGCCCTGATGACGGAAGTTCTTGGGTTACCTGACCGTCTCATCCGCAAGGCGAGATCCAGTCCTAGGCTCTCCGCTTTCTTTACATTCGAACCCTCTTGTGAGGCGGCCCTCGCACGGTAAGAAAAAAACCATGCATGTGCCATTCCCCCCTTGACACGGCACATCTTCGTCAATAGAATCCAGCGTTTCCTAAATTGGCCTGTCCGAGCACATCAGCCGTCATCCTCTTCGTGAGGAGAGAGAGCTGTGCGCGGAGAGGCTTACTCTTCTTTATCACACCGGTATCGAAGAAGAAGCCAAGGAAAAATATAGATTTTTTCGACGTAAGAGGATTGTGTCGGGCAGGTACCCAAGTGGCCAAAGGGGGCAGACTGTAAATCTGCTGGCTTATGTCTTCCAAGGTTCGAATCCTTGCCTGCCCACCATCCCGACCTGGGTTGGGTGGGTATGAAGGGCGGTC
>CBDIWQ010000035.1:0-8441 GCA_965285965.1 uncultured bacterium | reverse complement strand
AACTCCTTGGCTCACAGAACGACATGGCTACGATCCGACTTTGAGTCCCCGGTCCTGCAGATACCGGTTGAATCGAGCCTGATAGATCGACATGATCGGGCCCAGCCCCATGGACACCGTGGGGAATTCCCAGTAGTCCGGCATCAGCCAGGGGTGCGGATAGGACGACAGTCCCTTGCCTCCGCTCAGCTCGGCCCTGAAGTGATGCAGGGCATCTGCAGGGAGGCGTCCCTCAACATAGCTGCGGGCATAAATACCGGGCGCGGCATGTCCTTGGAAATAGACGAGGTCGCCCGGGTGTGCGCCGTCTTTGCCGTGAAAGAAATGATTGAAGCCGACTTCGTACAAGGTGGCCGCTGAGGCATAGGTCGAAATATGCCCGCCGATACCCGGCTTGTTCTTGTTGGCTTTGACGACCATCGCCAGCGCATTCCAGCGGATGAGACTCCGAATGCGCCGCTCGATGTCGAGATTGCCGGGGTAAGGCGGTTCCTGAGCGGGAGCGATCGTATTGACATACGGCGTGTTGACCGGCGTCGAAAGCCGAGCCCCCCGCTTGCCGAGCCGATCACGGAGACGGTCGAACAGGTAACTGGCTCGGTCGGCGCCTTTTACTTGCAGCACATAGTCGAGCGATTCCAGCCATTCGCGGGTTTCTTGCGGATCGGTATCGGTCTGTGCCGGAGGGGTGAGAGGTTCGTCGCTCATGAGATCCTTTCGACTCCATCGCATCGGGCCCTGTGTGTGAGTAGGCCTCCTGGCTCATCTTACCCAGAGTGCCCTCCAGAGAGCAAAACTGCGAAACGAAAGTCGAACCTTGACTAGGCTTCGCGTGAAGAGGACAGGAAGGAATTCGGAGTCCGGAGGACGAGCGGAAGCCGCAGGTGCCATGGAAAGGCGATGAGCGGTTAGAGGATTGGTTTGAGACGTTTCCGAAACAGATAGAGCCGGTCTTCAATGGCATCGATCAGCCCGTGCAATTGCCTATGGTGAAGCCCCAGACGCTTCAGCAGCGGGTCGTTTAACACGCCGATCACCAAACCGGACAGCGTCAGCATGAGGCCTACGGCCACAGTCGCGATCATCACTTCCCACAAAGTAGGTTTCGGCGGGAAGAACGAATAAAATGCGGAGCCGAGGCTCGACCCTAAAATGAATGACGAGGCGGCCTTGTCATGAGCCCGCTTCTGGGCAATTCGCTCTCCCATGCCGCCCACGCCCAGCGAGTGATCTCCGAACATCCACCAACCGAGGCCGATCGACAGGAGGGACCCCGCCGTATCGGAGACCAGCGCACGGCTGGAACCATAGGATTCGATGAGGCGGCTGATATCCGCCAACGTCAAGTCCAACTGACGCGCAAATTCAGGCGAGGCCAACAGGGGACCGACACGCGGGTCCATTTCCAGGATTTCCATCAGCTCATGGTGAGAGCCGACAATCTCATTCTTGACCATCCGTTCGACGTCTTTTTGATACAGGCTCTTCAAGCCCGAAGGCACCGCCGACAGCATCCCGGCGGCCGATCCCCAACCCAGTCTCTCCAGCGACTCGCCCAGCTTTTTGACGAAGAGATAAGGAATCGACCACAGGCTGTTGACGGGGTAGCAGAGGAGGTTGGTGAACAGCGATCGTTTGTGAAGGGCGAAGGTGTCATGCACCGAAAAATGGCGCCCGACAAAGGCGTCGACGCGACTGCGCCGCTCGCCGATGTACCGATCGATGCAGTCTTCGATCCCGGCAAGGGCCAGCAAGGCGGAGGAGTCGGTGGCGGCAGGGTACATGGGGCCCACTATAGGCAAAAGCGGGCGGGGCTCAAGGAAAATCTTCGAACCGGTGTCCTCACGGATCGCAAGGACCATGGTCTTGCCGGATGCCGCGCAACCCAATCCGGCGGGCGAAGCGGGAGCAGTCTGTCTGTGTCGTCGTGAGGCACCGGCTTGGGCTCGTACGAATGCCAACTCCGAGGACTCATGTGCGGAGAGGCCAGTTCTACGCGGTTCCTGGCGCAGCAGGTCGCTTGAGCCCCGTGCGATGAGCGGAGCGCCGCTGATCGATAAGTATGGTGCGGCGGGCTTGATCGCCGGCTTGTCTGGCTTGAAAGGCCTTCAACACCGCGGTTAGATCCATCCACCAGATGGAATCCTGTTGTCGCGCCGTCTCGGCTCGCTGTCGGTCCGTCACACCGAACCGCATATCAGAACCGCGATAATGCGCTTCGACGTTCGCCGGCCTGATCGCTCCGCTGAGCGTGAGGAGTTGGAGCGCTTTGGTCTTTTGTTCCACGCGGGCCCGCTTGAGTGAACGTGTCATGATGTGTCCTCCCGTTCCCTTCGTCAGGGTAATCAGATCCCCTCTCCTGATCTATTCCCCAAAGGTGGTACGCATAGAGGCCCGTGCGCTAGGGTTCCTCCTAGTACCTCAAGACCGGAAGAACTATTCATTTTCGATGTGTGTCGCCGGTCCAATATATGCGACGGGGGTCGACGGGCTCTCTATCATTCGAGATCGAGTGCACCATGGCTCTATGCCTGGCTCCTTCCATGAAGAACGGTACATTCCATGGGTTTGTGTTGTCCCGTTGAACGAAGACCAGCTGAACGACCATGTAACTTCGGCATGCCACCTGCATTAATGCTGTAAGCCCTCACTGGCGGAGTAGAGGAGGTCGCGGCATGGCCGGTCAGCCAGCTCTCGAAGCCTTTGCGACATGGAAGCGATTGCTCTCGAATCGCAACGTAGCCTGGCTCTGGACCGGCCAGGCGATCTCGCAAGTGGGCGACGGTCTTTCAAGGATGGCCTTGTTGTGGTTTGTGTATGAGTTGACCGGGTCGGCGCTCAAAATGACGACGATCGGCATCATCCAAACCATTCCGCCTCTTCTCTTCGGTCCGTTCGCCGGTGTGCTGCTGGATCGTGTCTCGAAGCGATCGGCGATGATCGCGATTGATACGGTCAGGGCGGGCTTGCTGGTGCTTATCCCGACCCTGTATTGGATGGGCTGGTTGAACCTCTCGTGGCTCTACGTGCTCGTGTTCATCACCGCGATGTTTTCCATGGCGTTTGGTCCCGCGCTGAAGGCGATGGAGCCGTTGCTGGTGCAGGGCGATCAACTGACGCAGATCAATGCGCTCGATCAAAGCACGATGACGGTCGGGCAGCTGTTGGGCCCTGCGATCAGCGGCATGCTGATCCCCGTCATCGGGGCTCCGAACGTGCTGTACGTGAACGCCGGCACATTTCTCGTCTCGGCGCTCTTCAAAATTCCCCTGAAGGCCAAGGAGCCGCATCGAGCCGGCGGCCGGTCGACGCCGCTGCAGGCGGCGCTGCGCGATTTGAAAGAGGGCATCCGGTTCGTGGTGGTGGAACAGCGGCTCCTGGTCTTATTGATGGGGGTGGCTTCCTGCTTCACCGTCGGATCTACCGCGATGGTGTATCTGCTCCCAGCTGTGGCCAAGGATTACTTGCAGGCCGATGCTACTGAATTGGGGTGGCTCTGGGCGTCGTTGAGTCTCGGATTGCTGGCTATGACGGTCTGGATCATCGGGGCGCCCGAAACACAGTTATGCCGGCGTCTTTGGATGATCGCCGGAGCGGCCGCAATCGGAGGGCTGGCCACGTTCGGGCTGCTCCTGAAGACCGGGTTTGTCGTTGCGGCGTTGCTCATCGCTCTGATCGGGGCCAGTTCAGGGTTGATCAATCCGTTCGTATCCGCATCGATCCAGGAGCGAACGCCGAAAGAGATGTTGGCGCGGGTCTTCAGCGTACTCAATACCGGCACGTTGGTCGCCGCGATGGCGGGTATGACCGCCGGCGGATGGATCACCGATCACATGGGGCCGGCGGTCAGCCTGAGCGCGATAGCCACAGTGAATGGCGCGGCCGCGGTCTTGACCGTGATGGTGATTCCCTGGTGTCATCGCTTACGATCGGACGAAGACAGGCAAAAATCCGGTGGCCGCAAGAACCTGAAAGCGGCGGCCTGACCGGGAGCGGCCGCCGCCATGGCCCCAGTCGACCGAATCCGCCCGGATTGTCTGCCGGTCTGCCTTGTGCCGCTCCTTCACCGGGCATAGAATCCGGTGACGCATACCTACACCAATCCATCTTGAACAAGCTGCTAGATATTATCCAATCTTGAACAAAGTGCGAGGGAGCATGATTGCCGGATGGCCTTATTTTTCGCTCGTCCTTCTTCTATGGGTGCTTCAGCCGGCGCTCTCCCGCGCCGATGAACCCCGGCCTGCCGATCGCGTCATCACCATCTATCCTGTCACCACGGGCAGGGCTCAGAGTTCGGACCAGCCGCTTTCACGCATTGTCGTGCTGAGCGCACAGACCGGCCCGTCGATCGACGCAGCCATTGCCGCCGCCAAAGAGGTCTTTCGGCGAGGCGGCCTCACGGTGCTCGAGCAGACCTTGGCGGTCGAACGTGGCGAACCCCAAGGGCCCGACTCACTGGATCGCTCAAACGCCGATGCGGGTTTCCTGGTGATCGGCAAACGGGCCGGCGCCGATCATGTCATGCTGGTGGAGATCACCGATACGCTGGTCGTGGAAGATCGGGCGCGGGGAGGAAAAGCCTACTTACATGATGAACGGGTGGTGGTGAGAGGCTTGAGCGTGCATCGGGGCACCGTCGTGCTGGAGGGAACCGCGCGCTGGTCTCAGCCTGTCGAACGGGCCGGCCAGCACATCCGGGAACTCACGGCCTATGCCCTCGCCAGAGCCATCTGTGCGCCGGACAAGTGGGTGGAGGCATCGGCGCCGAATAACGGACGCGGCCGATGCCGCCCGTAGGACCTATCAGGGGAACCACTGCTCTGCTAGAATGCGCCGTTCCTTCAGCGGGTGAGAGGTCCATGACGATGCTTTCGCACAGGGTATTTCAGCGACTGGTGTTGAGCGGGTGTCTCCTGGCAGGGCTCGGAGTGGCTGCGGGAGCCTTCGGCGCCCACATGCTGAAGAGCGTCCTCGATCCGCCGATGCTGGCGGTGTACGACACAGCTACCCGGTATCAGCTGTACCATGCTTTCGGGATGGTGCTGGCCGGATTTGCCGCGCGGCTCTGTAATGATGCGCGTTGTGCGGTCGCCGGTTGGATGTTCGCCGCCGGGATCCTGCTGTTTTGCGGAAGCCTGTATGCCGTCTCTCTCATGGGCCTTCGCTGGCTGGGGGCTCTTACGCCGCTGGGCGGCGTGGCCTTCATGATCGGCTGGGGGTTCCTCGGCTGGAGAGCCTGGAAGTCTGCATGATCACCCGTTAAGCGGTGGATGCGGCATGTCCGGGATGGGCCTCGTGCTCCAGAGGGGCGTTCCGCGACTGTCTCAGGGTTGGCAATTCGCCGTGCGTTTTCCCGTAATGGACCCCCAACCTCCAAGGCTGTTTACGAACGAGCCTTCTATCCTGCTTCCATCCTTGATAAAGAGCAAACTGTCTTCCTGCATGCGACCGGCCATCTCCCAGCGCAAGTAGATGCTGTCGCCCAAGACGACGACCTCGGCCGGTGTCGCGGTGCCCGGCTTCTCTTGACCGGGCGGGGCAAACATCATGCTGGTCTTCTGCTCCTGATGGTTCTGGTGATTGTGAATCACCCATTGCCAGGTGCCGCAGAGTCGCGCGCGGCCCCGCGCGTGTCGCACGCGATCTTTCCAGCCCTGCAGATTCCACCAGAGGGCGTTGGATCGCTCTGACGCTTCCGATGCGAGCCGGTGCGCCGCCAAGGCGAGCGCTGTCCGTTGGGCCGGACCGCCGGACGGAGACGATTCTCCGGCCGCCGCCGATCGCGCAAGGAGCAGGAGGTCGGGAAGCGCAGTCCACGGGCCGTTCGCCGTCAGCCATTCTTCACGCGCGGCTGAAGGAAGCTCGATGGCGGAGAACGCGGTCGGCTCTGACGATTCAGTGATCCGGATAATGGTGTCGGCCCACTGCCAGGCGGCCAGGGCCGCCATCAGTTTCTGTGCTGATGCGGACAACTCGGCCACATTGAGTTCCGTGGCCATCTTGGCGGGAATACCTTTAGCGGTCGCTGTGGCGGCGGCATCGCGCAACCCAAGCGCGGGACCGACGGTGCTGCCAAAGAGGGTCATGGCCCCGGCGTTGGAATCCACCGCCGCCAAGGGCGCCGCCTGGTTCTTGATGACGTCGAGAGGAGGAAATGACGGAGGGGGCGCGGCCCACGCGAACGAAGACCATGCGACCAGGAGGACGGTCACTAGGCGAATGCCAATCATGCGGGAATTATAACAAAGACGATCCACGGGTAGTCACCTGATGTTGAGGTAGAGATGTGGTTCGGCTGGCAACGCCGACGACGTGGGTCACCGCTAGGTCAGGTTCCCTGAAAACAGGTTTTCAGGAAGGCGGCCGTGCGCTCCCACGCCAGGGCGGTGGCGTCCGGACGGTAGGCGTCCGGCTTCATTTCATTCGTGAAGGCATGCGGTGCATCGGGATAGGTATGCAACTCCAGCTTCTTTCCATATTCGGCGGCGGCGGCCCGCAACTGTGCGACATCGTCGGCGGTCGCCGTGTCGTGCTCGGCCTGATGGTACAACACGGGAGAAAAGAGCTCCTTCATTAACTCACGCGGCTGGACCATTTGGCCGTAGTAGGAGACGGCCGCCCTGAGTCGCTTGCGCCGGCAGGCGAACCTGAGCGCATGCGTGCCGCCCATTCCATACCCGACAACACCGTGAATGTTCCGCTTGGCAAAGTCACGGGTGTTCAAATATTCGCAACAGGAGTTGATGTCGGTCATGACCGTCGACTCGTTCAGGCGTCCGAACAATGCCGCGGCGACGTCATCGTTCGCGGTCACCATGCCGCCCAACCGCCCGTAGATGTTCGGAATGATGACGACGTAACCTTCACAGGCCAGCCGGGCGCCGAGGTCCTTCATTTGTCCGGTCAGTCCCCACCAATCATGCAGGAGCACGATCCCCGGATAGACCCCTTGAACCTGGGGCCAGAACAACAGGCTGTCGATCTGATGTTCCTTCGGCATGCGAGTTTTGAAATAGGGGTCCACCATCTGATCCGAGTGGGTCGGGATGGGGACGCCGCTGGGAAAGCGTGCGGTGCCCGTGCCGACCTGATCCATGGTGAAGGGAGCGCTATGCGTCGTCGTCATGATCCTCTGCCTTTCGGAGAAACGCCGGAAGTGATGAACGAAGGCGGTACTATAGGGAGGCGTTTCCGCCAATGTCAACGGACCGCAGCCTCATTGACCGTCGTCCCGTTCCGCTCTAGAGTGAGCGCAGGAAGGGGAGTTGATGGACACACGCGCGATTGGAATCGGACTCATCGGTGTGGGGCGTCACGGCATCCGTTACGCCCGTCATATCGTCCAAGACCTTTCGGCCGCGGTGCTTGTGGCGGTATGCCGGCGGCATCCCGACCAGGGCCTCGACGTGCCTGGCTGTGATGCGGTCAAGATGTATGGAGAAGCGGGGGCGCTGATCGCGGATCCGGCGGTCGATGTGGTGGTGATCGTTACGCCTCCCGTATTGTCCCGCGACCTCTGTCTCCAGGCGGTCCGGGCCGGTAAGCCGATTTTGATCGAAAAGCCGCTGGCGACCACGGCGGACGACGCGCGTGCCATGGTCGCTGCCGCCGCCGGCGCCCGCATCCCGCTCATGACGGGACAGACCCTGCGATTCGATGCCACGATTCAAGCCCTCAAGGCCAAACGTTCCATGATCGGCAGGCTGCAACAGGTGCTTTTGAACAGCCGGATCGAGATGAAGAACGGTGGACCGTTGCATGCCGATGGCTACGGCAAGCGGGGAGCGCTGCTCGAAATCGGAGTGCATCTGCTCGACTTGGTGAGGTTTTTGACGGACGACGAGGTCCGGGAGGTCCGATGCACCATGGATCCGGTGCCCCCGGCTGTTCCTGATCGCGCGGCCTCCGTCCGGCTCGTCACCGCGCAAGGCACGGACGGCCGGATTGAGGTGACCCGCACCGAAGCCCCCCGCGTGGGAGCCGCCGTGTTGATCGGATCGCAAGGCCGGCTCACGGCTGATTGGATTCAGCAACGGCTGGAGTGGATCGGCCCGGACCAACGGACAGAAGCGTGGCCGCTGTCTCCATGCCCCACCGTGCTGGCCACCTTGCAAGCCTTTGTGGAGGCTGTTCAGCGCAACCAACCCATGCCGATCAGCGGCGAAGACGGTTTCCGGGCCGTTGAAATCGCCGAGGCCTGCTATCGCTCGGCCGCCTCACACGGTGCCCGCGTGGCCCTCCCGCTGGCCTTGAGATGACGAAGAATCGACCCGGCCGAATCAAGCAGGGATCGCACGTTTCGTTGACGCTACGAAGCGTCGGCCACGATATGCGTGTCGGTTTCCTCTACGCCGTCCACAGAGTGGATCTTCGTGATGACCACGTCCGACAGGGCCCGCTCGTCCTGCACGCTGATAAACACGATGATGTCCGGACGT
>CBDIWQ010000034.1:0-3668 GCA_965285965.1 uncultured bacterium | reverse complement strand
GCTTCTTTCCGGATGTGTCGCGCAGCAGGCCGATCTCAAGCAGGCGGAGAAGACGTTCCAGCAGCGCATTAAGCAGTCGAACGAGGAACTCGCGCAGACGCGGGCCCGCCAGAGCCAGGAGATCTCCACGCTCCGCGAGCAGGAGCTGCCGCAATTGCGGGGGGATCTCGAGAAGGCGCTCCATCAAGCCCATGAGCTGCAGGCCAAACAGGAAGACCTCAAGCACCGGTCAGCCCAGCTCGAACAGCAGACCAGGAAGCTCGAGCAGCTGTCGACCAAGATGGAAGCCGACGGGGCGGCGCGGTATGCCTGGGTTCAACGCAGCCTCGACAATCAGGATGCGAAAGTGGCGGCCCGCTTGGACGAGATGTCCAAGGCGATGGAAGCCGCCATGGCGAGCCTGAAGAAAGACATCGTCGAAGTGGTCCAGCGCAATAATGAAGGGTTGGGCAAGCGGGTTGACCAAAAACTGGACGAGCAGCAAAAGGGCATGGGCGAAAGTCATCACCGGCTCGATCAGGTCAACCAGAAGTTTACCCAATTCAATCAGGCCCTGACCGGCTTCAAGGAGGCGCTCACCGGTTTGAACGACCGCATGGCACAGGAAGAACAGACGTCCAAAGCCCTATCGGCCAGGCTGGAAGCCGATGCCAAAGCGGCGTCCGCTCATGCCGCCGAGGTGAATCGCAGTGTGGCCTCGGTTGCGAAGGCGCTGGAATCCGTCGGCCAAAAGGTGACGGCCCGGCTCGACGAACAGGACCGCCGGATCGATACGGTCGGACAGAAGTTCACCGTGAAATTGGATGAACAGGATCACCGCATGCAGGCCCTGGCTAAGTCGGTCGAGCAAATCAGCCATAAACCGGCGGTTCCGCGCCAGCCGCAGGTCACCAAGCAGGCGCAACGGAGTTCGCTGGTGCCCGCCCAGGAGCAACCGGTCCAGGAGTCCAATGCCACGCCGTCCTTGCAGGATGATCCGGAGACCACGGTCAGCACACCGGCGCCTGTCGTCACCATTGCCGCGCCGCAAGAAGCGCCCGCCTTGGAGACGGCTGCCAGCGTCGATGCGGCCGACCGGATCCGGTATGAGCGCGTGCTCGGGCTGTTCCGGGACGGGGACCTTGAAGGGGCCCGGCACGGATTCGCCGCATTTTTGGCGGAATATCCCAATTCGGATCTGGCGCCGAACGCCCGGTATTGGCTTGGAGAGTCCTTCTATGGCAAGAAGGACTTTCGGAAAGCCATTGATGCCTACGATAAAGTGGAACTGGATTATCCCGGCAGCGAAAAGGTGCCGGCTGCTATCTTGAAAAAGGGGTATGCCTACCTGGCCCTGAAGGACAAGAAGCGGGCGTCATCGGCATTCAAACAAGTCGTGACGCTCTATCCGCGAAGCCCGGAGGCGGGGAAAGCGTCGGACAAATTGGCTCAGTTAAAGGAGGTCCGGTGACCGGTCTAATCGATTCTCGGGCATGGAGGGTGATGACCGCCATCGCATTCGCCCCCATGTGGCTGCTTACCGGCTGCGCCAAGCATGCGGACTTCGTCGAAGTGCGCGACCAGTTGTCGACTGTTGCGCGCTCCCAGGACCAGGACCATCAACGGGTCGATGCGGTGCTGCGCCGGTTGGAGTCAGTGGAACGCGTCAAGGATGTGGAGTCCGGGAAATCCCGCGCCGATGAGGTGGCCGCCCGCCTTCAAAAGATCGAAGCCCGGCTGGCCAAGCTGGAGGAGACGATGGGGCAAACACCCTCCGCCCGTCTGGACACGCCGCCTTCGGAGCCACGCCCGTCCAAGCCGGTCAAGCCGCCGGGGTCCGCTGAAGGGTTCACGATCGTGCCAGGCGTGCCCGCCATTACCCCGACCTCCGCCTTCAATCTGGCCTACAATGATTACCTGAACGGCAAGTATGACCTGGCCGTGGCCGGCTTTCAGCGCTTCACCAAAGACTTTCCCGGCACCTCGCTCACTCCCAATGCGCAGTACTGGCTGGGGGAATCCTATTACAACCTGAAGGACTATGTGCGAGCCATTCAGTCGTTTGAGTATCTCGTGGCGGAATATCCCGGAAATGAAAAGATGCCCGCAGCGTTGTATAAGCTGGGCCTCGCGACCGCGGAGACCGGAGATCTGGTCAAATCGAGGAAGTACCTGAAGCGTGTGCTGGAAGAGTTTCCCACTTCCGATGAAGCGAAGCTGGCCAAGAATAAATTAGCGGAAATCCGATGATCGGTGCAGGCCGGCCGCGCCCTTCCTCCATCCTCTCCCGTCGGGCATAAGGAGTTCTTGCCGTGCTGAAGGCCGCCGCCAGCGGGAAGATCCAGGTCTTACCCGGCGATGTGGTAAGCCGCATCGCCGCCGGAGAAGTGGTGGAGCGCCCTGCGGCGGTCGTCAAGGAATTGATCGAGAACAGTCTCGACGCCGGCAGCCGGTCGATTGCCGTGGACATCGAGAACGGCGGGTTGGCGTTGATCCGTGTCACCGATGATGGCGACGGGATGAGCCCGACGGATGCGCCCCGCGCCTTCGAGCGGCATGCGACGAGCAAATTACGCTCGGACCAAGATCTCTGGTCCCTCCGCACGATGGGGTTTCGAGGCGAAGCGTTGCCCAGCATCGCCTCCGTGGCGAACGTGCGCATCGTCACCGCAACCCGTGCCGCGGCAGTCGGCGCGGCGTTTGATGTGCGGGCCGGAATCGTGGGAACGATCCACGATGCGCCCCCGGTCGCGGGAACCAGAATCGACGTCGCCGATCTGTTCTTCAATCAGCCTGCCCGGAAGAAATTTCTCAAATCCGTCGCTTCAGAGTTTTCCCATATCAGTCGCGCCATACAGCAGGCGGCGTTAGCGTGGCCCGCAGTGCAGTTCCGCCTGACCCATAACGGGCAGGAGGTCTTCAACTTTCCGGCCGCGTCCTCGGATGAGGACCGGGTCGGGCAAGTTTGTCGCCGCCTCTTCCTCGAGCAGAGCCTCCCGGTCGCTTTCGCCTTGCCGACTGCCACGCTCAAGGGATGGACCATCGACGCGGTCCATGCCAAATCATCACGGACGCCGCAGGAACTGTTCGTCAATCGGCGACCGGTGCGCAATGCGGCGGTGTTCCATGCCGTGGCGGACGCCTATGGATCGTTCTTGCCTAAAGGCCATCATCCCTTATTCGTGCTGTTTCTGGATGTGGACCCGGACCGGGTGGACGTCAATGTTCATCCGACCAAGCGGGAAGTCCGGTTCTCCGACAACGAGATGATCCATCAATTGGTACGGCGGGCCGTCCGTCAGGCATTGGGCGCGTCCGAGCCATCGACCGCGAGCGGCGTGGCAGGATCCGGAGGCACGGCGTCGTTCCGGTCGGCGGGTTTGCCCGGTCCTGGATATGACCCTCAGCGCCCGGGACCTTCCGGCGACCGCAGGCCGCTCGATCGTGGCGGGGCCGGAGAGGCGGGGCGCCGAGCCGACGGGCAGTTGGCCTTTGTCAGTGAAACCGCGGAGCCCTACGATCAGGTGCCGTCCGCTCAAGTGGTCGCGCTCGGTCAGCTCATGTCGCGCGCAGATGACGTTGAGTCTCGTCCTCGCCGTGGCGGCGCTGGTGCTGGTCGTCCTGCTGCTGCGGCGGACCTTCGCCGACCTGCCGCGTGGCGCGGTCGTGGCGGCCGCCGTGGTCACCGC
>CBDIWQ010000033.1:0-8420 GCA_965285965.1 uncultured bacterium | reverse complement strand
GGGCGATCTGCTCGTGACCTTTTTCGGAACGGGCTTCGATGTCCCCTATCTCCGCGCCCACTTTCCCCGGCTCCGTTTGGAGATGCCTCACTTCGACCTGTGTTTTGCCGCCCGGCGCCTCGGCTTGCGGGGCGGACTGAAGCACATCGAACGGGAGGTCGGGATCGAGCGGGACCCAGCCATCCAAGGCCTCGATGGGTGGGATGCGGTACGGCTCTGGTCCCGATGGAACGCCCTGGGCGACCAGAACGCGCTCGACCTGCTCTTGGCCTATAACGCGGCGGATGCGGAAAACCTGGCCCCCCTGGCCGAGCTGCTCTATGGGGACATGCTCGCACGCTTCGGGCCTCCGGCCGCGGGACCGGCGCCGTCTCTCCCCCCTTCCATTGCGGAACTGCACCCATGAGTAGATGGGTTGGTATCGGGCGCAGCGATATCGGGTTCGAGCGCAAGGTCAACCAGGACGCCTTCGTCGTCCTCGATCATCTGGGTTTTTGGGCCGTGGCAGACGGCATGGGCGGCCATATCGGCGGCGAGGTGGCGGCCACCACGGCCATCGCGACCGTGAAGTCGCGGGCGGAACTCCATGCCATTGCGCTTCAACAGGGACAGGGTGAGCCGCGCGACTTTCTCCTCGACCTGATCGCCCAGGCCCAGGAGGCGATTCTGACGCGCGCCAAGCTGGAGTCCAAGTTCAAAGGCATGGGCACCACCCTTGTGACCCTGATCATTCTTCCGCTTCCCGCGCCGACGGCCTTCGTCGCACATGTCGGCGACAGCCGCGCCTACCTCTTCCGGTCCGGCACGCTGACTCCGCTCACCCGCGACCATACCTTGATTGAGAAATATCTGGAGCGGGGCCTTCTCACCCCGGCAGCGGCCCGCACGCATCCCGAACGGCATGTCTTGACCCGCGCCCTCGGCATGCCCTCGGCGGCCAAGCCGGATCTGAGCTCCACTGAACTGGCTACATCCGACATGCTACTGCTCTGCACGGACGGCTTGACCAAAATGCTCGAAGACGAGGACATCCGCGAGGTGTTCCTGCGCGCCAAGGGCGATCCCGTCCAGGCCTGCGACGCGTTGATCGCCGGGGCGCTGGCCCGGGGCGGCGAGGACAACGTCACGGCCGTCGTAGTGGCGCACCCGTAAGGCCTCCGCCGCCGCGCCGTTGACAACACCTGGGCGGCCGTGTAGCCTGATTTTAGTCCCTCACGCCTTCTGTTTACCAACATTCCAGGGAGCGTTTTTCATGCACATAGGCCTTCTGCTTTGGAGCACTGTCTTCTTGGCAATCGTCAGCGCCCCCTCGATCAGCCTGGCCTTCGATCCGACAAACCCCGAATCGGTCATTCGTGCGCTCGTCCGGGCCAATGCCGAGAAAGACATGGCCATGCTGTCCCGCTACATGGCACATGATGCCGATATCGTCAGCTACTCATTGGGCGGGCGAAAATACGTCGGATGGCCCGACCTGGAACGGGATTTTCAGGAAGAATTTTCCACCGTCGAGAAATTGGAAATCCCGATCCGCGAATTGCGCGTCTGGACCAAGGGCGATGTCGCCTGGTTTACCATGGAGCTCGACTATATTCGATGGCTTGCCGCCGGGGCGGGCGGGCAGAAAACCGTGCTGCAACTGAGGGAAAGCGGCGTCCTGCAAAAACTACGCGGACATTGGATCCTGCACTCCTGGCATGAATCGCCCCGAACCGTGGCGCTCTCCGCCAACGCCGCTCCTGCAGCCGGCGCACCGGCGCCTCAGCAACAGCTGAGCCGGAGCGACAACGGAGCCATACCCGACTTGAGCGGCGAATGGGATATCGTGGAAACCGACAACGACAAACATTACAAGGCCACCCTCGACCCATCGGGGAACGGGCCATACACCCAGCATGGCGGCCGGTTCGTCACCACGGCGTTTGCCGATCGCCTGTGGCAAGGCACCTGGCACCAGCCGGGCAACGATCGGGAAGGCGGCTTCGAGCTCCTCCTCTCCGAGGATGGCACCCAGGCCACAGGCATCTGGTGGTATACGCGGGTCGGCACGCAAAAGAACATTCCCCCGCGTGAGCATGGCGGCACCTATGAATGGAAACGGCTGACGCCGCCGCCCACATCGCCATGAACCTTCCGTCTCACGACCGTTTCAGTCCACCGATCTTTGGAGGGTTTATGCATTTCACTGTCGCCTTGTTCTTCGTCACCCTGTTGTCCGCTTCTCCGGTCCTGGCCTCCGGCGGGCATGATCACCATGTGGTCCCGACGCTCAAGAATCAAACGACCACCACCGTCACCATACAAGACGACAAGGTCATCCTCACGTTCGGCCCCATCGATCTTCCCACGAGCCATGACGGAGATCTGGCGGCCTCTATGCCCAAGCACATATTTCAGCTGCCCAAGGACATGTACATGGTCGGCTATAAGTCGTCCGTGTTCACGAAAGAGGGGAAAGAACTCCCCCGCAACTATCTGCATCACATCCTGATGCTCAACAACGACAAACCCAGCGTCTCCTGCCCCGGCGAACCGCTGTTCTTCGGCGGAGCGGGATTGGAAATGACCGAGGCCCGGTTCCCGGATGGCTATGGAGTGAAGCTCGCCAAAGGCGAGCACCTGATGTCGGTGGTCGCCTTCTATCACAAAGCGCCGCCCACCAAAGACGTGATGGCGAGCTTTACGATGTACATGGCGCCCGCCTCTCAGCCGGTCAAAGAGATGGACGTCTATCAAGTCGGCGTCAACATCGTGTGTTACAGCAAATTTGGCCAACGAGGCGCCGATCAAACGGACGAAGGGATCGAGATCAAGCCGGGCGTGCAGGTCCACACAGCGCCGTTGAAGTTCCTCATGGACGGCTGCGTGAAATTCGCCTATCCCCACGGGCATGACGAACTGCTGATGATTGCCTTGGAAAACAAGACCAGAAAACAAACCCTCCTGCGGACCGTGCCGGACGTCGATCTTCATGGCACGTTCAGGGAATTCCAGCCTCATCACGTCTATAAAGACGCTCAGGGATTTCCCGTCACGACCGCCGAGGAGTATGAGATGGTCATGGTCCATCACCATCCCCTTCACAAACAAGAAGCGCAGCACGGGATGGGCAACTACCTGCTCTATATGACCCCGGGCGCCTGTTCGTCCCAGAAAAGCGCAATGGCTCCGTAAACCGGGCCAGGCCCTCAACCCCGGGAAGGGCTCTCTCGAAGCTCTTCCCGGTCTCCTTCAGCGACATCTTCCCGTCCAAAAATGTCCGGTCCCACAGTGCGGCAACGGTATCTCCCCTACCAAAGAGATCCGGTTTTAGGCGCATGAAACCTGGGTTTCGCAGCCGGGTGTATGGTATTCAAGACACCGACATCGCGCGAGTCGGTCGCCTTTTTGTGGCCCCGATTCGAAGAGGATCGGGGTCATCCGGAGCCGCCTGAAAACCGATTCGCGAGGCGGCCCCACGAACCTCCATATCGGAAAAGGCATGCCGCAGACCGAGCCCGCAACCATCCTCGTCATCAACGATATCGGGGAAGAGATCAAGCTCGTCACCCTGAGCTTTCGCAGTTTCTTCCCGGGCTGTCGCGTCGAAGCCGTCTACTCGCTCGATGAAGCGCTGCAATGGGCTCCCCGGGCGCGGTGGCATCTCCTGCTCATCGATGAACGACTCCTGACCCAACGAGGCACACCCGTCCTCCCTGAATTGAAACGCCTGGCCTCTTCCGCCGCCATCGTGTTGCAAACCGATCGCAGCGACGCGGCCGCGGCCGTCCATGCCTTGCAGGCCGGTGCGGACTTTTCGCTGTATAAAAAGTCGCCGGCCTTCCTGACCGAACTGGTGCTGTACACCAAGGAGGCGATGGAAAAACGCGACCTGCGCATCACACTGGAGCGCACGCAGGAACGCCATGGCCGCTTAGTCGATACCCTGGGCGACGTGTTGTACGAATTAGACGCAGAAGGCCGTTTTGTCTACCTCAGCCCGTCGATCACGGCGCTGCTCGGGTATGCGCCAGAAGAACTGACCGGAGCTCCCTATTCCAAGGTGATTCCGGCCGACCAGTGGGACTACGCGCGCTACCGTTTCAACGATCGCCGGACCGGCTCCCGCGCCGCACGCCGGCTTGCAGTGGACCTGGCCCCTAAAATGCCGGCGGAAGGAAAAACCGCCGTCCGGGTTCGAGCCGAGCTCAGCGCCAAAGGTCTGTACGATCCGGATCGGCATTTTTTAGGGACGCTCGGTCTTCTACGCGACATGTCCGGCGAGCGCGAGCAGCAGGAAATCATTCAGCGTCTGGAACGGCAGCTGGAGGAAACCGATCGCCTGGTCGACATGGCCCGGCGGGTCTCCGCCTTGGCCAAACAGATCCAGGAACCGTTGGGCGCAGTTCTGACACAATCGCAGCAATTAAGTGCGGCGATTCAGGAAGTGAAACTGGACCAACAGATTCAATCGCTCCTGCAACAGGCGACCGAAGCGGCTCGCCAGGGCACCGCTCTGGCGGAAACCGCATGGGCCGCGGAGACGGGGCCGCCCACGCTGAACGACCTCCTCGACGCCGTCCTGGCTGCCATGCATCCGCAGCTGTTGCAGAGCGACGGGGTGGAGCGCCGCTATGCGACGGATTTGCCGCCATTCACCGGAAACCTCGAGGTGGCGAGGCCGCTGTTGAGGACGCTGGTGTCGCAGGCTCAGCGATATGTTGAGGCCATCGGGTCCCGTCACCGGCTCCGCATCAGCACGGCCGTGAGTCCCACGGTCAACCCGGTCGAAGTGGAAGTCCGTATCGAGGAAACCGCACTCGTTCCGACGGATATCGGACCACCGTCTCAGGAAAGTTCCACTTTATTTGAAGCCTACGCGTGGGTCCGGCAACTCGGAGGGCATCTTGATTTCGCCGCGCCCGCCGGCGGGCTCTTATCCATTACTCTGCGGCTGCCGGTAGGCCGAGACCCGCTTGCTCCGCCCGCGGAGCCGCTCTCTGGCTCCGCCTCGTTCGGTGCAACCGAGCCGTCCCCTCGTACAACCGCGATGACGTCACCGTCTATGGAGCACACGGCGCCACTGCCCGATCGCCGCCAGGCGACTCGCGCCTTGGTCCACCTTCCCGCACGCATTACGGCAGGCAATACCATCCGGGAAGGCACCGTGACCAATCTGAGCCTTGGCGGCGCAGGCATTCTCGTGGAGGGCGCGCTGCCGCCCGTGGAAGCGCAACCGGTGTACGTGATCCTCAAGACCCCGGCGGGCATGCTGGAGCTCCAGGGTCTGGCTCAGAGCCGGGGCACCTCTTCCATACCCGGCGGTACCGAACCCTCCTCCACGCTTCTCGCCTTCCGCTTTACATCCGAGACCGAGATCGAACAGAAAGTGTTGGCCTCGCTCGTGGAAGAAGCCCGGTCGCGGAGTCTCTCCGTTACCCTCGAGGCGCTCCTCTCGCTGCCGGACGATGTGACGGAGGCGGCCCCCCCCCAGGTCACGGCGGCTTCGGACGGAAGGGAGCAGCGTGAAACTCTACGAGTGCGCGTAGCCTTGCCGACCCGCATCGATCTCTCGTCGCTGAATGTCGCGGCTCAGCGGCCGCTCGGGTTGATCGTGAACATGAGCCGCGGGGGCGCCTGCCTTCAGATGCAACAGGCGCCCGGAGCGATCGGCGATTCGCTCTCGCTCCATTTCTCGTCGACCGGCCCACTCGGACCGCCGAGGACCCATCAACCGGAAGCCCCGGAAGCCGTCTTGACCGCACGCATTGTCTGGATGGCGCCGGATCACACCGCCCCTTCCGACCTGCGACCCGGTCCCGCCCGGGCCGCCCAGCGCATCGGCATCCGTTTTGTTCAATCGACGGCGTTTGCGGAACGCGAAATCAACCGGGTCATCGCCCAGCATCTCGGATCGTCGGTGGATCTCGAAGGCATCGCCGGACGCTCCTCCATCGTCAGCGCCCGGCGGGAATGCCGGAATGCCCGGCAGCAAGTCATTGCCATCACGGATGATCACGCCCGCCATCAGATTTCTCCGACGACTCCGGTCGTCATTGTCGTACCGGGATTCGGAAAGACCCAGACCGACTATCTGCCGCTCTCGTATTTCCTTGCGGCCAACCGGGTACGGGTGCTCCGTTATGATCACACCAATCATGTCGGCCAAAGCGACGGAGATGTACTGCACATGACCCTGCAGAGCATGCAGGTGGATTGTCAGACGGTCCTGGACTTCGCCCGCACCACCTGGCCCACCGCCCCTCTCGCAATCTTGGCGGAGGACCTGGGCGCACGGGTCGCGTTAAGAGTCATGGCTTCGACCGGAACCAGAGGGTTACTCCTTCTGGTCAACCCTGTGCTCGATCTGCAGGCCACCCTCACGGCCGGCTATGGCCGGGACGTGTTGTCGGATCACCGCCGGGGCGTGCAACGAGGCGTCGATAATCTCTGGGGTTACAACGTGAATTTGGACCGCTTCCTGGACGATGCGGTGGCCGGAGACTATGCGGACCTTTCTACATCGGCCGTCGATCTGGCCGCATTGACCGATATGCCGGTGGTCTTGACCACCCGCACAGCGCCTGCACACATCTCGGCGCCTTTAAACGCCTCACTGGGAGCGGTGGGGCAGCCACCGGCGCTCATTCCGCTTCCCGCCGATCTTTCTCTACAGCCCGAGCCGTATGACGACCGTCACACCGCCACGTTCCTGACCATCTTGAAGGAGATCGCGGCTTCCTTCACGGGGGACCGCCGTTCCGCGGAAGCAGGAGAACCCCCGCTCCGGGACATCGGACGGCAACTGATCCTGGAGCAGGAACGAACGTGTATCGGTCACCACGTGTCTCAGGCCACCAGAGAGGCGCTCTGGATTGCGCATCTGGCGCAACTGCCTCACCTGAACAACGTGCATGAATTCTGGGCTGTCCGGGAGCACCTGTACCGTGAACTGCTCCCGCTGGAGCCCGGCATGACCATGCTCGATGTGGGGTGTGGACATGGCGACTTGGCGCGGCTGATCATCACCAATCAAATTTACCGGTTGTCTCATGAGAGCGGGTTACCCGGTTCGCCGCTTCATTATGTGGGGCTCGAGCAGTCTCAGGAAACCCTTACGATTGCCCAAAGCGCGCTGGACTCGTTCATGCGCGAAATTACCGGCACATTTGCCTTGCCATCACCGCTCACCGATCTCTTGCGGCCGGAATGGGTGCAGTTTGATTGGAGCTCCGCGGCTCCCTATATTTCCGGACAGGCACCGGCCCGCGTCGCGTTTCACCTCTCGCTGGCCTTTTGCCCTTCTCCCCTCCTCAGCCTGCGGCGGGCAGTGGACATGCTGGAAGAAAGAGGCATTCTCCTGCTCACCGCGCTTCAACCCCACACCGACTTCTCGGCCCTCTGTCGCCGCCATCTGCGGGCGACCGCCCAGGATGAGTTCGGCCCGTCGAGCCAAGTACTGCTCCATTACCTCGGACGTATACGAGAAGCTCTCCGCCACGGTCTCCTCCATAGTTATGAACGGGAGAAACTCGCGCTGCTTCTCTTGAACGTCGGAGCCGCGCCCCTCCGCATCATTCCCGTGATGGATGGGCAACTCCTGCTCGCCGTCGCCCGAAAGGGCAAATCTATTGGCTGAACCCCTAGCCTGTGTGTATACTCCCCGCTGGTGATAGTCACCCCCGACGTACTGGTTTTCACGCTCCTAACAACACCATGCACGACTCGCTCTTCGCCCCCCTTGCGTTATGACGGACCACGCGACCCCACAATCCGCCTCTTCGCGATCGGGTTCCGAGTCGCTTCAGCGTTTGACGCAATTCTCCCGGGACATGGGGCTGATGACCAATGTATCGAGCCTCGCCGAACGGATTCTCGCGGACTTATCGGATACCAGCGACTGCGCGCACGGGGCGCTCTATCTTGCCGAGCGGGAACAACAACGGTATCGCCTTCTTGCGGCTCAGGGGGCATCCCACGCGCTCGCCCCCGCCACGCTCCCCTTCACACATCCGCTGATCCAGTATCTGTCGGAGGTTCATCAGATTCTCGACCGCACCTGCTGTCCACAGCAAGAGTCTGTCGCGGTGCCGTTCCGACCCCTTGCCACGGCATTGACCGACCTTTCCACGACGGTCGCCATCCCGATGGTTACGAAGGGCCATCTGGTTGCGTTTGTGTTGCTCCAATCGCTGGAGCGCTCCAGCCTCGATCCCGACAAGGTGGAACTCGTCACCGCCATGGCTCAGACGGCGGCGAACGCCTTGGACTCGTTGACGGTCTACGAAGATCTCCATCAATCACAAGCGCTCATGCGCCGGACCGACCGGCTGCGTTCGCTGGAAATCATCGCGGGGGGGTTTGCCCACGAAATCCGGAATCCTCTGACCTCGATCAAGACCTTTATCCAGCTCGCTCCGGAACGAAAAGACGATGTGGAA
>CBDIWQ010000032.1:0-5216 GCA_965285965.1 uncultured bacterium | reverse complement strand
CTGCGCGCATCTACGATGACCGCTACTCGTGGAGGCCGATCGCGACGTGGGGGCCAACCAATCAAGTCATGGCTCCGCAAGCCCATCGTCACGGAGGCAGATCGTTACCAAGCACCACGTCTGCAGTGCCCATCCTTCCGGCGCTTCTCGCCCACTCCATGTCTTTCAAAAACGGCACTGAGGAAGTCATAAGCCTGCCGGAGAATGGGGAGCGAAACAGAGGGGAGTCATTACATGAAAGGTTTTCTGATTCATGTGGTTTCTCTTGTCTTCATCTGCTCCAGTGCTGTCTTCGCAGCGGAGAAAGGACAGCTCATTCGTCTCCTGGTGGACTATGCCGACCTGAAACAACAGGTGCAGGAGGTACGGGAAGCGCGCAAGTCCGGTTATGCCACTGATTCCAAAGGACTGATGAACCTCTATGCCGAAATCAGTACAGCCAAACAAGAAACGTTTCAATTCCGGTCGGATCACCACACAGCCGGATCCATGGACAAGACCGATGAAACGGCCAGCTATATGATTTATGCCTATGAAGCCATGAGCCAAATCATAGCCGCCGAAGTGGACCGCAATTTGTCTCTCTCCAGCTCGGAGACCAGCCTACGCCTTTCTGAAAAATATGAAGACATTTGGAAGATGCTCGATTCGTCCATTCCGGTTGTTTCGGCCCCATCTTGATGCCCTGTTTGTCCGTCCATAAGAGATCGGCAACCTTTCGGACACCGGTTTTCTCTTCCCATCAGTCGCGGATCCTGGAAACATGTCTAGGCATCCTCTGCCGGTTCTTCCCGCACCCAGGCTTCCAGCAACATATAACTCACTCCGAGCACCACCGGCCCCACAAAGATCCCGACAAGCCCAAATGCCATCAGCCCACCCAGGACGCCGGCCACCACCAATGGCAACGGCAGCTGCGCGCCTTTTTTGATGAGGATGGGACGCACCACGTTGTCGATGGTGCCGACAAAGATCGTCCAGATCAGCAGTGCCAGCCCCCATCCATGGCTTCCCTGCCAAAAGAGCCAGGCAACCGCGCCGGCGAGCACCGGCACCGCCCCCAGTTGCACCAACCCGGACAGAAACATGACGGCCGTCAGCACAACAGGGAACGGCACGCCCGCAAGGGCAAGCCCGATCCCGCCGAGCACGGATTGCCCCATGGCGACAACGACGATGCCGAGGGCCACCCCGCGGATCGCCTGTCCGGCGAGCGTCACCGCCTGATCACCTCGCGCACCGGCCAGCCGCCGTCCAAAGCGGCGCACGTCCATCACGGCTGTTTCGCCCCGAGCGAACAGCAGCGCCGCGATCAAGACCGTGATGAAGAACTGGCCGGCCATCGCGCCGAAGCTTCCGATCTGCGCCAGAAACCAGCCGGCGGTCACTCGCGCATAGGGGGCGGCGTATCGGGCGAGTTCCTCCAGCCCCGACGCAGCATATTGGCGCCAGGCCGCGGCGGTCTTTTCGCCGACGAGCGGGAGGCGTTCCACCCAGCCCGGCGGTTGCGGCAGAGTCAGCGACTTGAGTGATTGCCCCCAGTCCACAATCTGATCGATGTGCGTCACGAGCGTCCCGATCGCCAGCGAGAAGGGCACGACGAACACGAGCAGCAGCATGAGGGTCATGACGGTGACGGCCAAGGCCCGCCGGCCTCCCAATGCGGCTTCTACCTGCAGCATCATCGGCCAGCAGGCGACCACAATCATCGTCGCCCAGAGCAGCGCCGGCAGAAAGGGCCGAAGAATCCAGAACGATGCCGCGATGAGACCGACCATGAAAAGCCCGGAGAGAATGGACCGGTTCAGATCACGTCGCGCGGTCGTTTCGCCCATCAGCGGTGTCCTCCAAAGGGATGTGAAAAAATGCCCGGTGAAAGTAGGCTCTCCCTGCGAGAGGTGTCAAGAGATGAGGACACGCCAATCGAAGGACCTTGCTGAGATGACCAACGGGAACGAGCGTGGCTACGAAACAGCTTCTCGCCGACGGTGGCCTGGGGCGGAGGACACCGTCTCGACCGAAGCGAACATCCGAACCCGTGCTGCTTGTTTCAGCAGTGCCATGGCGGTGCAGAACGCCGAACTTAAAGTACTTCTTGATCCGTAACGGAGGGGGTCTGAACGCATGCACAGGGGAATTGCCTGACGACTGATGAAGCCGGCAACTCTCAGTCGCGACTTAAAAGTAGTCCCGGATGGGGCTCGTCAGCAGCCCAAGGAATCGGCCGAGCCAGCCACGCTCCTTCAACTGGTCGGCCGTGACCGCGGTGGCATGGCTGAGATCTTCCTGGAAAATCTCCTCCAGCCGCTGCGCGACCGACTCGTCGTAAAAGACGACGTTCAGCTCGTCGTTCATGGCCATCGAGCGGTTGTCGAGGTTGGTGCTTCCAATTGTCGCCCACCGGCCGTCGATCACCATCATCTTGGTGTGCAGCAGGGCGGGCGCATACTCGTACAGCCGGATCCCGCCTGCGACCAGGGGACCAAAGCCGTCGCGCTGGGAAGCCTGGGTCACATACTCCACGCCGGAGCCGTTCACGACACTCGGGACCAGGACGCGCACGTCCACGCCTCGGCGCACGGCATCGTCAAGGGCGGCGGTGAACTGCTCGCCCGGAATCAGATAGGGCGTCGATAGCATGATAGACGTCCGTGCCGCGCTGACGGCCTGCAGGAAGACCCCGTACATCGAGAAGTTGTCGTTGAGCGGCGAACTGCGCACGACCTGCGCCAGCACCGGCCCGTCGTGCGTGCGGGCGGGCGGATAGGCAAAATAATCGGCCCCGCCGAGAAGCGTACCGGTGGCTTCGCGCCAGTGTTCCAGGAACGCGGCCTGCAACTGATGGACGACCGGCCCTTCGAGGCGCACATTCGTCTCCCGCCACCGGCCTTCCGTCCGGCCGTCGCCGTTCCAGGTGTCGTCCACCCCATAGCCTCCGGTAAAACCGACCCGGCCGTCCACCACCATGACACGGCGGTGGTTCCGCTTATTGGACTCTTCCGGAGCCCAGGGGCGCAACGGCCGGAAGGACTCAAGCGCGCAGCCGGCCTCCCGCAGCAGGGCCGTGTACCGGTCCGGCAACCCCTTGGATCCGTGTGCGTCCAACAGAACGAAGACGCGCACACCGGCACGGCACCGGTCCGCGAAGGCCGCGACCAGTTGGTCCGCCACCATGCCTTCGTGAAAAATGTAGGCTTCGAACGTGAGGGCGCGCGTCGCGGAGCGGACCGCTTTGAGCAAGGCGGGGAAGGTTTCCTCCCCGTTCAACAGAATGTCGACCTTGTTGTTGCCGAGGATCGGCGCTCCGCTAAAGGCTTCGACGGTCGTCTGAAAGACGGGATCGACCAGCGACAGCGCGGGCAGTTTCAGTGGCGGCGGCGTCGAGGCACAGGCCATCAGGCTGCACCAGGCCAATCCCGCCACAACCGCCCTCCATCGGCCCACTGGCAATCGACTCAGGCCGTCCGCCAATCGTACTCGACGCGCGAACCGCTTGGTCTCGGATCGTACGGGCATCTGGTCACCTCACCCTATCTCGCAGTTCATTATACCTATCCGAAATTCCCGATGGGCTTTTGCCTGGGCCGGGATTCGATTGAGCGGCTTCCGGGAAATCATCGAACTCTGGATCGGAAATCACCCATACGGCTGGTAAAAGCACGCTGGATCAAGGCCCTCGATTGGATCAATCAGGCCGACCACAAGAGGAGGAGAGACACAGATGTTTCGACCGCAATCAGGATGCGTTATGGCTTAGGAACTTCTACAGATCACCACGCTCAAATCGGCGCACGATATGCCGCTGGGGCGGCGCACGTCATCATTAGTCGTACAAACCAACCGTCTGCTGGGACCTTCATTACTTCACTAGGGTTTTTGATAGCCTGCGGTGCAGGGAGGCAGCATGGCGGCAGTAACACGTTGAGAACGAAAGAAAGGGCAGAGTCCCTGTACGACACAGCCGACAGGCCTCCAGCCACCGGTTGATGGCACCTGGCTTGCTCTATTCTCTTAATCGAACCAGTGGTCCATTTTTTCCAGGAGAACCACACATGAACTGTGAGCGATGCGGTGGCTTCAAAGTCTACGATTACTTCTATGGCCCTTCCACGTGCGATGGGTTTCGCTGCATCAACTGCGGCGTCATCAGCGACCTGCGCATAATTCTCCCGCCGCGGCCGCCGGAACGCCCTATTGAACCGGCTCCTCGGAACATCGCGCCTACGGCGCCGCAATAACCGCCTGGCTCAGTGGAACCGGAGCGAAGCGAGCGGAGTACCTATGGGATCATCAGATCGATGCGAGCCGTCAGGATTTCAACAGACGCTCATGGCCAGTCCCCTGCTCTTGGCCCTGCGTCACCGTTTCTGGTACCGCCGCGAAATGTGCTACTATTCGTGCGACAGCAAGCACATTATGGATCTTCCTCGGCCGCGGTCGTTTCGCCGTGATTGCCCTGAAGATCTCCGCTACTACGAAGCGTGCGATCCCTGGCAGATGCCGCCTCAAGAGTACCGGCGGGAAAGTGCCAAGCGCTTACGGCACGGGAACCATCTCTACACCCTCGTGTTCGATGGACGACTCGCCTATTACGGCTGGCTGGCGGATCGAGCGCCCAGCAGAGCCGAGCCGCTCTTCGGACAAGTGTTTCTGCCGCCGGCCGACGCCGCCGTGATTTTTGATTGTTACACGCATCCGGCAGTCCGTGGACGGGGTCTGTATTATCAAGCGCTCTGTCAGATGCTGCATGATGCACACGACGTGTCGCATGCCGAGCAAGTCTGTATCGGCACGCTGGCCGACAACCATGTCTCCCGCCGGGTGATGGAAAAGATCGCGTTCCGTTACATTGGCAGCATGGTCAAGAAGCGCCGCCTGTTCAAGGCGCAGCGCTACGCGGTGGCCAGCGACTCCCGGTTCCGGACCGCATTCCTGAAAGCGCCTTCCAACACCCAGGAGATTCCATGACGCTGACATTCAAACTGGCCGGGTACGGTCTGGTGGCCTCGTTCCTCATCAGCGGGTGCGCGACGAAAGAAGGCGGACAAAGTCTCTTCATCCGACATGCGAAAGTGACGTTGATGGAAGCGGCCGTCGTGGCCGAACACAGTGTGCCCAAAAGCCAAGCCATTAAGGTGGAGCTGACCCACGCGAATGATGCGGTGTTTTACGAAGTGGAAGTGCTCAAGAAAGTATTGGTGGACGCCGAGACCGGC
>CBDIWQ010000031.1:0-4726 GCA_965285965.1 uncultured bacterium | reverse complement strand
GGCCAGTGCAGCCGCAAAGCGAGGCCCCGGATCATCGTTCCATTTGTCGATCGTGTCGGCGACCAGCGACTTGGTCACGTGCCACCATCGCGCAGGCTGATGGCTTCGCGGGGTGGGGAATCGGCCTCTGGATGGCGCCATTCTCTCCTCCGATCTCAGGCCAGCGCATCAGCCCAGGAAGCCACGGTGCGGGCGAGCTGATGCAGGACATCGGCGTCGGTTCTGCCGGAGCGTTTGAGCACGTGGAAGGAGTGATCTGCGGTATCGACGATCTGTAACGTGGCACGAGGTCCGAGTTTCGCGCAGAGCGGACGCATCAGGGTGAGATCGGCCAGCGTATCCCGCGTGCCCTGAAGGAACAGCATCGGCACCGTGACCCGTTCCAGGTGGTCGGCGCGTTGCGTACCCGGGCGGCCCGGCTGGTGCAGCGGAAAGCCGAAGAACACGAGCCCGCGCACGCGCGTGCCGGCCTCTGCCTTTCCAGAGGCCGAGGAGGGCTCCTGGGACAGCGCGAGTGACGTCATGCGTCCGCCCAGCGACTTGCCGCCGGCCAGCAGCCGCAGATCGGATGCGGCTTCGGCGGCGGCTGCCACGGCGGCGCGTACGGTGGCTGTGAGGACCGCCGGGGAGTCCGGTCTTTTCCGTCCGTGCTGCATGTAAGGAAATTGGTAGCGGAAGGTCGCGACCCGGCATGCAGCCAGTTCGCGGGCGAGCGTCTCCATGAACGGATGATGCATATCCGCACCGGCGCCGTGAGCCAGTACGAGCAGCCACCCCGCATCGGCCGAACGCAGCAGCAGCGCCTCGACGTCGGGTGCTGATTCCGACAGGCGGAAGGTGAGTTCACGAGACTCGCTTGGCGTCGGAGTCGTCATTCGGGCCGCCACCGTGCCCCCCAGAATTGAGTTGTCACGGTTCACGTTCAAACTATCGCACTCGCAACCGGTCGCACAAGGAACCCATCTCGATATCTGTAAAGAAACTGGCCGAGCGTTACCGCAACGTCACCAGGTTGTGCCAGATTTTGCTAGGTGTCTACCCAGTACGGGATGACACGAGGCTATGGTGTAGTGAGAACAGAACAACCAAGGAGGACATCATGATGTGGACAATGAAATGGTCGGTCGTCGTTGGCCTGTTGGCCCTCGGAGCCATGCCGGTTCAGGCGGTGACGGATCGGCAAATGATGGAAAAGAACTGCTGGATCGAGGTGTTCGATGACACCAAGTACGATGCCGACGACCCGCACGTGAAGGTGCAGGGCCCCATGGAATTGTCATCGCTCAAAAATCTACAAGGCCGCAACTGGAACAATGAGATTCAAAGCGTGATCGTGGGCCCTGATGCGACGGTCCGCGCCTACAAGGACAAGGACTTCAAGGGAACGGAGATCGCGTTTGCGCCGGGTCAGCGAGTGCCTGACCTCTCTGATGTCGACATGTCGAACGATATCGAGTCCATGAAGGTCTCCTGTAACGCACCGTAAACGCACGTTACTAAGGAACGATCCGAGCGGGCGCTCAAGAGCGCCCGCTCGGGGATGCCTCCTGCCAGCCTGGTCGGTCGATCGGGTCTGTCTCGTCTGTTTGGTCTATCTCGTCTGTCTTCTGACCGCTCACGCATTTACTCGCGCATTTAATCTGACACGTTGGTCATCTGCACGAGGGCGCATAACCAGCGCCCGCCAGTGGACTAGGGGTTTTCCTAGCACCAAACCGCTCGGTCAACGCTATATTACGTTGTCCTCTTTTGTACTACGCTCAGGCAAGTTGCGGAGGCACCGCCCTGAGGAAGCGGAAAGGTTGGATCATGAGCGACGAGACAATAGACGAGCCAATAATAGAGGAGGCCGAGATCGCCGAGGGATATTGTGAGACCGGTGTCAGTGGTCTGGATGAGGTGCTCGGCGCCGGGTTGCCGTGCAATTGTTTTTATTTGATTCAGGGCGATCCCGGTTCAGGCAAGACGACGCTGGCCCTGCAGTTCCTGCTCGAAGGGGTGCGGCGGGGTGAACAGACCCTGTACATCACGCTCTCCGAAACAAAAGAGGAACTACTGAAAGTCGCCCGCTCGCATGGGTGGTCGCTGGACGCCATTCCACTGTTCGAATTGTCGGCCATCGAAGCGCTGGTGCGCCCGGACGCGCATACCACGGTGTTTCACCCCTCGGAACTTGAACTCACTAAAGTGACCGGTCTGCTCTTGGAGGAAATCCGCAAAAATAGGCCGGCTCGCATTGTGTTCGATTCCCTTTCGGAATACCGGCTGATGGCGGAAACGGCGCTACGGTACCGGCGGCAGTTGCTGAATCTCAAACAGGAATTCGCCAAGTATCACAGCACGGTCTTGTTGTTGGACGACAAGATGGACAACAGCCAGATCGGCACCGATCCCCACGTCTTGAGCCTGACGCACGGCGTGATCGAGATGGAACAACTCTCCCCCGACTATGGCCGGTCACGCCGGCGGTTGCGTGTCCTGAAACTGCGGGGCGTGAGCTTCCGCGAAGGGTATCATGACTACAGCATTGAGAAGGGGGGGTTGCGCGTCTATCCGCGCATCATTGCGGCGGAGCATCGAGGAGAGTTCCGGCATGAACCGGTCTCAAGCGGGCACAAAGGCCTTGATGACTTGCTGGGCGGCGGCCTGGACCGGGGGACGACCACATTGATTATGGGCCCGGCCGGCACCGGGAAATCCACGCTGGCTCTGCAATACGCCGCACAGATGGCCGACCGCGGACAACCCGGCATGCTGTTCGCCTTCGATGAAGTGCGCGGGATTATCCTGGGCCGCGCCGCTTCTCTCGGCCTGGATGTGGCCCGGCATGTCGAGAGCGGCCTCATCAGTGTGCAGCAAGTCGATCCGGCCGAACTGTCGCCGGGAGAATTCGGCATGCGCATCCGGCGTGGAGTGGAGGCCGGTTGCAGGCTGGTCATCATCGATAGTCTTAACGGCTACCTGAACGCGATGCCCGGGGAGCAGTATCTCACGAACCAATTGCACGAGCTGTCGGCGTATCTCAACCAACAGGGGGTCGTGACGATTTTCATCTTAGCCCAGCATGGGCTGGTCGGGCCATCCGAAGCGCCGGTGGACCTGAGCTATCTCGCCGATACGGTGGTGAGCGTGCGCTATTTCGAAGCCGCCGGCGCAGTCAGGCAGGCGCTCTCGGTGATCAAGAAGCGCAGCGGCCGCCATGAGAAAACCATCCGCGAATTCCATCTGGAATCGGGCCGCGGCTTGCGCATCGGGCAGCCCTTGAAACAATTTCAGGGCGTCCTGAGGGGGGCGCCTGTCTTCCATGGCGGCATCGAGCAGATGCTGGAACGGTCCGGTGATGGCCGATAATCCGGAGGAGCGCATCCTGATCCTCGCCCCCATCGGGCAGGACGCGTCCGCCATGGCGACGGTCCTCCGCACGCATGGATTTACCGCGACGGTATGCGCCGCCGCCGGGGACGCGTGCGGTTACCTCAAAACCGGGGCGGGCGCCTTGCTGGCCACAGAAGAAGCGTTGGAATTGCCGCAGATCCCCGATCTGCTCCACCAGCTGGAAACGCAGCCGCCGTGGGCGGAACTGCCGCTGATCGTCCTCACCCGTGGCGGCGAATCGCGATTGGCCCGCCTGCTCAATCTCGCGGCTATGGCGGCAGGCAGCATCACGTTGCTGGAACGGCCTATTGCGGAGGCCACGTTGCTGCGGTCGATCGAGGTGGCGCTGCGATCACGACGGCGTCAGTACCAGGTCCGGGACTTACTCGAACATCAGCGGCTTGTTCACGAGGAGCTGCGCGCATCAGAGGAGAAGTACCGGACGCTGTTCGAGTCCATCGATCAGGGGTTCTGTACGATCGAAGTGTTGTTCGATGAGCGGGAGCAGCCCGTGGATTATCGCTTCCTGACCATCAACCCGGGCTTCGAACGGCAGACCGGCATCCGGGACGCCGTGGGCCGGCGCGTGCGCGACATGATCCCGCTGCATGAAGAGCACTGGTTTCAGACCTACGGCAGGATCGCGATGACCGGTGAGCCCAGGCGGTTTGAGAACGAGGCGGCGCAGCTCAATCGCCATTACGACGTATATGCGTGGCGCATCGGAGCGCCGGCTGAACGGAAAGTCGCGGTGCTGTTTAACGACATCACCGCGCGCAAACGGACGGAAGCCGCCTTGCGCGAGAGTGAGGAACGGTTGCGTCTGGCGATGGCCGCGGCGCAGATGGGCGCCTGGGAAATCGACCTGGAAAAAGGCACCCTCGTCTGGGATGCGAGACAGTGTGAGATTTTCGGGAAATCGGTCCACACTGCGCCAAGGACGATTGATGAGTTTTACACGCTCCTCCATCCTCTGGATGTGGGCCGAGTGAAACAGGCCGCGGCGGCGACGGCGGCGGAACTCACCGGGCAACTGTCGGAAGAGTTCCGCGTGATTCGTGGAGACAACGCCGTGCGCTGGGTCGCCGGACACGGCGTGACGGTCGCCGATCGCGCCGGCCGGCCCGTGCGAATGGTGGGGGTCAATTACGACATCACCGAGAACAAGGCCTCGCAGGCGCGGTTGGAACAGTTTGCCGAAGAACTGGAGCGCCAGGTCGCGGAGCGCACGCACGAGTTAGTGTCCTCTCAGGACCAGTTGCGGGCCTTGGCCACGGAGTTGAATCTGGCGGAGCAGCGGGAACGCAAGCGGCTCGCCGGCGAATTACACGACCATTTGGCTCAGATGCTC
>CBDIWQ010000030.1:0-9622 GCA_965285965.1 uncultured bacterium | reverse complement strand
CTCAATGACAACCGCATCATTGAAACCCACCTCTACAAAGAGGTCGACAAAGCCCGTCCGCGTATGGAAGTGTCTTTATCTCGGGCCGTGTCCCAGGGCCGCCCGGCGGGCACGTTTTCGCGCTTCACGCTACAGTAGAAGCCCCTCCTTGCCGATACCCTAACAAGCCGCCCTGCAACGTGCAGGTGTGACGCCCTATGCCAACCAAGCGCGTGCCCGTCTACGAACTTGAGGTCGGGATGTATGTGGCGAGGATCGACCTCTCCTGGCTCCGCTCGCCGTTTCTCCGGCGATCCTTTCTCATTGAACGCCTGCCACAGGTTGAGAAGTTGATCCGCGCGGGCGTCAAAGCCGTGGAGATCGATCCCGCGCGAGGACGGGATGTGTCGAAGGGCGCGACGGGACTTCTTGCCGGACCGGTCCCGGGTTCTTCGGCAGCGATCACGGCACCGGCAGGCGGGACCAAGTCCCTGGCCCAGCTGAATGAAGAGTATGCCCAGGCAAGCATCGCCAAGGAACAGCTCAGTCGTGCCGTGAGGTCGGCGTTCTCGGCCTTCACGAACAACGGGACCATCCAGGCGCGGCACGCCGCCGAAGCCGTCCAAGAAATTACCATTGTCACGCGGACGCTTTCCAACGCGGCCATTTTCATGGCCTTGAGCCAGCACCGGGCCGGAGATACCACGCTCAGCCAACATGCCTTGACGGTCTGCACCCTGTCATTGGTCGTGGGACAACGGTGCGGCTTGAATCCGCTGGAGCTTCAGGAGTTGGGGACGGCGGCGCTCCTGCATGATATCGGTCTGTTGCAGGTTCCCCCGCACATCGTTCAACGCACGCACACCACCTCCCCGCCGCTGTCCCCAAGCGATCAGCGGCAGCTCCAGACCCATCCCCGGCTCAGCATTCTCATGTTGGAGCGACAAGGAAAGTTCGACACGGCCATTCTGCATCTCATCGAGGAGCATCATGTATATCTCGATGGAAGCGGCTATCCCCCGGAGACGCGAGGCGAGTTTACCTCCGAGAGGACCCGTATCCTGATGATTATGGATCGCTACGACGAATTGATCAGCGGGTTCGGTGGAGCCTCTCCTCTGGCCCCCCACCAGGCTCTCCAGCGGCTCTACCAGGAAGCCCGTGAGGGCAAATTCGATGGGAATGTCCTGGCGCGTTTCATTCAAGTGGTAGGCATCTATCCGGTGCATAGTTATGTGCAGTTGAATACGAAGGAAATCGCCGTCGTGACGGACTTAAATCCTGGCGCGTTGCACCGGCCCGTCGTCACCGTCACGCATGATCCGAACGGCGCAGGATACCAGCCGCCGATTGTCATCGATCTGGCCCGCCAGGAAGACCAACCAGGGGAGAGAACCATCGACACGGTTATTGACACTCTGCCGCAGCCGGCCACGGTGTACTGCGAACGCAGCATAGCGTGACCACTGGGCCGGCCCGCCATCCATTCGTCAGCGACCTTATAAAAGTCTCGAATATGCCCGTTCGCGCAAAGGAGAGACGTCACCGCCGGCTACTCATAACGCAAGGCTTCGATCGGGTTGAGGCGGGACGCTTTATTCGCCGGATAGAGTCCAAAGAACAAGCCGACGGCGACGGAAAAGACAAACGCCGCAGCGACCGTCTGTCCTGAAATGATCGTAGGCCACCCGGCGATGACGGTGGTCAACCGGGCCCCCAGAATGCCGCAGACAATGCCGATGCAGCCGCCCACCAAACTGAGCGTCATGGCTTCGATCAGGAATTGCATGAGGATATGGCGCCTCTTGGCCCCGACGGCCATGCGCACGCCGATCTCTTTGGTCCGCTCCGTCACCGAGACCAGCAGGATATTCATAATCCCGATCCCACCGACCAGCAACGATACCGACGCGATCGCAAATAACATGACCGTCAGTGTCTCGCTGGTTCCTTCCTGGACTTTTCCGATGTCGACCTGGGTCCGGATCGTAAAGTCGTCGTCCTGATGCGGCTGGAGGCGATGGCGCGCTCGCAGCACCTCCCTGATCTGCTCCACAGCCGGACCCAGATCCTCCAGCCGCTCCGTCGAGGCGAAGACCGCTCCCACCGAACCGAGGAACTGCGTGCCGAACACCTTGCGCTCCGCCGTACTGAAGGGAATAAAGATGACATCGTCCTGATCGGAGCCCTGCGCCGACTGGCCTTTCGGAGCGAGGACACCGATGACGCGGAACGGGACGCCTTTGATGCGGATCACGGCTCCCACCGCCTCCTCACCGCGGTCAAAGAGGTTGTCCACCACGGTCTGCCCAATGACCGCGACGCGGGCGGCCGCCTCGACATCCGGTTGAGTAAAGGGCCCTCCGCTGACGAAGGACCAATCCCGAATCGACAGATAACTGGGAGAAATGCCGTTGACGGGACCGTTCCAGTTCCGGTTGCCGTTGACGATTTGCATGACATCCCGCTTCGCCCAGCCGGTATCATGCAAGAGCGGCACCCGCCTTTTCAGATCCGTCCCGTCTGAGACCGTGAGCGTGACCGCCCCGCCCTGCCCGCCGCGCACACCGCCCGCCGTCGTGGCCCCAGGCAATACAATAATAACATTCGTCCCCATGCTGGCAACACGCTGGGATACCGCCGCTTTGGCGCCTTCTCCGATGCTGACCATGGCGATCACTGCGCCCACGCCGATCACAATGCCCAGCATCGTAAGGCCGGCTCGAAGCCGATTGCGGCCAAGGACGCGGAGGGCCGTGAGCAGCGTCAGGAAGATGAAGGCAGGCATCAGGCTTTCGCCGGCAAAAGGCCCGAGTCGAGATGCGTGCGGCGATCGGTCAACACGTGACCATCCTTGATGACGATCTCACGCCCGGCGTAGGCGGCGATATCGGGCTCATGCGTCACCAGGATGACGGTGAGACCCTGCTCTTTGTTCAAGCGGTCGAGGATCGTCATGATCTCCCGGCTGGACTCGGTATCCAGGTTCCCGGTCGGCTCGTCGGCCAAGAGCAATGACGGAGAGGTCACCAGGGCGCGGGCAATGGCGACCCGTTGTTGCTGCCCGCCTGACAATTGCGTGGGATAGTGGTGTTCGCGGCCTTCGAGCCCCACGCGGGCCAGCGCGGCGGTGGCCAAGGCCCGCTGCTCCCGAAGAGGCATCCCTCGATAGAAGAGCGGCAGTTGCGCATTCTCCAGGGCACTGGTGCGGGGAATGAGGTTAAAGCTCTGAAACACGAACCCGATTTGACGGTTTCGAATGTCGGCCAATTGATCCGGTGTCAGGGAGGCCACCTCGATGCCGTTCAGGCAATACCGGCCTCGGCTGGGCTGATCCAAACAGCCGAGAATATTCATCAGGGTCGACTTGCCGGACCCCGATGATCCCATGATGGCGACAAACTCTCCCCGGTTGATCGAAAGGTCCAGACCCCGGAGAGCCTGCACCTCGACATCGCCCAACCGATAAATCTTCCACAGTGCTTCACACAGGATCAGTGGCGCCATGAGAACCGTTCTTGTAGGTCTATTCGTCGTGATCCGGTCCAAGGCCAGGGAAACGCCGGAATCTACGGACGAGACGACCGGCGTTGGCCGCTGCCGAAGCCGGGAGGCAGGTCGCCGGATTTCCGTTCGCCTCTCGGCGTTTCGATCCCGACAATGACCGGATCGCCTTCGGCCACAGGACCGGCCATGACTTCGGTCGACACCCCGTCTGAGATGCCGGTCTCGATCAGCCTCGGCTCAGGTTCTCCGGCCGCGTTCAAGATCCAGACTTTCCGAGTCACTAAGGCCGGCTCCAGGGAAGTCGTCGAGGGCTGCCCTCCGCCTGAGCGGCTCTCCGCCTTCACGGCTTTTCCGTCTCCACCGTACCCCTCTCCGCGTTCGCTCGCGGGAGGCGTAAATCGTAAGGCTGCGCTGGGAACTTTCAGCACGTGATCCCTCTGCGCCACCACCATCGACACATTGGCGGTCATGCCCGGCTTCAGACGAAGATCCCGGTTGTCCACGGCCACCACCACGTTATACGTCACGACGTTCTGCACATTGATCGGCGCCAATCTGATCTGGCGAACGGCTCCCGCGAACCGCACGCCGGGATAGGCATCCACGGTAAAACTCGCGTCCTTCCCTTCGATGATGCCGCCGATATCGGATTCGCTCACATTGGTATCCACCTGCATCTTCGTCAAATCCAGGGCGATGAGAAACAAGTTGGGCGTCGCAAAACTGGCGGCTACCGTCTGGCCCACCTCCACGTTGCGCGCCACCACAATGCCATCCACGGGAGACTTGATGGTCGTATATTTCAGTTCCAATTCGGCGGAGTTCAAGGCCGCCTCCGCCTGCTTCACCTGCGCTTCGGCCACCTTCAGTTGCGCTTCAGCGCTCTGGTGGTTGGTGAGGGCGACGTCGAGGTCGTTCTGAGACACGAATTGCTGCACAATGAGGGATTGGACCCGGTCGAGTTCCCGCTTCCGTTGAGAGAGGTCCGATTTCGCGCGCGCGACATTGGATCGCGCCATTTCCAGGTTGCTCGCCGCCTGATCCCGTCTGGCCTTAAACGGTTCCGGGTCGATGATGGCCACCGTGTCGCCGGCCTTGACGCGCGAGTTGAAATCCGCATGAAGACTCTTGATCATGCCGGAAACCTGCGTTCCGACCTGCACCGACACGACCGGATTGATCGACCCGGTTGCGCTCACGATGGACACGATGGCGCCGCGATCGACGGCCGCCGTCCGATACCGAACGGGCGCCTTGCGTTCTCCGGTAAAGAACACATAGCCGCCGATGGCCAGGCCGATCGCCACGATGGCCGCAATCATCCCGAAACGTCGCATACGTTGGCTGTCCAGTCCTAGGGCAATGGCGGCCATTCTATCAGGAAGAACCAGTCGAAGCACACCATCGACCAGGAGCGCTCAAACAGAAAGGGCCGTTCTCCAGGGGAGAACGGCCCTTTGAACATGCCGGACCCGAGGTCTTCACTAGGGACTGACCGAGATCCGATCCTTGATCATGTCGAACGTTTCCTTGGGCACCACGTTCTTGGCGACCAATTCGCCTTTGACCTTGTACGGGCGGTTACTGATGATGCGATCCGCTTCCTCTTTTTTCAAGCCTAAGAACAGCACCAGGTCGCTGGCCGAAACTTTGTTGATATTCATCGTGGACGACGCCGCGGCAGGCGCACTCGGTGCCGCCATCGGCGGCGCAGGGCTGGGCACAGGCGGCGCGGAAGGCGCCAACCCGCCGGAGGCGGAATGGGACCGGTCTTTCAGTTCCTTCTGATACCGCGCCACCAGCGACTTCAGCGTCTCGTTATGCCGCTTCACGTCTTCGAATTCCTGGCGCAGGTTGCGGTTCTGAGCCGACAACGCCTTCACCTTATCTTCCAGCTCCTTCGTCCGGCCCTCAATGGTGCCGCGTTCCTTATCGCGCCCATGCTCGATGCGCTGCAGTTCATCGCGGGCGGCCTGCGCTTCGTTGCCGAATTTGACGTTTAAGTCCTTCAGCGTGCGCACCTGCTGTTCCATGGCGGTCTTTTGCTGGCGGGCCTTTTCCAGCTCCATCTTGGCGGTTTCCGATTCGCTCAAAGCCTCTTCATATTTCTTGGTGGAGACACACCCGGTCGTGAGCACTGCGCCAACCACAAGGACTGCGATCCACTCCCGTCTCATGCGTTCCTCCCCCCTCGTTCCATTCCAAAGATCCCTGCGCCATCGCGCTCGATGCAAACCGGCATTGTACTCCGGCCTCTGACCCGGCGCCAGATTTCTCATTTATCCTTATTTGTGTGTATGCCAAGTCCGATTCGTTGTCAATCTATTTACTTGGCCTACACGAATCTTCCTACGTTACAGTGACGGGCCTTCCGGTGCTTGACGGATGGGCCCCTCTCTGTGATGATCGCCGGACAGAAGTCGCGTCACTTTTTTCACCTCGCAAAGGCAGACATGAACGAATGGGGCCCGGCGCTCGCCGTCATCCTGGGAATCGTGGAGGGACTCACTGAGTTTTTGCCCGTCTCCTCCACCGGGCACCTCATCTTGGTCGGCCATGCCCTGGGCTTCACCGGGGACGTCGCGGCCAATGCGGAGATCTCTATCCAGCTTGGAGCGATCCTGGCCGTGATCGTGTTCGAGCGGGAAAAGATCGGCCGACTCCTTTCCGGAGCATGGCAGGAACAAGCGGGGTTTTTCGAACTTGTCGGCGGCGGACAGCAGCGGACCTGGTCCACGCTGCTCCACACGTCCATGAAAGCCCATCCGAACCTCTGGTTCTTGCTCGGTCTGGGCATCGCCTTCTTGCCCGCCGCCGTGGTGGGTCTGCTGGCGCATAGTTGGATCACCGCCCACTTGTTTACGCCTCAGACCGTCGCCCTCACCTCAATCCTCGGCGGGGTCATCATCCTCCTTGTGGAGGCCTTCAAGCGGCCGAGCCGGACCATGACTCTCGAGCAGGTACCCGTGTCCAGCGCCTTCTGGGTGGGCATCGCGCAATGCGCGTCGCTCATTCCCGGTATGTCGCGATCAGGTTCCACCATCATCGGGGGATTGCTCGCCGGGCTTGACCGTAAAGTCGCGACGGAATATTCGTTCTTCTTAGCCTTGCCCACCATCATTGCGGCCACCGTCTATGAAACGTACAAAGCTCAGGCGACGTTCACGAGCCAGGACCTTGTGGCGCTCGCCCTGGGAATGATGGTCTCATTCCTGGTGGCCTGGGCGGTGATCGCCGCCTTCCTGACCTACGTCCAACGCCACACCTTGCGGGCCTTTGCCTATTACCGGATCGTCCTCGGTATCATGGTGTTTATAGTGGTTCGGTAGGCGGTGTCTTTCCTGATCATGTCCGGACTACGGCGGATCGAAGGGCGTGCAGCTGAGTCCGGACCTGTAGGCTTATGCGGGAGACGCGGAAGAAGAGGTCTTGTCAGGGACGGCCGGATCTTTTTTCTCGAACGCAAAATGGATAATGAGGAAGATAACCCCGATCGTGATGGCCGAATCGGCCACGTTGAACGCCGGCCAATGGTAATTTTCGACATACACATCAAGAAAGTCGATCACTTCTCCGTACCGGAGGCGATCGATCAGGTTCCCCACCGCCCCGCCCAGGATTCCGGCCACACTCAGCCGCCCAAGCCAGTCCCGCTCCGGCATGCGAAACAAAATCGTGCCGAGCAAGACGAGAGCAAAAATCGACGTCAGCCCGAAGAACACCATTCGAAACGCATTGCTGCTCCCCGCCAGGAGTCCGAAGGCCGCGCCCGGGTTACGGATATAGGTGAGGCTGAACAGGTTGGGCACAATCGGGATCGACTCATGCAGCCGCATCGTTTGCATAATGTGGAGTTTCGTCACCTGATCGAGCACGATGACTGAGCCGGTGACCGTCGCCAGCAGCAGATTGCGGAGCGATAGCCCGTTCACCTGACCGCCTCCACACAACGGTCGCACAACGTCGGGTGATGCGCGTCCGCTCCCACGGCCTCCCGGTAATTCCAGCAGCGTTCGCATTTGCCGGCCTTCGACTTTTCGACCGAGACCGTCAGCGGCCCCTCCGTATCCGACCCGCGACTGAGCGTCACGGTGGATACAATGAAGATGGTGCCGAGATCGGCCTGATACCGTTTCAAAAATTCGTAGGTGCCGCTATCGGCGATTAAGTGCACATGCGCCTCGAGAGAAGAGCCGATCACCTTGTCTCGGCGGCTCCCCTCCAGGACCCCCTGAACCTGGCTCCGATAGGTCAGCAGCTTGTCCCAACGCTGTCCGAGCTCCGTATCCAGCCACACCGGGTCGACTTCAGGAAACGGCGCCAAATGGACGCTGGCATGAGGCAGCCCTCCGGGGACCTGCGCCGCCAGCACACGCCAGATTTCGTCGGCCGTGAAGCTCAAGATCGGGGCCATCAGCTTGTTCATCGCCATGATGAGGTCGAACAGCACGGTTTGCGAAGCCCGGCGAAACGGAGAATCCGCCCGGAATGTGTACAGCCGATCTTTCAGGATATCGAGATAGACCGCGCTCAGATCGACCGAACAAAAATTGTTCAACGCGTGAAAAATCGCGTGGAACTCACAGTCCTCATACGACTTCCTGACCCGTGGAATCAGCTCGCTCAGCCGCAGCAGGGCCCAGCGATCGAGTTCAGGCAACTGAGCATAAGGGACCCGGTGCTGGGAGGGATCAAAATCATAGAGGTTGCTGAGCAAGAACCGGCTGGTATTGCGGATTTTGCGATAGGCTTCGATGAGATGGTTCAAGATTTCCTGGGAAATGCGCAGGTCTTCCCGATAGTCTTGCGCCGACACCCACAGCCGGAGGATCTCGGCCCCCGATTGCTTTATGACATCCTGCGGCGCCACCACATTCCCCGCCGACTTCGACATCTTTTTGCCTTGCCCGTCTACCACAAAACCGTGCGTCAGCACGGCTTTGTATGGGGCACGCCGATCTGTGGTGACCCCGGCAAGCAACGCACTGTGGAACCATCCCCGGTGCTGATCGGAGCCTTCCAGATAGAGATCGGCCGGCCACCATTTCCTTGGTTTCAATACCGCCGCATAGCTGACTCCTGACTCAAACCAGACATCGAGAATGTCCCGCTCTTTCTCAAACGCGGTTCCGCCGCACTGGGAACAGGCGGTTCCGGCCGGAAGCAGGTCCGCCGCCGATCGTGCAAACCACACATCCGCCCCATCAGACTCCATCAACGTCGCGATGTGCTCGATGATGGCCGGGTCGGCCACGACGGCCCGGCAACCCGCACAAGTGAAAGCCGGGATGGGCACACCCCAAACACGCTGACGTGAGAGGCACCAGTCCGGCCGGTTTTTGATCATGCCTTCGATCCGGTCGCGGCCATAACCCGGGATCCATTGCACCCGTTCTATTTCGGCCAACGCGTCCTTCCGGAGCTCGTTCGTTTCCATCGACACGAACCATTGCTCAGTGGCGCGGAAGATGACAGGGCTTTTGCAACGCCAGCAGTGCGGGTAGGAGTGGTTCAAGGAGCCCTGCCCCAGCAACCGGCCGTTGGCCTGCAAATACTCCACGATGTTCGGATTGGCCTTGAACACGTGCTGGCCGGCGAATTCAGGCACCACGTCCGTAAACCGTCCGCCATTGTCGACCGGCGCGAGAATCTCCAGCTTCTCGCCGGCCGACGCCCGGGCGTTGTGGTTCAACACCAGGAGATAGTCTTCCATGCCGTGACCGGGCGCGATATGCACACAGCCGGTGCCCTGATCCAGCGTCACAAAATCGCCGAGCAGGATCGGCGACAAACCCGTCGTTAACGGACGCTGCGTTTCCAGTCCCTCGAACCCTTCTGCGCCTTTTTTCACACCGACCACGCGGTAGCCTTCCAACCGGCAGGCCTTGGCGACGCTTTCCAGCAGTTTCTCGGCTACGATGAGCAGCTGGTCGCCGACCTGGACAAAGGCGTAGTCAATGTCCGGATGAAGGCAGACCGCCTGGTTCGCCGGCAGGGTCCAGGGGGTCGTGGTCCAAATGACGACCGACACGAGCTTGATGCCCTCGGGGAACGACACGCCGGGGAACGCCGCGCTGAGGACGGACGGCGAAGTGACCACCGGGAACTTGACGTAAATCGAGGGCGAGGTGTGATC
>CBDIWQ010000029.1:0-13077 GCA_965285965.1 uncultured bacterium | reverse complement strand
TGGCGGAACGGTGTCTGCGGGTAGAGGTGGACGTCGAGCCACGGCGAGCGAAAGACCCATCAGATCATACGTTTCTCTGGGCTGAGTTTTCGATCTGACCACGTACGCGACGTCCACACCCGCTCCGGCCCGGCAGCAAGTCCACCGCCAGGCCGGACAAGGAGCTCTTCAGGCCGCCCGTACGAGCGAGTTTCGATTGGTCGCCGCGCCCCGGCGGTTATGTTGAACGAGCGGATCGAGGTACAGCCCGCAGTTGACGCACCGATGTCCGACCATATCCGGAGAAAGCTCCGGTCGTTGTTCTTCAATCATGAGCCCCTGGCATTTCTGACAAGTCATCGTGCCCTCCACATGAATCCTGTTCACACTGCCCAGGTCGAAACTAACATCGACAGATTAAACGAGTGTTAGCAGGCAGTTAGAATGCTCTAATGCACGTACCGCGCACGCGGCGTGAAAGCGGAAGTCACCGGGAAGCCTGGCAACCTTGGAAGATCTACGGTGATCAACGCGTCGGTCTCCGTGTTGATCAGATACACGACCGGACGGCCCATGGCCGTGTCTATCATCAACGGAACACCAGGGCACGACGGGTGGTGTGCCCTCTGGTTCACGGATTCCCGCCAGGGCTTGTGGCGCATTGAGGCCGGTGATGACGCAGATGAGAAGGAAGGACAGCTTGGATACGATCATCGCGCCGGATGATGCGAACAGTTTCGTAGGTTCTCATGGTGATGTCCCGCCAGGGTGGCGCCAGCCTATGATCTGAGGAAGGCCAACATCTCATCGCGGCGACTCGACGGACGGACAGCCCCGGACCGACCCCGAGTTCGCGGCCCCTGAAAGGACTATACCAGACGCATCTATGCGTCCTGCCATTGACGGCGCATCGCGCGCGAGATTAGGGTCATATCGCAAGCACCGCGCAACCGGCGGCTCCCGTTGGAGCAGGGATGCACCGAAGGAGTGGTATGGCCTCTGAACAACCCGCAACACCTCCGTCCCGTACGCCGGCGGAACAGCAGCGTCTCGAGGAAGACGCCCAACGGCGGCATCATTGGAAACGCTGGGGTCCGTATGTGAGCGAACGGGCCTGGGGCACCGTGCGGGAAGACTATAGCGTGTCCGGCACGGCGTGGGACGCCTTCCCTCACGATCATGCCCGTTCGCGGGCCTATCGCTGGAACGAGGACGGGCTGGCGGGCATCAGCGATCGCCACCAATACATCTGTTTTGCGCTGGCCCTTTGGAACGGGCGCGATGCCGTCCTGAAGGAACGCTTGTTCGGGCTGACCGGCAACGAGGGCAATCATGGCGAGGACGTCAAGGAATACTATTTTTACCTCGATTCGACCCCGACGCACTCCTATATGAAATATCTCTACAAGTACCCGCACGCCGCATTCCCTTATGCGACGCTGGTGGAGGAAAACCGGAGACGAGGCCGGCTGGCGCAGGAGTACGAGCTGATCGATACCGGGGTGTTCGATGAAGACCGGTATTTCGACGTCTACGTGGAGTACGCCAAAGCCACTCCTGAAGATCTGCTGATCCGCATTGAAGTGATCAACCGGGGACCGGACGCGGCGGAGTGTACCTTGTTGCCGACGCTGTGGTTTCGGAACACCTGGTCGTGGGGCCTCGATGCCCGTCGGCCCCGGATGCGCCAGGGAGACCCGCCCCCGGATGCGAGTGTCATCGAACTGACGCATGATTATTATGGGTATCGGCGGCTGCTGTGCGCCGGCGGGCCGGCGCTGCTCTTTACCGAAAACGAAACCAACACCGCACGGTTGTTCGCAGATCCGGACGGCGCGCCCTACGTCAAAGACGCCTTTCATGCCTACATCGTGGAGGGCCGCAAGGAGGCGGTCAACCCGCAGAAGATCGGATCGAAAGCGGCCGCGCACTATTTGCTGACGCTGGCGCCCGGCGCCTCCGCTACGGTCCGCCTACGTCTGACCGACAAACAGGCGGAAACGGTCGTCTCCGGCCCCGCGTTCGATACCGTGCTTACGACCCGCCGGGCAGAAGCCGATGAGTTCTACGACGCGCTCGCCCCGGGCGATGGGTCGGCGGACGTGCGGGCGGTGCAGCGCCAGGCCTTTGCCGGTCTGCTCTGGAACAAGCAGTTTTACCATTACGACGTGAAGCGCTGGCTCAAAGGGGATCCCACGGGCGAAGACCCTCCGCATGAGCGCCGGGGAGGCCGCAACGCCGACTGGATCCATCTGTACAATGAAGACGTGTTGTCCATGCCGGACAAATGGGAGTATCCCTGGTATGCCGCCTGGGATCTGGCCTTTCACTGTATCCCATTGGCCCTGCTGGACCCGACGTTCGCGAAAGAGCAACTCGTGCTGCTGCTGCGTGAGTGGTATATGCATCCGAACGGCCAGATTCCCGCCTATGAATGGGCCTTCTCCGACGTCAACCCTCCCGTCCATGCCTGGGCGGCGTGGCGCGTGTATAAAATCGAACAAAAACGCAAAGGGGTCGGGGACCGCCGGTTCTTGGAGCGGGTCTTCCACAAGCTACTGTTGAATTTCACCTGGTGGGTGAACCGGAAGGATGCGGACGGGAAGAATATCTTCCAGGGGGGCTTTTTGGGCCTCGATAATATCGGGGTGTTCGACCGCAGCAAGCCGTTGCCCACCGGCGGCCACATTGAGCAATCCGATGCCACGAGCTGGATGGGCATGTATTGCCTCAACATGCTGACGATCGCGCTGGAACTGGCGCGAGACAACCGCGCCTATGAAGATGTCGCGAGCAAATTCTTCGAGCACTTCGTCTATATCTGCCAGGCCATGAACAATATCGGCGGGCGGAAAATCGAATTGTGGGACAAGGAGGACGGATTTTTTTACGACGTCCTGCATCTGCCCGACGGACGGATGCATCACCTGAAGGTCCGTTCCATGGTCGGGCTCATCCCGCTCTTCGCCGTGGAGACGCTGGACGGCGACCTGATCGACCGTCTTCCGCGCTTCAAGCACCGCATGCAATGGTTCATCGAGAACCGGCCGGACTTCAGCGCCCACATCGAGACCCATTCGCATGACGGAGGGGTGCGCCGGTTCCTCTCCTTGGTCAATCGGGACCGCCTGACGTCCGTGCTGCGATACATGCTGGACGAAGCGGAGTTTCTCTCGCCCTACGGTGTCCGCGCGCTGTCGCGGTATCACCGCGACCATCCCTATGTGCTGGATGTGTCGGGGAGATCGTACCGTGTCGACTATGAACCGGCCGAATCGACGACCGGGGTCTTCGGCGGCAACTCCAACTGGCGGGGTCCCGTCTGGTTTCCCGTCAACTACCTGCTCATCGAATCCCTGCAGAAGTTTCACTATTTTTACGGCGAAGCTTACCAAGTCGAATACCCCACGGGATCGGGACGATTCGCCACGCTCTCGGCCGTGGCGGCTGAACTCTCGCGGCGCCTCACGCATCTTTTTCTGCGCGATCCGGACGGACGCCGCCCGGTGTTCGGCGGGACGGACAAGTTTCAGCAGGATCCGCATTGGCGCGACCACCTCCCGTTTTACGAATATTTCCATGGGGACAACGGGGCCGGGATCGGAGCCAGCCATCAAACGGGCTGGACGGGACTCGTGGCCAAATTGATTCAGCAAAGCGGAGAGTAGGGAGAACGTTGCGGGTCATCGTCGCCTGCGCTGCCGGTCAGATGTCTCAGGCGCTGGTGGAAGATCTGGCGAGCGGCACTATGGTCCACGAGCGCCGTTTCTTAAACCTTTCCGCCCAAGACGCACGGCAAAGAGATCCGATCCACTCGCGCGGCCCTGAGCATGTCCGAGCGGCTGCGGGACTTGAAGGGAGCGGACTCAGCGCGCTGGTCGCGCGCGCTCAACAGTTTTTCCCCAATGTCCTTCCCGTCTTCCGCCCCGAGGGACGGGCGATACAAGCGGCGAGTTCGAGGGTGGGCTGACCGAGGACCGACGTCGTCCTCGGTGCAGGCCTCGTTCTCGTTACGGCAGCGACTGTATCGTCGCCTCACGGTCTGAGGGAACCTCGTAGAATTCATAAATGGCGATCTGCTGCTGCTCCTGGCTCAAATCCGGCCAGTGATCTTTGTCAAAGCCCGGCGCATCCTTGAGGTCCTTCTTGCTCACATCCAACGCGATCTTCTTCTGCTCCTGATTCAGCTGGAGCGCTTCCCAGGGGACGGCAAAGTATTTGTCTCCCACTCCGGCGAATCCTCCGAATTCGAGCACCGCATACTGCACGCCGCCATCCTCCGGATCGATCACCAGGTCCCGAATATCTCCCAATCCTTTGCCTTCGGTATCTTCTACTTTCATTCCGATTATCTCGCTGGCCTTCAGCACGCCGCTTTTATCGGCCGCCTGCGCAGGCATGCCGGAGGTACCCAGCGTGATGAGCAGAGAGCCCACAGTCAGCATGTAAACCGCGCCGTAGGACAAGTACCGTGATTCCATACCGTCACCTCCTTACTGAGTTACGTCTGGGCCTGCCGGCGATACGGGTGAGGACGACCTGCCTGTCCAGCCGGCTTGGCAACAATAAGACACAGGCCTCTTCATTCATGAGGTGAAGGTAGCAATATGAAGGCCACTGAAAACATCCCAAACGCGGCAGAACAAGGCCGGACATTGCGGACAGGATGTCCCATTCGATGCAGTGTCGGGACATCATGGCTCCTGTGGTTCCGGCGAGACGACCGGCGGCCGATGAGAAACATCGCGGGTCCAACAGCAGTATGCCCGTCCAGTGACTCCTGTTATGGCAGTGTGGATCACCGGCCATTGCCATCCGATGGGATCCGCAGCGGATTCTTGATTCGGCCGCCTGCCGGCGGTTCCCGCAGTGTGCCGGAATTGATGGAGAGCGCAGAGTGAAACAGGCCCGCTCTCTTGAGCGCTATCGGAGGCAGCGTTGTCCGGCGATGCCGTCCGGTACGCAGCGGCTGGAACTTTGGTCCGGACCCACAGGCGCCGGAACGGTATAGGCTGGCACCGGGCGGTCCGGCTGCACGGGGCGGGAAACCGGCGGCGGGGTCCATGGCAATGTTGCGATCGCATCAGCCTGAGGCCGAACCGGAGTCGACGAAGGGGTCATCGAACGGGCGTGGGATCCGCCGTCCACCGGTCTATCCATGAAGGGAGCAGAGGGCTGAGCACCGTCCGGAGCGAGTCCCCTCGTGGCGGCATCGGAGAGACGAGACGCATCAGCAGGAGCATGCTGCTGCCGACGCCGGTCGGCTTGCATGCCCCGGATTGCCTCAAGGTTCTTGTTCGCTTGGCCGGTTGAATTGACGTCTTGAATCTCGACCGCCGGCCCTACCCGGACCAGGGAGCAGCCCTCACAGACGAATACCATGTTCATTGCCATGACGGCGACTGCGGTGCCGCGCCGCAAGGGGCTCCGGGTGAATCGCGGTCTGATCACGGCTGCCCTATGTGACCGAACCTTTATCCGCGTACCGTTCGGCGACTGAAGGAACGGGATTGACAGTGGTGGCTTGCGGACCGTTGTCACCCTGGCCCACGTTGAGGCTCACAGCCATGCCGTCGAGTTCTTCAAACTTCAAGTCGTGCACCGCATTCCGGTGAAAATAGACTTCCGTTCCGTCTTCCATGGTGATGAATCCGTATCCTTCTTTTCGAAAGAGTTTCGTGACGATGCCGCGTTCCGGAGGCGCGTTGAGGCGCACGTCATGCGTCGCCCGCTTGTCCCGGACTTTGTCCAATTCAATCTCCATGGCGGCAAACGTGTCGCGGAGCGCTTCTTCGAAACTGTTCTGCTGCTTTCTCGCGGTGAGGGTGTGTCCGGGAATCTGGACCACAATGATGACGTCAAAAGAATCATCCGCTTTTCGATGTGGAAGTTCTGTCAAGGTAACGCGGACATGCGTGATGTCCTCAGGATGCAAGTCGGCCACGCGGGCTTCGATGTCCGCTCTCAGTGCGGGAGTGACCGTTGTCTGACGCCCTTCGATTTGTACGTCCATGGCACCTCCAGGCTTCAATATCTGTAGACGGCGGCCAGGAGCCCCCCGCCGGGGATGTCTTCCGGCGCGACGCCATAGACCGTTCCGGCATGCACGAGGGTTTGCATGGCCGCCAAATCGAGTAATTCATCATCACCCGGACGCTCGTCGGCATGCTCGTCCAGGGTCAATTCTTCAAACCTAAAATGGCCCCACCGGTGCACGCCTACGGGAACGAACAGAGTCGCGATCCGCCCTTGAAAGGCGGCCGTCAACACGTCCTTAAGGCTATGACCGGCGCGCCCTTTCGCCACCCCGTCATGGTACTCGGCTGCCGCCTGGTCCCTCGCCTGACGGAAATAGGGTTCTGCGATGCGCCAGGCTTTGGCCTGCAGGTCCTCATCGGAGAGGCCGTCGGGATTACCGGCGACGATGGGGTCCAGGATGGGCCGATAGCGGCTCACTTCCCGGAACACCGGGGCCAAGTAGTCCACGCAGGCCAGGATCAGCGGCGCGCGCTCATCTTTCAGGATGGGCCGGAGGCCGTCTTCCACGCGATGGAAGTAGCGTGTGAGATTGATCACGTTGACATCCTCCATGCCTACCCCATGCCCCGGAATGCGCGTGGCGTTGGGTCCACCCAAGGGAAGCGTGTAGCGTTGCAGCTGGGGCGCGGGCCCCTCCGGAAGCGCTTCCTCCATGCCTTGGGGAACTTGCGGCAGATCCACACGCTGTATGTGATCGCGGGAACAGTCGAGAAGACGCACCGCCTTCTGACTGAGGGCCAGCACATAGAACCGCGCTTCATTAATCAGCAAAGGCAGCAGCGGTTTGACCGTAAACCGGTCCGACACCGTCACGAACTCCTGTAACGACAAAGGAAGCCGGTACAGGCGAAAGACCTCTCGGGAACGAAAAATCGCCAAGCCGTCCAATTGATGCCGCCAGAATCCTGCGTCGTCGACCAGATCGGTAATCGGCGCCAGGAGTTCACGCGCCTCCGCGGGTCGCGTCCCTTCCTCAATGAGCTGTGCCTCGGCCTGCCGCACCAGATTCTTGAGCCGGATAGGATCTTGTTGAATGTCGGGACCGGCCCGGTGAGTGGGCAGAAATAGCGACACGCACGGTCCTTGTGATTGTTCGATGACAGACTGCAGTTCCTGCTGTGACAAGAGGGCCATGATAACCTCCGGGCTCTGCTCACGCTACCAAGCGGAACGCGTACACGCCCACTGGGGAAGCCCCCCGCTCGGGCGCACAGCACGCTGGGGAACCAGCACGGTCGCTGGAGGAATATCAGGCCGCTGAGGCGTGGTCGGACGACGCGGCGGAAGGCCCCTTCTGTAACCGTAGAATTAATCGGTCGAGCGTCTGCTCTCCCGCCCGGACACGGTGCTTTTCGAGCAGCTTGTAAAAATACAGCAGGCTGTCCACGATCTCTTGGGGATCTCCTCCCGCACGCATCCATTCCAGAGAGAGCCGGCGGATCCGGTACAGCTTGCTGCGCAGGCGCGCGAAGGGCGACATCCGGAGAGGCTAACTCCGGGAACCGGCACCTGACAGCTAGACAGTCCCCTCAGTGAACGTCAACCGGCAAGCAGAGAAGCCCGCCGCGCTACGGACGCCACCGCGGGTGATCCGGTAGGGGAGCAGGTTGAACGCCTGTCGCGTGGCTCGGAGAAAGGGCGCGTGCGCGCTCTCCTTGCCAGGCGAGGAGGGCGAGCAGGCGGTTTACCAGGGGCTTGAGCCCCGGACGCAGTAACAGGGGGCCGGCTTTGTCGAACCATTTGCCCAACAGACGCGCGATTTGTTTTTGTCGCCGCCTCGTCCGGATGGCTGCGGGATCATGCGCGCCGATCGCGGTCCCGCCATAATGGATATAGAGCTGATACCAATCCGAGAACAGCAGGCAGTTCAATCGTTGGAAGCTCGAGCGATAGGCCCAAGCATATTTGGTAAATCGCAGCCCGATATCCCAGGGGTCGAGGATCAGAAACTGTTCGGCCAGACACCGGCGGTAGCCGTCGACCACTTCTATGCGGAGATCATTGTGATACGACGGGACGGGATATCCGCAGCATGACGCATAGTGGACCGCCATGAATTGCTCGACGGCGAGCCGGCTGCGAAAGCGGCGGTCCATAAAGGTGGCATGCGCGGCCTGCGGATGGGTTTCATAGTAGATCGCATCCTGGGGCGACATGAACGGGCCGGACCAGTAGGTGCGCAGCGCGCCGGTGTCACCGAATTGAAACCAGTCGCTGACATGATACGGCAATTGCTCGAACATCGATGGATCGATTGTGAAGAGGGAGGAGGCGACGATGCGCGGCCGGCCGCTGGCCTCATGAAACCGCTCATACAGCCGGAGGAACGAGGCCTGCTCCAACGCGCAATCGGTCCGGATTTTAATGGCGTAGCGGGTTTCCGCCTCGCGCAGGCCCTGCCGGGTGGAGAGGATCTGCCGATTGACGTTATTCGACGCGGCGGCGCCGTCCCGCCGTTTGATGCCCGGGAGACCGCCCGGATCCTCCGAGACGACGACCTGATCGACGTCGAACCCAGAAACCGGACTGTCCCTCCAGGTACTGAGTACGTAGCGGCTGCGCGGGAGCACCTGCCGCGTCCGCCGGAGGCATTCGGCGGTGCCCGCAGGTCCTGGGACCACAGGCCCTTGGAACACGACGGTAATGTCCTGGTCGTTGATCGCCACAGTTCAGCGGGTGATCCGGTGGATCACTTTCCTGGTCAAGCGTTTCGCGTCCCGCAGCAGGCTTCCGACCGGATTCTGCCAGAATCGTTCCCGCGCCTTCGGATGATAGCGGTCAACCAGCGCAATGAGGCTGGTATCGGCCACGTTCTGAACGAGCGGCATACCCGGTCGATAGATTTCATAACACCATTCCGGATGGTATACGGGTTTCAGTCCATGCCGTTGGCACAAGTGCAGATAGAAGATGGATTCGGGCGATGCGGGCACTTTGTTCGCGAGGTAGCCGCTCAATGCTTTGCTGAGCCCGGAAAAGCAGCCGAGATCGTCCCGGCGCAAGACGAACAACTGGTCGTTGAAATGGAGGAGATCTCCCCCCGCGAGGTAATCTCCGGTGGCGACGTTCTTGTAATACAACACACGCGCGTTGCCGATGTGTTTTCTGCCCCACTCGTCGAACCCCTCGCCTGATGGAACATGCACCTGCCCCGCCCGGCCCCGGGCGTTCACGGGTGAATAAAAAGCCAGGTCCGGCCGGGTGATAATGACGAAGTCGTAACGGACCTGATGCTCGCGTTCATATTCCTCCAGCAGGTGTACCGCGCCTTCCATATTGAAGACCATGGAGAACATGCGGGCCGGGTTCAGGCCGAAGATCCATTCTTGCCGGTCGACGACGGCCGCCTGGCGGACGAACTCGTCCTGCTCCACCATATGCAAACGGTAGTGCCGCATGGCGGGTCCATAGGCGGAGAGAAAATCATCCTTCTGGATGTCGTCCACCGCATCAACGTTTCCCTTGGGATTGAGTTTCACATTGCCGAACAGGTCGAGATGCCCTTTGTGCGCCAGGGTCGGGGAGTCGGTCTGCGCGGGGCCGAAATAAAAGACATCCGCATTGTTCGGGCTCACGACGTGGCGATGGAAGGAGGGGGCGGTGATCCGGAACGTCCGCAGCATCCCGTATAAGAGAACCGCGACTTTGGGAGAGGGCCCGGGGGAATGTTGTAAGTCGGTCATAATACCCTCGTGTGTCTCAATCGGCCTCTGCGGGGACGGGTGCGGAGGCGGACCAGGCCCGGAGGTGGTCCGGTTTCGCCGCCGCTCGGTCGGCGAGGCGCTTGATGGCGCCGGCATTGGCGGGATCCGCTTCCGCGAACGCCAGATCTTCCGGCGTTCCGAAACCGATAAAGCGGTCCACTTCGCAGCCCCGAACGGTATACCCCTGCTCGATCATCCGGTTGTACAGCGGCCCCAGATAGAACTCGCCGTTAGTGGTCTCATCCCGCCGGATGGCGTCCTCGATCAGGTGGAATAATTGGACGGAAGACCGGAAATAATAGGTGCCGGTCGAGGCATGCGGCGAAATGGGATCCTTTTCTGCGACGCGAGTCACCCGCGCGTCAGGATCCATCGCCGCATAGCTCCACTTTGTGCCGGTCCCTTTAAACAGCAAGAGCCCGCCGTCCGCGGCGGGAGGAAAGTCCGCAAAGCTTCGCACTTCAAAGGCGCTATCCGCATTGTGCACGAGCACCGGTAGGTGAAACGCGAGGTCATGCTTCGCATACAGCACGGTTTCGGCCTGCCCGCGGGTCAGGCCGTCGATCTCGACGACGATCGGACGGTAGGCCTCAAACACCTGTTCGATATCGCGGCGCAGCATGGCCGCATGCCTATCCCGCCGGATGATGCATATCAGCCGTTCCGCCAGATGCAAGGGCAGCGACCGGACCGCATGCCGATACATCGGCTCGCCGAACGCCGGGATGAGCGGCTTGGGGAGCGCATAGCCGGCCCGACTGAAGCGCGAACCGGCGCCCGCCATGGCGACGACCAGGTTCAGCTTCTGCCTCTCGGCATCCGCTTGGCGGACCAGCATGTCCGGGCTCATGGAATACCAATTGCCCGAAAACGCCATGGCTTTATCGTCCACATACAAGTCGTCGTGCGGCTTCCCGAACCACAGTTCGTCATACTCGATGCCGTGGCGGGTGAGCCATTCGATCAGGGTGGGCCCTTGCCGTGCGACGACCAGGCCGACATTGGCTCCGCAGGTTTTCATATGACGGGCCGTGGCCAGGATCACATAGTGACCGGCCGCTCTGAGCGCTCGTATGGCTTCCGCCGCATGCGGGAGCGGCCGGACCGTCGCATAATCGTCGCCGTGGCTCTTGAGTTCGCAGAGCGTCCCATCGACATCAAGACAAATTCTCACCGAAGGCCTCCTTCAACAGCATGAGTCCCCGGAGATACAGGGCGGTTTGCCGTTTGCCGTCATCGCAGTGGAACGGCAGCATCGTCAGGAACAACAGCGCTTCCAGCGTGAGCAAGTCCCGGACGGCATAGCCGGTGGCGCTGGCCAGTAACTGAAACAACACCGCTTCCGCGTCACGCGCCGAATCCGAGCGCAGCAGTGCCAGGTCATAGCGGCTCTCGCCCAGGACGGAGAGCTGATACATCTCGTGCAGAATGAAATCGTACCCGCCGTGGAAGGAGTGCAGCAGCTTGGCCATGTCGTATCGGGGGTCGCCATGGCAGCCCTCTTCGAAGAAGTCTCCCCGCGGGTCGATGAACTTGATCAGACTCGTCCGGGGATCATAGAGGATGTTGCCGCAGCACAGGTCGCCATGGATGACGCTGGTCGTGCAATGATCGGCCATATGGCGGATACGCGCCTGGATCGCGGGGCGGCAGGCCTGCCAGCCCGGGTGCGCCATGCCGTTGATGACCACCTCGTCCGCATCCAGCAGCGGCAGAATGGCCGTGAGCCGGGCCCGCTCGTTGAGCCGCTTCTCCGTCTTGTTCCAATAGAAGTCATACACCCGCTCCGGCTCCACCTCTTGTTCGGCCCTGGATCGGAAGGCCTTGTGGATGGACAGGATCTTGACGAGCACCTGATGCCACACCGTCTTCGGCACCTCGTAGAACACCAGATACTCGGAGAGAGTCTTGTAGCCGTAGTATTCGATCGTATAGGACACGTCCTTGCCCAACCGGGATTCCAGCATCCGGGGAAAGTACACAGTGAGTTCCTTGGGGAGCCGGTTGTAATAGTTGATTTCTTGGAGCAGCTTCTCCTGGTTCCGCCCGCGCTTGGTGATCAGGCCGCGCATTTCATCGATGTCCAGATGATTGCATTCTCTGGTGCCGAGCACATGCGTCCGGATGCGCGCGGACGTATCCAGATGGCCGAGGTCGATCCAGGCTTCGACGTCCTTGAGCGCAATGGCGCCGCCATACAGGTGAAAAAAGAAGCCCCCGACGGTGGAGGCCGCGAGCGGCCTTTGTTTGAGCGCCCCGTGCATCGCGGCGACGGAGGGGACGTAGTAAAGGCCGATATCGGTATAGGTGGCGTGTGAGTCTCCCGGCGTCCCGTGCGTGGATTTGGTCCCGGCCCACGCTTCCTCAAAAAGATACCGGTCGTTGAGGACATGAATCGTGGAGTACTTGTCGGAATCGATATGGGCGGAGGTAAAGACCACCGGCTGCGCACCCGGGTCGAACCGCCCTACTTCGTAATAAATATCGCCGTGCGCGATCAGAGCGGCGCTGTCATGGAGGCCTCCCTCCGTGACGGCCTCCAGCGCGGCTTCCAATGATTGAAGCGGGGTGGCGCCGGGTTTGTTCGGCGCCCGGACCACGGACAGGGTCATGCGCGTCCCGAACGCCGACCGGAGGAACGCTTCCACCCGCTTCTCGCCTTCCGGTATGACGATGGTGACATCCCGCCCGCCCTGTTTCAGAAAATTCAGCACCGAGATGTAGATCAGCGGGCGCCCCATATAGGGCAGCATGGCCGGCGATGTGACGTCCATCAGACTGACGAAGTCCTGCCGGACATGGCCGGCGGCCAAGAGGACGAGCCGCATCGGGGTCACGCGGGTGGCCTCCGGGGAGCGCTCCAGGGTCGGGGCCGCGGGGCTGGGGCGGTTCTGCGGGACAGACACCTCGTTCATGACGTGCGCTCCTTCAGTAGAATGGTTCCGTCAGGGGTATAGGGGCCGCCGCCGGGCGGTTCCTGCCAGGTCGATTGGATACGGCCGTGCTCCAGCCGCACGACCCGATTACACATATCTTTCAGCAGCTGTTCGGAATGCGACGCGAGCACCAGGATCTTCGAGCGCGAGAGAAACCGCATGAGCCGGTCCTGCGCCCGCTTCTGAAAGTCCGCATCGCCGACCGCGAGCCATTCATCCATCAGGACGATGTCGGCATCCACCGCGGTCGAAATGGCGAACCCCAGCCGCATGTGCATCCCGCTGGAATACGTCCGCACCGGCATCGAAAGAAAGTCGCCCAGCTCCGTGAATTCGGCGACATCGTCGAGCAACCGGTCGGCCTCGCGCCGGGTGAGGCCCAGGAGAATGCCGCGCATCCGGATATTCTCGATGCCGCT
>CBDIWQ010000028.1:0-5768 GCA_965285965.1 uncultured bacterium | reverse complement strand
GAGGGCGCGCGGCTGCCGATCCTGCATTCGATGATGGGGACGCTGCCGAAGAAGGCCGAGTGGTTCGCCGCGATGGAGCAGGCGGGCGTCCCCATGTTCGACGACGTCGAGGCCATGGCTGAATGCGCCGCCCTGCTGGCGCGCTATCCGGCGCTCCGCGTCCGCGCGCCGGAGGCCTAGGGGCTTGCTCGCGGCGAGCGGCGGAGAAGAAAGGGGGGCGCCCCCCTTTCTCGCCGCGGCGATTATCGGGCTGGCGCTGGTCGTCGCAGCCCAGATTCTGGGACAGGCGCGCGACGGCTGGTTCGCCTTCGAGGGCCGGCTGATCGATCCCGACGGCTACATGCGGCTGCTGCGCGTGGAGCGCCTGGCGGAGACCACCGCGTCGCGCACGCGGCGGGGCCGAAACCCTCGATCCACGTCGACCTGCCGTTCGCGGATCTGTACGGAGAGCCGGTGAGCATTCGCCAGGCGCTGGCCAATCTGCTCGACAATGCCGCCAAGTTCACCCGTCCCCAGCACGCCAGTGACATCAGGATCGGCGGAAAAACCACCGACCGGGAGCGCATCGTCTGGGTGAAAGACACCGGCATCGGGTTCGACGCGGACCAGGCTCACAGGATTTTCGGGTTGTTCGAGCGGTTGCACGGTCCGGGCGAATACGAAGGGACCGGGGTGGGCCTGGCCATCGTGCAGATGGTCATGGACAAACATGGCGGCCGCGTCTGGGCCGAATCCAAGCCGGGCCACGGGAGCACATTCTTTTTGTCGTTTCCGAATGGCGAAGAAGCCGTCAGCAGCGAACGGGCGACGACCAGGACGGCCACGGGGGACGGCTTGCTGAAATGAACACTATGCGCGTCTTGATCATCGACGATGAAGAATTCGTCCGGTTGGTCCTGACCGAGGCGCTCAGAGCCGAAGGCTGTGAGGTCATCGCCTGTTCCGACGGCCACGCCGGCATAGAGGCGCTGCGGACCGGCACATTCGATTGCGTCATTTCGGATCTGCGCATGCCCGGCATCGACGGGCGAGCCGTTTTGGCCTGGGTGCAGGAGCATCAATCGGATGTGGATGTGGTGATGCTCACCGGGCATGGCGACGTGAAAGATGCGGTCGAGGCCATCAAGAAGGGGGCCGCGGACTTTCTGATCAAAGACACCCCGTTCGACGGCAGCGCGGTGAACGCCGCCCTGGCGAAATTGCGCACGGTCAAAAGCCTTCGGCGGGAAAATCTGGCGGCGCGCCACGGCGGCTATCGGCAGGATGTCATCGTCGAAGGACCCAGCGCGGCCTGGCAGGGCTTGCGGGCACAGATAGCCCGGGTCGCCCCTTCTGACGCGCCCGTCCTGATCCAGGGCGAAACCGGGTCCGGCAAAGAAATCGTGGCCCGCCTCCTCCATGAGCTCAGCTCCCGATCGTCCGGACCCTTTATCGCCGTCAACTGCGGGGCGGTGAGCCGGGAATTGTTGGAGAGCGAATTGTTCGGCCATGAAAAAGGCGCCTTCACAGGGGCGATGATGTCGAAGCCCGGGCTGATCGCCGCGGCCCAAGGCGGCACCTTGTTTCTTGACGAGCTGGGGGAAATGTCCCCGGCGATGCAGGTGAGTCTCTTGCGGGTGCTGGATCGGGGCGAATATCGCGCCGTGGGCAGCACCCGTACCCTGCACGCCGACGTGCGCATCGTGGGCGCCACGAATCAGGACCTCCGGCGGTTGGTTTCAGAGGGCCGTTTCCGCGAGGATTTTCTGTACCGCATCAACACCGTCACCCTGCTGGTCCCGCCGTTGCGTGAACGCAGGGACGATCTTCCACGGCTGGTGGACCACATCCTGCAGACAGTCCGGGTGCCGGGAGCCGGGACGCGGACCCTGACGCCGGACGCGCACCGGTCTCTGGCAACCTATCATTGGCCCGGCAATATCCGGGAACTGCGCAACACGATCGAGCGGCTGGTGCTCATGAGTCCGGACCAGGGCGCCATCGGGCGTGATGAGGTCGAAAGAGCCTTACCAGCAATCGCAGACACCATGGCGATCCTGGATTCCGCCCGCCTCACCCTCGATGAGGTGGAGCACCGCCATATTGAGCGCGTGCTCGCCGCCTGCGGCGGCAATAAAACCCAGGCCGCCCAGATCCTCGACATCGACTACAAGACTTTGCTGGCCAAGGTGAAACAACTCCGGCCGGCCTAGCTCTGGACTTCCGTTTTCTCCCGCGCTAGCATTTTCGTGTCTCGTCCCGCAGGTCACTCGAATCAGCTCTCACAAAAGGAGGCCGATCATGATCGCACGCATGCTCACGGTTATCATGGCTCTGTCGCTGTGCCTGCCCGTCGTCACCCCCGCCGGCGAGAAAGCGGAGAAGAAAGGGGCCGGCGTCAAGGCGGTGAAATCGATGTCTGAACAAGAGCAAACCGCACTGGCATTGAGCGCCGCACCCGCGCATATTGCGAAAGAAGCCGCCGTCATGGTGTATGGGAGCGACGGCAAGCTGGTTGAAGTGAAGCCTGGCACCAACGGGTTTACCTGCATCCCCACCGTAATGAATCTCCCCGAACCGGATCCGATGTGCATGGACGGAGCCGTCCACCAATGGATGACCGATTTAATGAACAACGCGCCCAAGCCAAGCAACACCGTCCCGGGCATTGCCTACATGGCGCGTGGAGGGTCTCATTATGAAAAAGACGGTAAGGTAGTGATGCAGCCGGACGGGGCTAAGGTGGTCAAGGAACCGCCGCACTGGATGGTCATGTGGCCGTTTGATCCGACGGCCAGCAAGCTGCCGACTCACCCCAATCCCTCCGGCGTCTACATCATGTTTGATGGCACACCCTACGCCCATCTCATGGTCTACCAAGATCCGCGCAAGATGAAATAAGCCCTGTCGGCCCCGGCCGGTTCCGCCGGCCGGGCCGCAGATGCGGCTACGGGCGTACGCCGAAGTGAGGGGCTTCGAGGCCTTGTTCCGTGGCACCTAAGTCTGGCGCCCTGCCCGTATAGGCGTCGTTGACGTTGGGCAATCGGAGGCCGGCATCCACCGCGTTACTCCGGGCATGCAGGCCGACCCCGGACGGCGGACGCATGAAGGCGGAGAAGTGCGACGGGATATGCACCGGCTCGCGAAAGACCGGCGGCTGCAAGAGTACGCCGTGCCGCTCATAGGGCGATTCGTTTCGCAACGCTGAAAACCCGTTCCAGCTCTCGGTGAAGACGAATTCCCCGTCGGGGGACCACCCATTGTAATCGATGCGGGCTGACCGAATGACCGGAATGACATTCACCGCATGGTCGGTCCCGACGGTCAAGTTGTTCAGAAAGGAAAAATTGGACAGATAGACCCCATGTTGCACCCAGGCCCAGCCGGGCCTGATCGCCGTGTTGTGAAAGATATGAAATCCGCTCGGATCCTGGTTCAGTTTATACGGCGCGTTTGCCGTGTTGTAGATCAGATTGCGGAAGGCGTACACCGGCCCGCCCCAGATAGGCTGGAAGCTGATGCCCATCCCGACGTTGCCGATACGATTGCGAAAGGCCCTGACGTTCCGCTCGCTGAAGTCCAGCTCAATCCCGTCGTCGCCCCCCCAGAGGACGTCATTGCCGAAGATATCGATCGCACGGTTGGGAATCTCCGTCTCATGCGAGAGGCCCAGCGCGTCGCCGAACCCGGACAACGTATTGTGGCAGATCACGTGGCCGGTTCCGGTCACGACGATCCCTTCAAAATTCCATGTCCGCTGGCTGGTGTCCGGCCAGGTGACCCCGTTGCCGTTCAACACGTTGTCGCAGATATAGAAGTTCCGATTCGCTCCCCCTGTCGCATCGATTCCGTATCGCACGCCGTTCATGCGCATCTGCCGGACCACCACGTCATGCGTATTCTTGATGCGCATGCCCCAGGCGCTCCGTCGGAGCGTGAGATGCTCGACGATGATATGAGCTCCCGTGACACGGATGGCCTGCTCCGCATCGGCGGCTTCAATGATGGTCCCATCTCGATGGCTTCCGCGGAGCACGATGGGATTGTCGGCGGTCCCGCTGCGATCCACGTGGATCGGTCCGCGATACCTGCCGGCGGCCAGCTCAATGACATCGCCAGGGTTCGCCCGGGCTAACGCCGCGGCCAGGGCTGCATCGGTTTCGACTCTGATCAGATGCGGAGAGGCGGGGCCGTCCAGCGGCAGGGGCCGCGTGCTCACCGTGCCGACTTTGGTGACGGTCCCGCCCCCGGGATCGACGACTTCCAATCTGATGTCGTAGGCGGAGTCCGGCTGAAGATCGAACACGCTGCCGGCAAACTGCTCGGCAACGGGGAACGGAGTCGGAACCGGACGCGGCAAGGTGTCCGTCCGGACACGCTGCAAAGGCAGTCCTTCTTTCCAGCCCGGTTCGCCCGCCGGACGATAAAACAGGTTCACGGCGGCCGCGTGATTCTCGTCGCCTTCTCGAATCGGTAAGCTGATCCCGATAGTGTGGATCGTCGGCGGATCGAATTCGATCTCTCCGACCACAAGCGGATGCACTGGGGGCTTCGCAAACAAGGCGCAGCCGCCGAGCAGCATGAGCCAGACTAAGGAATACCGCAGATGGCACAGCATCGACTGAAGCATGCGGCGCTGGAATCGCCGAGCCCACTAGGGCAACCCCTAGCTCAAGTCCCGTCCCTGGAGGCTTCGGCGGGCAGATAGGTGCCTGTCATGAAGAAACCTTCATGGCCCGCTTCTCGAACATTCATCTGAAACCGGTATCCTAGGGATGCCTGGAACAGACCCGCGTCAGAGGTGTGAGGAGGTGGTAGATATGGAACATAGCTTACTAGTGGCTATCTATTTCCCGGTGATCTTTGCCGGGATGGTGCTCGTCATCTTGTGGGGCATGAGCGCCGCCGGTCAACGGAAGCGCTGAGCCGGAATATCCCTATGTCCGGGAAGACTAGAGAAAGCGAGAGGCCCGGAAGGGATCTTATAGGCGTAAACCAGACCCGGTACGGATGTCATGAGGATACAGATTAAGCGCATCTACGCGAGCCCCAGCAAACGAGACGGTGTCCGGATTTTGGTCGACCGGGTCTGGCCTCGCGGGTTCAGCAAGAAAAAGGCGCGAATCGACGAGTGGCGAAAAGATTTGGCGCCCAGTACGGCACTCCGCCGTTGGTTCGGCCACGATCCTGCCAAGTGGACGGGCTTTCAGGCGCGCTACCGGGACGAGTTGGCCCTATCCGGCAGGATTGAGGCGCTTAAGGAACTGGCCACTCGTTCGCGTCATGAGGCCATCACGCTGGTCTACAGTGCAGCCGATGAACAACACAACCAAGCCCTTGCTCTTCAGTTATTCGCGGATGAATTGACCCGAGGAAGCGATGCGTGAGGTGAGCGTCTTCAACGACTCGCGATAAGGTGGAATGGAAACGGAGGGTCAACGTAAGACACGTGAGCAGAACGAGGCCTGAGCCTTCCGGCGGAGGAAAGCCGGAATTGCAAAGGAGAGAACGATGAATCTTCCAGTAGTCGCCATCAACGTTTATTCGGTGCCTAAGGATAAGGAAGAGGAGTTCCTCAGTTGGTGGCATGAGATGAAACGGACTATCATAGAGGTGCCGGGATTCATCAGCGGCAGGCTACACCGAAGTCTTGAGCCCGACGCTGAATTTAATTTCGTTAACGTTGCGGAATGGCAAAATTCGCTCTATTCCCAGAGGTATGAAGATAGCATTCGGGCGATGAAGGCCAAGTTGGCGGATTTGGGAATACAGGCAAAACCGGTCATGTT
>CBDIWQ010000027.1:0-9905 GCA_965285965.1 uncultured bacterium | reverse complement strand
TTGTTGGGGACGCACATGCCGGCCTTCACGACGGTAGAAAAGAGCAGGTTTTCGGCCATGCGCCCCTGGTGCGTGGGAATGACGTGCCGATAGCCGAAGATGGAGCGGACGGTTTCCTCCAAGTGGTAATAGCTTTTACTGCCGGCATAGGACTCGTCTCCCAGCATCAAACCGGCCCATTGGTTGTCGCTCATCGCGGAGGTGCCGCTGTCGGTCAACAGATCGACGTAGACGCTCTCCGCCGGGACCTGAAACAGGTTGTAGCCGGCCGTGCTCAGCAACCGGTCCCGCTCCTCGCGGGAGGTGCGGCGGATAGGTTCGACGACCTTGATTTTGAACGGCTCAGCAGGACAGTTCATCGCAAGGACTTCTTCCAACGAGACAATTCCACTTTGAAGGCCTGGGGCCCGGCATACTCGAAGACGTATCGCGTCATGTCGAACAGCGGAGCCGGATCCAGATCGCGCAACAGATCAGATTTCCATGTAATCTCTAGTTGATTGATCATGGTGATCGCCGTCGGCTTCCCGACCAGGCCGAGCGGCACCTGGCCGTAAGAGCGGGAAAATATCAGAATCTCCCGGTCAAAAATGGCGGCGTTGAGATCATTCGCCGCTCCCTGGCCTCTATAGTCCTGCTCGAAGCGTTGGAAGGCCGGGGCCCGCGCGAGCTCGTCCCGAAAGGCGAAAAAGATTTTGATCCCCGCGCGGCGTTGATCCTCCATGACTTGAATCGCATCCGCGACCACCGCATCGTCTTGCAGCTGCTCCCGTGTCAGGACCAATAGGCGCCGCACGGTGACGCCGCGCTTGGCGGCAGCCTGATTCGCCAAGAGGTAGTTCGGATACAGAGCCTCTCCCTGTTTCCAAATGTTCCACCGCTCCATGACGGCGTCGATGGAATGTTCGGCCGTCTGCACGAGGCGCACCGCCTCGGCGTTTGCCTCCGCGCCTTCATAGATCAACGTCTGGGTCTCCAGCTGGCGCAATTCCCGCCCGATGGATTCGACTTTGCGGGGAATGTACTTGGGCGTTTTCGGCACATGGAGCATCACGTCGACAGCAGTCAGCGCCAAGGTCCAGTACTCCTTCGCGGAAGATGGAGCCTTGTCCTTTTGCGCGATGAGGAGCAGTTCAACGGGGTTCTTGTGGAGCAGCTTGGCCATTTTAATGCACAGCTCCGGCTTGGGGATTTTCAACCCGCGGCGCATCAGATTGGCCTCCGGTTGTGCGATGTCCAGCTTCTCCGCCAGCGCATAATCGCTGCTGAGATCGAATCGTTCCTTGATGGCCTCCAGATACTTGGCAATCTCCGACATGCCGGTTCCTCTCTCCTGCACGCGAGCGTTCAGGCCGCGCGATGATGGATGGCGTATTCTGCACGGCGCGACGACCCTGTTCGGTCCAATCCCATCCAGAACGCCTCTAGAAATTCAAGGACCGTCCTGGCGCCGCAGCGGAAGTCGCTTTTATCCTGCTCCGACATGCCGGTATGGCTCGCACCCTGCACCGCTTCCACGGCATGCTCCATCGCGTCCTCATGCGTGGATTCGACTTCTCGATGGAAGGTGAAATAGGTGAGGTCCATGGAAGGATAGCGGGTCGTCTTCAGGGAGGTCAGCCCGGGAATCAGATGATCCCACATCGTGATCGCCATATGTTCCAGCCCAAAGGAGGCGCCGAGCGCCTTGGCATGGTTCCCGTCGCTGTACAATTGTTCCATGCCCTCGATATAGGCCAGGGTCGACGGGAGCATGGCGCGAGACATCGCCCAGCCCACATCAATACCGATGGATCGCAAGAAGTCTCGATACAGGAGTTCGTGACGATGACGAGAATGTCCGTCGCCTAGCTCCGAGTACAGGACTTTGGTCAGCTCATCCGCCACCTGTTCGTCTTCCGTATTGACCAACTGAGAGACCAGGATGCGCGGGAAGTACCGGGCAAAGTTATAGAACTCAACGGCAAAGTCCTTCAGGTCTGCCTCGTCAAGGTCCCCGCTCTTGAAGCGATCCAGATACGCGTTGTGGATGGCCCCGTGTCCGAGCACGAAACTCTTCATCTCCTGATAGAAGGTCATGCGTCACCTCCCTCGCACCCGGATGGGGCCTTCCGATTAATGATTCGCCTCACATGGTCGTGACAATATACTTTTCGTATTGCATTATCAACTGTACAGGTCCCTATAGAACACGCTTGTTCATGCATGTTTTCTTCATATGCAGTCCTGCCACGCTAAAATGCCATGTATTCACGCTCCTAATTCAATATAAATCTGCTATTGACCAATATCACGGTTATGTTATTGTGATGTCGTGCCGGGTCAAAGCCAAGCTGTCCGCCCCGCGGCAAGGAGGTGTCGCCATGAATCACGCGACAGGCATCGATCACATCACGGTCTGCGTGGAGAACCTCCATGCGGCGGAATTCCTCTTCACCAAGATACTCGGGTTTGAGCTGATTTGGTCCGCGTGGGATGTGGGCAGCGACAAGTCCTCGATGGACACCGTGGTGGTGCAACGGGGCAACGCGAAGATCGCTCTTATGCGAGGTCGGGACAAGACGATGAAGTCTCAGATAAGCGAATTCATCGAAAAGTACGGCCAAGGCGTGCAGCATTTCGCGCTCGAAGTGGACGATATCGAGGCCGCCTCCCGCGAATGGGAAGCGCACGGCGTCCAATTCAGCGGACCGGTGAAAGAAGGACGGGATGGCTTCGGCCCGCTCAAGCAGCGCTTCACATATCCGCTCTTCCCGGGAGGCGGATTATTTATTGAGCTGACACAACGGGAGCACGGGCAGGAAAAAGCGCATACGTTCGTCCGAAGCACCGTGGAATCCCTGTACAAGGACATTGAGCGGGACCAGGTCTCGGGCATCGAACGGACGATCATCGATTACGGCTCATCTCCGGTTCCTGATGAGGAAAAACCGCTGAAACGGGCCTCTTGAACCGATTCTTGGCTCCGAGAAAGACCAGTCATGTATCAGAATAAGCGAGGGAAAGCCCCCAATCAGGCCCACGTCGGAATTCCTGAAGGACTGTGCGAGGAGGAACATGGCAGGGACGGCTTTACCGGTCCCGCATCGCACTTATACCGGACCCATCCACCGACCGGCTGGCTGAAGATTGATGGACCGCTGAAACCACGGGCATTTGCTTGTCGCGGCCTTTCAGTCACGGCTTCCTCATCGAGTACCGGTCATCCGGTCTTTGCGATGCAGAGCCGCGATGCCAGCCTCTTCCTGTCGTCCCGGGCCGAAACGATGACTCATTTTGTCCGGAACGCAGACGGAGATGAGTTGTATTTTGTTCATCTGGGCACAGGACAATTCGAAACGGACTACGGAACCCTGTCGTACGAGCCTGGAGATTACGTTCTGATTCCCAAAGGGACGACGTATCGCATCCACGTCGATGCCGGGCCTTCGCTCTTCCTGATCATCGAAACCCCGGAACGCATCCTCGTGCCGGATCGCGGACCGCTCGGCCAGCATGCGTTGTTCGACAAAGGAGTCCTCGTCGCCCCCGAACTCGGCACCCTCGAACCGGCCGCGGCCGGCGAAAGGGAATGGGAAGTCCACATCAAACGGCAAGGCGAGCGGACCCGCGTCGTCTACCCCTTCTATCCCATGGACGTCGTCGGCTGGAAAGGCGATCTCTGGGTGGCGAAATTGAACGTGCGCGATTTCCGACCGGTTACCAGTCCCCGGTACCATCTGCCGCCGAGCGTGCACACAACCTTTCAGGCGGGCGGGTGCCTGATTTCCACCTTTGCGCCAAGGCCGCTCGAGACGGACCCGGACGCGCTCCGCGTGCCGTTCTACCATCGCAATACCGACTACGATGAAGTGCTCTTCTATCATCAAGGGGAATTCTTCAGCCGGGCCGGCATTCAAGCGGGGATGTTGACCCTGCACCCGCAGGGCATTCACCACGGACCCCAGCCGCAGGCGGTGCAATCCAGCAAGGGGAAAACGCACACGAGCGAAGTCGCCGTGATGATCGAATCCAGAACGCCGTTCACGGTGAGGCCCGAGATGGACGCGATGGAAGTTACAGACTATGCCATGAGCTGGAGCCGCCCATGAAACTCGTCAGTTTCCGTATCACCACTCCGGTGGGGCTGTTCACGCGAGTCGGCGCGCTACAGGGCCGCAGCATCGTCGACCTCAATATGGCCTATGTCCGGTGGCTGCACGACCAGCATGAAGCCCAACCCCACCGCTTGGCCAACGCGCAGGTGCCGTCGGGCATGCTGGAGTTTGTGGAGGGAGGCGTTTCGACCATGGCCGCCGCGCGCCGGGCATTGAGCTATGCCGCCATACTGGGACCCACGGTCCAAGGCCCGTTCGGCGAAACGATCATGTATCCCGCAGACCACGTACAGATGGCCGCACCCCTGCCCAATCCACCCTCACTGCGCGATTTTATCGCCTTTGAAGAGCATATCGCCGCCACGTCCAAAAAGCGGGGGCAACCGATTCCGCCCGAATGGTACAAGGCGCCTGTCTACTACAAGGGCAACCACCGGACCATCATCGGGCCGGATGAAGATCTGCCCTGGCCCTTGGACACCACCAAGCTCGACTATGAGCTGGAACTCGCCTGCGTCATTGGATCGAAAGGCCGAGACATCTCCGAACGGGATGCCCATCACTACATTGCCGGCTACACGATCATGAACGACTTCAGCGCGCGCGATATCCAGTTCCAGGAAATGGCCTGTCGGTTGGGGCCGGCTAAAGGTAAAGATTTCGCGACGGCGTTGGGTCCGTCCCTCGTGACTCCCGATGACATCACGGATCTCGGCGCTCTCACCATGGTGGCCCGGGTGAACGGGGAGGAATGGTCACGAGGATGCTTCGGCTCGATCCATTGGTCTTTTTCACAGATGATCGCCCATGTGTCTCGCGGTGAAACGCTCTATCCCGGGGACGTGTTCGGGTCCGGCACAGTGGGCGGCGGATGCGGCCTCGAAATGGATCGCTATCTCAAACCCGGCGACGTGGTGGAGCTGGAAATAGAGCCTATCGGCGTGCTGAGGACAAGGGTGGGCATGCAAGCATAAGGGGGCAAGACCATGGGCATCATGGCAGCCGAGCAGACCCTGGCCGGGCTTTCCTCACAGCATCGAACGCTCTATGGGGGACCGGCCGTTGATGCGCGGTTAAGGCCTCTCATTCGAGCCGGTTCGCAGACCAGACTCACTCCGCAGGACGTGCTTGACGTCCTCCGGACATCCCGTGCCGTGTTCTTCGACACGCATGTGGAAGTCGTGTCCGGCCATCATACATCCACCTATCTGCGCTTCGACTCCATCGTCCGCTTTCCTGAATTGCTCACGCGATTGGCCGGGGACATGGCCGGATGGATTGCCCGGACGTTTCATCGCGAGCCGATTACCGGCATCGTGGCTACCACTTCTGCAGCCGAAGCATTGGCGAGAGGGATTGCGGAGGCGCTTCACGGCACAATGCCGCTCCGCGTGACATTGACCCCGTACAGCAGCGAGACCGGACGGATCGGAACGGAAATCGTCACCGGCGCGGTTCATCCAGGGGAGCGTTTTCTCGCGCTCAATGACGTCACCACACGCGGAAACTGTGTGAGCAAACTGGGAGGCGTCATCACCAGCGGCGGGGGTCTGTTAGCCGGGATGATGGTGTTTGCCCGGCGTGACAGCGGCCAGTTCCCGCTGATGAACGAATTGATCGCCCGGCATCCTTTTTACTACACCACGGACCTGGACATGCCGCAGTGGGAACCGGCTGTCTGTCCCGGGTGTCGAAGCGGCAAGCCCTTGCTGTCCTGGAAAGACATGCCGGAGCTATGACTGTGCTTCTTTCATTTGCAGGGAGGACACCATGGAGCTGGACCTGGCAGAGGCGACAAGGGAGATCAAGCGGGCCGACCTACTCCAGATGTACTACTACCTCCGGCTGACCAGAGCATTGGAGGATCGGATTACGGCGCTCTACCGGCAGGGACGCATCGTCGGCGGGTGCTATACCAGCCATGGGATGGAAGCGATCGCCGTGGGCTACGCCTCTGCCCTCGATCGCGATGATGTCATCGCCCCGTTTCACCGGGACATGGGCGCGTTCCTGATTCGAGGCATCACGCCCGGAGAGGTGCTCGCCCAGTATCTGGGGAAACGCACCGGTCCGACCAAAGGCAAAGACGGCAATGTCCATATGGGCGACCTGAAACGAGGCATCTTCGGCTTTGTCAGCCATCTGGCCGATAACCTCCCGGTGGCGACCGGCGCGGCCTTGGCATTTAAGATCCGCGGCGAAGCCCGCGTCGTCTTCACCGGCACCGGCGATGGCGGAAGCAGCCGGGGGGATTTCCATGAAGCGCTGAATTTCGCGGCCGTGCGCAAGTTGCCGGTCGTCTTTTTCTGCAACAATAATCAATATGCGTATTCCACGCCGCAACGGCTTCAAATGGCGATCCATGATGTGGCTGATCGCGCCAAAGCCTATGGGATGCCCGGCGCAGTCGTCGATGGCAACGACGTGGCGGCCGTGTATCTCGCGTCCAAACGGGCCATCGCAGTGGCCCGGTCCGGCGCAGGGCCCAGCCTGCTCGAATTCAAAACGATGCGCATGCACGGCCATTCCGAGCATGACCCGGCCAAGTATGTGCCGGCCGAGTTGCTGGCAGAATGGAAGACGAAAGATCCGCTCCTCAAGGCCGAACGCCTGATCGTCGAGCTCGGCTACGGCGATGAGGCGACCTTCCATGAAGTCGGCGAGCGAGCCAGGAAAGACGTGGAGGCGGGACTGGAGTTTGCGGAGCAGAGTCCGTTCCCGGAAGGGCGGGAAACCCTGGAAGGGGTCTTCGCGGAAACAGCCGACCGCTATTAGTGATCGCCAGACTCGAAAAGGAGCGCTCCATGACCACGGCAACGATGCAGGCCCGGCAGGAGATCACTTATCTGGAGGCCATCTCCCAGGCCCTGGACGAGGAGATGACCCGGGACGACCGCGTGTTTCTGATGGGCGAAGATATCGGCATCTATGGCGGCGCCTTCAAGATCACCGAGGGTTTCCTGGAGAAATACGGCGAGTGGCGGGTTTTGGATACCCCCTTGGCCGAATCCGGCTTTGTCGGAGCCGCCATCGGCGCCGCCATGATGGGTCTGCGCCCGGTCGTGGAGATGCAGTTCGCCGATTTCATTTCCTGCGCGTTCGACCAAATCACGGAAGTGGCGGCCAAGAATCATTACCGCTGGGGGGCCGCGGTTCCGATGGTCATTCGCGCCCCGTTCGGCGGCGGCATCCATGGCGGTCCCTTCCACTCCGAATGCCCGGAAGGATGGTTCTTCCATTCCCCCGGACTGAAGCTCGTCGCTCCGTCGACGCCGTACGATGCCAAGGGGCTGCTCAAAGCGGCCATTCGCGATCCCAACCCCGTCCTCTACTTCGAGCACAAATTCCTGTACCGCAGGATCAAAGCCGCCGTCCCGCAGGAAGATTACATTGTGCCGATCGGTAAGGCCGAGATCAAACGACCCGGCGATGACGTCTCCATTGTGACCTACGGCGCGATGGTGCATCTGGCGCTGGAAGCGGCCGGGATCCTCGCGAAAGAAGGGATCGAGCTGGAAGTGGTCGATCTGCGCACCTTGATTCCTCTCGACAAAGAGACGCTGTATGCATCGGTGCACAAGACCAGCAAGGCGATCGTCTTGCATGAGGATAACAAGACCGGAGGGATCGGCGCCGAGATCGCGGCACTCCTGGCGGAAGAGTGTTTCGACTCATTGGACGGGCCGATACTCCGTATCGCTCCGCCGGACACGCCCGTCCCGTTCAGCACGCCTTTGGAGGAGTTTTTCCTCCCGAAGACGAGCGATATCGTCACGGCGGCCAGGAGGCTGGCGGCCTATTAGATGGTTGATCGTCTCTGACTGAACCGTCATCGGAGGCAGCATGGCAACCGACATCATCATGCCCCAGCTCGGAGAAAGCATCGCCGAGGGAACGGTGGTGAAATGGTTGATTCCCGCGGGCGGGATGATTGAGAAGGATCAATCCCTCCTCGAAGTCGAAACCGAAAAGGTCACGCTCGAAATCCCCTCGCCCGCCGCAGGCACGTTAAGCGAGATCGTCGTGCAAGCGGGTGAAACGGTGCCGGTGGGCACGTTGCTGGCCCGGATCGACGGGGCCCATCCTTCCGAAGTGATCAATCGCGTGGGCGGCGTAGTCGTCCGCCAGACGGACGCCCCCGCCGGTGGAGAGGATCACCACTCGCCGGCCGTCAGACAGCTCGCGAAGGAGCGGGGCATCGATCTGTCGAAGGTGGCCGGCACCGGAGCCGGCGGCCGGGTCACGAAGAAAGACGTGCAGGACTTTCTTGCGCGAGTCGGACCGTCTGCCGCCACGGCCGCTCCGGCAGCGGCCGCCTCAGCGGACGAGGAAGTGGTGCCGTTCACCCAGATGCGCAAGACCATTGCCGAACGCATGGTCAGGAGCAAACACACCTCAGCGCATGTGGCCACTGTATTTGAAGCCGACTTCACCGGCATCGCGGCAGTCCGGGGAGGCCGCAAGCTGACCTATCTGCCGTTTGTGATCAGCGCCGTGACCCGCGCCATGCGGGACGTGCCGGTCCTGAATTCAGTCTGGTCCGACCAGGGCATCGTCATCAAGAAATCCATCCATATCGGGATCGCGACGGCGCTCCAGGACGGGCTCCTGGTCCCTGTCGTGCACCACGCCGATCGAAAGGGCGTGATGCAATTAGCCACGGAAGTCGCCGACCTGGCCGCGCGCGCCCGCTCGAAACAGCTCGCTCCGGAAGAAGTCCAGGGCGGCACGTTCACCATAACCAATCATGGCGGATCCGGCAGTTTGTTCAGCACGCCGATCATTCATCAGCCGCAAACTGCCATCCTCGGCGTGGGCGCCGTCGAGAAACGGGCCGTGGTGATCAACGATGGCATCGCCATCCGCCCGATGGCCTATCTGAGCCTCTCGTTCGACCACCGCGTCATCGATGGAGCGACAGCCGATCGGTTCATGGGCCGGGTCACACACTATCTCGAACAGACCGAATGGGAGTCCATGTTGTGACGCGTACCCGGCAGGCCGTCATCGTCAGCGCCGTGCGGACCGCGATGGGGAGCTTCAACGGAGCCTTCAGCTCCGTCCCGGCGACCCGGCTGGGCAGCATCGCCATCGCCGAAGCGCTGAAGCGCGTGGACCTGCCTCCCGAGCGCGTCGACGACGTATTTATGGGCTGTGTCCTGAGTGCCGGACTCGGCCAGGCGCCCGCGAGGCAAGCGTCGATCGGAGCCGGCATCCCGCATGCGGTGGGCGCGACCACCGTCAATAAGGTCTGCGGCTCCAGCCTCCAGACCCTGATCATGGCCGCGCAAGCCATAGCGCTGGGTGAAGCAAGGACTGTCGTCGCGGGCGGCATGGAGAACATGACGCGTGCGCCGTACTTGTTGGAGAACGCCAGGCAGGGGTATCGGCTGGGACATGCCGAATTGGTCGACAGCCTGATTAAAGACGGCCTGTGGGACGTCTATAACAATTTCCACATGGGCCATGGCGGCGAGCTCTGCGCCGCCAAATACGGCCTCGGCAGAAACGAGGTGGACGACTTCGCGCTGGAAAGTTACCGCCGCGCCCGGGCCGCCGTTGCGACCGGGATCTTCCAGCGTGAAATCGCACCGGTTGCCGTGCCCCAACGAAAAGGCCCGGCTCTCATCGTGACAGAGGATGAAGAACCGAACCGGGTGGATGTGAAGAAGATGCGGGACCTCAAGCCGGCCTTTCAGGAGGGCGGCGTCCTCACGGTCGGCAATTCGCCCTCCTGCAACGACGGGGCGGCGGCCCTGGTGGTGATGGCCGAAGACGAAAAGTCGGAGGCCAAGCGGTCTTAGGAAG
>CBDIWQ010000026.1:0-47108 GCA_965285965.1 uncultured bacterium | reverse complement strand
CCTCCTCGGTCGAAGCAACCGAACGCGTCATGATTGAAGATATTGACCACGTTGAGCGCGAAGCGATATTGGCGCCACGTATAATCCATCATGGCATCGCCGACGACAAAACCAGGAACCTTAAACGTGTTGGCCACATCAGCGTAGGTGTTACCTGTATACCTCGCTCCGCCTCCGACTCCCAGCCCCTTGAGAGTGCCCCCTGGAACCGTATACTTGGCCCATAGAGACCCGAATTGCGCGGGCGTCTGGGGCAACCGCTTCCCCTGCTCCGTAGCATCTGTCGTACTGACAACCTCATTTTTCATTACCGTGTAAGAGGCGATCAGGTCGAGCCCAGAATCGAATGCCGCCACCCCTTCCAGCTCGACACCTTGTGAACGGACTTTGCCCCGCTGCACCGGCTGAAAGCTGCCGGGATCGATCTGCACCATGTTTTCTCTTGTAAGGTCGAAGACCGCGGCGGTGAGGAAGCTACGGGAGCCCCGCGGCTGGTATTTGATGCCGGCTTCGTATTGCCGTCCGGTTTCCGGTTTGAAGGGCTGTCCGTCCGCGCCAATAAACCCAATGGAGGGCAGAAAGTGCGTCGAATAGCTGACATAGGGTGCCAGGCCGATGTCAAAGAGATAGGTGAGCGCAGCGCGGCCAGTCGCTTTGCTGTCATCTTGCGGAGTGGTGATCCCCGTCAGGTTGTTGGTCGGTTCGTTCCTCGCCCAGTCGTGGCGGCCGCCGGCGGTCAGCAGCCAACGGTCGTATTTGACCTGATCCTGCACATACACACCGGTCTGCAGCTGTGTCGTGTCTTGGTTCAGGCTCAGGCCCGGCAACGGCACCGTATCGAGCGTGCCATAATCGTGGCGATTAAACACATTGATTGAGGAGGCGATCGCAAAGTCTTGCGTCGAGCGCGCGCTGATGCGCTGAAAGTCCACACCGCCCAAGACGATATGCTGCAGCGGGCCGGTCGAGAACCTCCCATTAACCTGATTATCGATTGCCACGGCGGTCAACTTTCCGAACGTGGCCTGCTCAGCCCGGTCCATTGTGGGCAGGACAGAACCGAGCGGAAAGCCGAACGTCGACACATCGTTCAGCTTCGTCTGGTTATAGCGAAATTTTTGGAGGAAGCTCCAGTTCTCGGTCAGACGATGACTCAGTTCGTATCCGATCGAATGTTCGTGCCGGTCGTACTTGTCGACGCCAGGCCGGCCGACAAAGCGGCTCGGGTCAACCATGCCGAAGGGACTGGTCCGAAGCGTCCCCTCGACCGGCAAGCCTTGAGACATGCCCAATCGATCCTTCTGGTAAGTGGCAAGGAAGGTGATGCTGGTGCTGGGAAGTATCCGCCAGGTTAGCGCCGGGGCAATATAGATCCGGTCGTTAGGCACGTGATCGATCTGCGTTCCGCTCCCCCGGAACAGTCCCGTCAGTCGGTAGGAAAATCTATCGCTGTCGTTAATGCGGCCACCGAAGTCCAAACGGCCCTCATAACGATCGAAGCTGCCAGCCAAGAACTGCAGTTCGCGCAGGGTATAGTCCGTCGGTCGTTTCGAAATGTAGTTCAGGAGGCCGCCGGGGCTCCCCTGCCCGTATAGGAAAGAGGCGGGACCACGCAGTACATCGATCTGTTCAGCTCCATACGGTTCTACGTTATAGCTCACCGCAAACCCGGGATTGCGGAGCTGTAACCCGTCTTTGAACAGTCCGTTGGTCGTGGCATCAAATCCACGGATTCTAAAAAATGTCAGTCGCGGTTCAAAGCCCACCGGCTCTGCCTGCACGCCGGCCGTGTACCGTAAAGCTTGCGTCAGCGTATTGGCCTCCTGATCGACGATTCGCTTGCGCGTAATGACGGTAATCGACTGCGGGGTCTGAAGGAGCGGGATGTCGGTCTTGGTCGCCGTGCGCGTATCCTCCGCCACATAAGAGGTGCTCCCGTCCCGCTGGCGCACGTCCTTCACCATGATCTCCGGCACCTTGACCGGCTTCGCTTTCTCTAATCCTGCTCCTTCGCGAGGCGAGTCCTGCGGCGCAGACGGATCCGACTCCTGCGATTGAAGCGGCAGAGGGGCAATCGGCGACTGATCCAGTGTGATCGTGTTCGCATCGGTGAAGTGATAGCTTAATCCCGTCCCCGTCAAGAGTGCCTTCAACGCGCTGTCAGTGGTATGGCGTCCGCTCAGTCCTGGCGACCTTACCTCGGCCGCCAATTCAGATGGAAAGCTTACCTGTAACCCGGACATCTCCGCAAAGGCATGCAAGGCGGAAGTCAACGACTGAGGCGGGATCTCGTATGTTCGTACGTCCTCTTCGGTGAGGTTCGGCGATCCGTCTTGCGCCGACACAGGCTGGGCGCCGATCACCGTAGTCAAGGCCAGGAAACATGCGATCCAGAAACGCCGATGGGCTGCCAGCCCGATGCTGGGACACTGTGTCATGTCGTCTCCTCGTCCGTCTTGTTGTGTTGGAAGCCCGACGAAGCACTCGCCGCGCTTCTTGTTGACGGAACGGGAAGTCAGTCCCTCACATGGGGGAACAATTTTCAGAGACGAATGAATCAAAAAAGTACGACGATGTGGTCAGTGAGGCGGGCCATCCGAATCGGAAAGGTCTGTGCTAGCGTGGCAAGGACCGCGGTCGGGTCTGCGAGCCTATAGCTGCCGCTCACACGTAAGTCCGCGATGGACGGGTTCCACAGCACGATAAGACCAGTGTGATATCGGCGAAGCTCTTCCACGACATCGGCCAGCCGAACGTCATCGAACACCAGTCGTCCTCGCGACCACGCGATCGCGGCCTGCCCATCGATGTCGTGAGCCGTTCCCGGCCCCTGTCTATCGGCGGTTATTTGCTGTCCGGCCGTGACTCGAACCGGAATCCAGCCCCGCTGGCTTGGCGCCACTTCCACCACACCTTCGACGACGGTCACCAGCACACCGTCTGATCCGGCTCGAACGAGAAATTCAGTGCCCACCGCGCGTGTGACAATGTCGTGGTTATCAACGACGAATGGCCGTTCTTGGTTCGATTGCACGTGAAACAACGCTTCCCCTCTCAGCAAACGAACCAGCCTCATCGTCCCGGCAAAATCTATCGCAATGGCGCTTTGCGTATTGAGCGTCACTGTAGAACGGTCGGGCAATTGAACAACCTGCCGCTCGCCGGTTCCGGTTCGATAATCGGACGCGACGCGAAGCGGTAGATCCAACTGAAAACCGGCTATGACGGCCAAGGCCGCGATCACAGCCGCAACGGAGAACCGGCGGAGCCATGGACGAGATAGGTGAACGCCGACAGGTTGATTACCCGTAGATAGGCGCGCCGCTTGGGCGGCCGCCTTCAGAGACGGGTCATCCCACAGTCCGCAGATGTCCTTATAGGCTTGGGCATGCTCAGGCGTGTCGTGCAGCCACGCCTCAAAGGCCTGGCGGTCTTCGAGCGAGATCCTGGCGGAACGGAGCCTGCTAAACCAAGCGGCAGCTTCCTCGGCCACCGCTGCGTCGTGGGCCTCGAATGAAGCCGCATCTGAATCTGTGTCCGGTGTCGGCATGAGTGCAGTCTGTTCGATTCCAGGGGAGCCGGCCCATGAAAGACCCGAGTATATCCTGTGACGGATACCCGGGCCAGTCCCTCACCCTCAGTCTGCATCATGATGCCCCAGTGCATTTCGGCAGTGCAGCAAGGCCCGCATAATCAGTTTCTCCACGGCACTCTCAGAAATAGCCAGGCGGGACGCGATGTCACGATAGGAGCAGTCATGCACGCGGTGGAGCAGGAACGCCTCACGGCAGCGCGGAGGGAGAGTTTCAATGGCCCGCAGAAAGATTTCAAGTCGCTGCTTGTCCGACACCGTCCGTTCAGCGGACGGCGCGCCGGACGGCACTTCCATGGCGAGATCCCACGCCTCGCCGGCGTGCCGCTCCAATTTTCCTTTGCGCAGGTGATCGATGGCAAGATTGGTGGCCGTTCGGAACAAGAGTGCCCGTGGGTACACGACTGGCGTGGTCTTTGCCAGATTAACCAGTCGCATGTAGGTCTCTTGCGTCAAGTCGGCGGCCGCCTGTTCGCACCGAACGATCCGGTAGACACACCGCGCCAATTCGGATCGGTGCTCTCTGAACAAGTGTTCGATATCTTGATAGCTCAAATTCATGGGCGTTAAAGAGAAGTGCCTCAGGTTTTCTTTCTCATAAAAAAAGCCCAAGTCATCTCGCGATGACCTTGGGCTCTGTCCGCATAGGACGCTGGCCTCAGTAAGGACGACACTGCGTGATATTGATAAGCAGTCTCATCCAATCTTATACGCGTTCATGGGACGGAAAGTCCACATCAAGATAAGCGTGACAGCGAGGTACTGGATGGAGTGGCCGGGCGTTTTGGCAAGCGTCTATTCATTCATACAGGTGAAATTGGCCACTCCGTAGAATGGCCACTTTTCCCCCAGGGACCTGCGTAGGCTTCTAAAATCACTCCTCCTTGTGAATCTGTTCACTGAGATATCTCTCAAGCCCTACCTGTTTGATGAGTTCTAATTGCGTCTCGATCCAGTCGATATGCCCATCCGTATCTTTCTGCATATCCTCCAGCATGTGCCGCGTGGTGTAATCCCCCACCTTGGCACAATGCAGGACCCCCTCTGCATACAGCTTAAGCATCTCGTGCTCCGCCTTGAGGTCAAGCTTGAACTGCTCCTGTGCGGTCTCGCCCACTTGTACGGTGCCAAGCCGCTGCATGTTCGGCAAGCCTTCGAGGTACAAGATATGTTCGATGATCTCCTCGGCATCTTTCATCTCATCAAAGCTTCGCTTGCGGACCTGATGGTGGAGTCGCTCATACCCCCAGTTCTCACACATTTTGGCATGAATGAAGTACTGGTTGATGGCCGTCAAATTGGCCGTGAGTACTCGATTCAACAAATCGATGACACCCTCTTTGGCCTTCATGGACTCCTCCTCGTGGTGATTGATGAAACTTCGTCACGCACTAAAGATTATTTCCCCCGCGAGAAGACACGGTCAAGTTGTTTTACTTAGGTTATCGAATACTAGTTTCAATATCATCTGGAACGACGCGCTGGGACATCAACAGGCAGCGAAAACAGGGCTGAATAATCTGAGGAGCGCCCGTTCGCCTCAGGTTCGCATACCGCTGACGAGCGTCAGGACCATGGAGGTCACGAACATCAGGCTGATGCCCACAAAAAGGCCGAACGCCATCTCCAAGCGGCGGGTCGCGGTGTACGACATGGCGGTCAGCGAAAGAATGACGTAGAGAAGTGACCCTGCCGCCAGCGTATAGAACGAGATTGAGAAGTACGACGATAGCTCCTGCCCACTCAATAGAGTGCCCAAGCAAGTCGGGCCGCCGGCGATCAATCCAAGCAGGAGGATCTCTTTCCACGAAAGCCGCGTTTTGCCCGCTGCTCCGACAATGCCAAAGCCTTCGGTGCCGTTATGCAAACCAAACCCGGTCACCAGCAACAAGCTGAGAGCCCATTCACCGCCCGCATAGCTGGCGCCGATGGCCAACCCTTCGCCCAAGTTGTGAAAACCCATTCCAATGGCGATCATATAGGGAAGCGAGAGCATGCGGTTGGCAGTGCGTGCCGCCAGAACCTGGCTCGACTCGAGCGCGACAAGCCCGAGCAGGCTGACGCCGAGACAACCAAGAAACACCACCCAAGACACCCCATCGCGCACGCCTGTGAGCTCGACCGCTTCATGCATGAGATCGAAAAAGAGGTACACGAGGACGCCTGTGGCCACACCGATCAGCACCCCTTCCCAGGCACGTGGCAAAATCCGGCCGAGCAGCAAAGCGACCACCATTCCGAAAAACACCGGGATAAGCCCGGCGATAGCGCCCAACACAAGTAGCTGAATCATGAGGTTGCCTTTGGTAAGAGTTGATTGCGTGCCGGCAGCAGGCGACGGCTCTTGGCACGCCGCTTCAGCCACCACATGCGAATGGCCGTCACATATAACACAAGTGGGATCAGTCCGCTCAGGCACACGACCACGCGACCCGGCAAGTCAAAGGCTTCCCCGTTGTGCAAAGGAAACATCCAGGCGACGAAAGTCTCTCCTGCCGTGAACGCGGCCCAATCACGCACCGCCAGAATCTCGCCACTATACTGATCGATCCAGACTCCACTCGAGCCGCCGGTCTTCAGCACCTCACCGGGCTTCCGCATCCCGACCCCATATACGGCAGCGGGACCGTCCGGGAGCATGATAAATTTCACATCCGCGTCAGGAAACCGGTGCCGCGCGATGCTGATGGCCTGCTGGGCGGAGATCGGCGTGGCTCCGGGCCCTCCTCGGCTGAATACTGAGGGGTCCCCCTCAGCAACGGGGGAGAACACACTGATGGCAGGCGTGAGCCACTCATGAAATTCGATGAAGATGCCCGAACAGGAGATCAGGACCAGCACCATGGCACCGCTGATTCCTGTCATTTTGTGTCGATAGTAGTGTTGCTGCAATAGACTGGCGCTTCGGCGTCGCAAGACATCCCGGAAATGCCCGCTCGTGGGCCACCAGAGATAGAGACCGCTGCCCACCGAAACAACCAGCATAACCCCGACGATCCCCACAGCGGTCTCGCCGACATTGCCGGATAGCCATTCGCGGTGCAAATCGTAAATGATGCTTATCGTGCCGGTTCCATATTCTCGGCGGCCCAGCATTTCCCCGGTACCTGGATGAAGCAACACCTCGAGCTTCCTCGGTTTCTGGCCTGCATCTGTGTCCAATCGATACCAGGCATGAACCACGTCGGTTTGTGTCTGCGGCAAATCGAGATAGCTCGGGGCGGGGAGGTCCGGCGTGGCCTCTTTCAGCGACGCTAACAAGTCATCGAGCGGACGAATTTCAGCGGGCTCGGCGAGCGTGAGCATCGCCGGGTTCAGCCATGCGTCAATGGCTCGATGAAAAACCAGCAGGCTTCCCGTCAAGCCGGCAAACACGAACATCAGCCCGAGCCACATGCCTATCGTGACATGAAGCCGCAGCCAGAATTTTTTGGCAGCCATTCGTTCAGGCGCCTGCCTTAAGGGGGCATCGCAAGGGTGCGAAGCCGAATTCTCAAGCTGGATGAGGAAACTGGCTTACAACTAGCGCTTGCGTCACCCCCAACCGCCCCATGGGTGCTCAATGGACAATCCGCCACTACCCGTGGCATGCCTGCGAAAGATCGTGGCTCCGCGTCTCGGAAAGACCCTCGGGAGCAGTACCAGAAAACTTCCACGTTGAAGTCGATAGCGCACTATTTCCGTTCACGATCACATGCGTGATCAGTACTTGGCGACTCCTTCGAAGGCATAGAAGGTCTCCACGTCTCCAAACGCAAGAGATGGCAGCTTTGCGCCCTTTGATGCGCAAAGCCACACCAATAGAATTTCGGTAACACCCGTTTCTCAGTGAAACTCCAGCTTCAATGATCCAATTACGGTGAGCGGCACTCCCGCGTAGATCTCTCTTCGATTCTCCCGTGAGCCTTCGTAATAATCGGTGTCGAGCAGATTCCGGAAATTGAGGGAAGCAATCAGGTTGGTACGCTTCAACACTTCCGGCTTGCGATAATATAGCGCGGCATCAAGCCGAACATAGCCTGGCATCTGATAGGTGTTGCCAAGGTCGCCCAATCGCTTCCCGGCCGCATAGGCGCCTAATCCGAATCCCACGTTCTGAAACATCCCCGATTGGATCGTATAGACTGACCACAGACTGCCGCTGTGCAGCGGCACGTTGGCAAGGGTATTGCCAACCGCAAAATCTTCATCGCGCGTAATTTCCGCATCGATGTAGGCATACGTAGCAATGACATCCCAGCCCGGCAACACGCGCCCTGCGACATCCAATTCAACGCCCTGGCTCCGGCGCTCGCCAGTCGCGACGACGAAGATGCCGTTGGGATCGCTCACATCAGTCGTTGCCAGACCCCGCTGCTTAATGTGAAACACGCCCACGTTGGCGAAGAGACGCCCCTGCATGGGTTCCAATTTGATACCCGCTTCATATTGTGTGCCGCTCGCCGGCCTAACCATCTCGCCGTCCGCCGTTCGCAGACCAAATTGCGGCGTGAAAGACCGACTATAGTTTGTGTAGAGGGTCACCGGCTTCGCAACCTGGTAGGTTAGCCCGGCCATCGGGCTAAAGAAGTTTTGGGATAACGTATCGGTGACACCGCCGCTAGTCTGTTCCTGGCGAAAGATGTCGAATCGCCCTCCCAGGGTCAGTTTCAAGTTTTCGAGCAGAGCGATTTGATCGATGACATAGGGCGCCACGAAGTTCGATTGATTGTGGCCATCAAAGAAAGTGAGGGGAGCACCCGTCGGCGTAAACAGCCGCGTCGGAGCAAAAATATTGGTCCCGGCTAGCGGCGTACTCGTGATCGTCTGGCTCAACCGCTCATGAGCCAATTCAACCCCCGCCAAGAGCCGTTGCTCAAAAGGGCCGATCGAAAACACGCCGATTGCTTCGTTCTGCAAGTAATAGCTTTGCCCCAGCGTGGGCTGCTGCAACCGCTGCAAATTGACCGCGCCTGCCAATGTTGGAGTGCCACTTTGTTCGACGGAATCGTAATCTTCCCGCGCTATACTGGCTCGAAAGCCCGTGCGCCAAGTCCAACTGCTGTTCAACTCGTGCAAGAGCGTCAGCGTCGCCTTCCCTTGATTAAAGGCGGTGCGGCGCGTGGGATCGCCGAGAAAGGTTGAGCGGGGAACGGGCGCGACGCCTCGCCCAATGGCGACCAATCCACGATCGATAACCCGGTCATCATAGAGATACTCACCTTCGAATCGCAGGCTGGTACGCAACCCGAGTTCCCAGGTTACGGTCGGGGCCAGGAAGATTCTGTCCGAACTAACCCCCTCTCGAAAACTGCCGGCGCTCTCATACAGTCCATTGAACCGATACAAGACGCTCTTGCTCTCGTTCAGCGGGCCGGAGATGTCCACCATCGGGCGGTACAGATTGTAACTCCCGACAATGAGCTCGCCGGAATAGTACGGATCGGCCAAGGGACGCTTCGTAATGAGGTTCATGATACCGCCAGGGTCGGCTCGTCCATAGAGGAACGACGCGGGGCCTTTCAGAATCTCGATCCGCTGCAGATTGGCGGTCTCTCGGAAGACCCGATTGGCAAAGAAACTGTCGTCCCGAAATCCGTTCTTGAAGATATTGAGATCCGCATTGAAGCCCCGAATATTAATGAACTCTTGGCGTCCCCCTCCTGTTGAGCTGATGAAGGTACCGCTCACGTTCCGAATGACGTCCTGAATGCGAATCGCCTTCTGATCATCCATCAACTTTCGCGTAATAACCTCCACGGATTGCGGAATATCCCGAACCGGAGCGGGAAGCCTAGTTGGAGAAGACACCTCCTCCTCAGTCTTATAGCCCTGTTCGGTGCGCTCTCTAACCGTAATCTCGGGCACCTTGATCGGTCTGAACGCGGCCGGCTCCTCTACAGGATCAACCGGTTCACCTTGACCGGCCGCCGGCATCCCGCTTTGCTGAACCGTCACCGTCTTCGCATCCGTAAAGGTGTGCTGCAATCCTGTGCCGTCCAGCAACTGCCGAACGGCTTCTTGTACTGTGACGGCTCCTACGATGCCCTTCGTTCTGTGCCCTCTCGCCAGTTCTGACGCATAGAGCACTTGAATGTCGGCTTGCTGAGCCAATGAGAGGAGCGCGGCCGACAAGTCTTGCGCCGGAATGTCCAATACCACCGTGTCCGACTGCGCCAGCGCAGGCATTGCACATCCCATTATTACGACCGCCAGCAAGGCTAAGACCACCACCTCCCTCATGGCTCGCCACCTCATCATAGATATCCCTTTCCCAGCGATTGAGCCGTTTCCGGCCGAATAAAAAAGCCCATGGCTGCGTAACACAGCCATGGGCTCTTGGACTCACGTTCCGTTGGCCTCTGATGACCGACGTATGACTGGTGGACAGGAGTTACCGGTGTTGCTTCGAATCCGGAGGCGTTCCGAGGATGGCCGAATGATGAATGGCGACGAAGCGTCCGCAGCGGGTGCACTTAATGACGAGACTGCTGCCTTGCCATCGAGCGATCAGCTTCCCGCAATGGCACCGAACATCCATTGCGGCTGTCGCCGCCGCACTTCGTTCGCTCATCGTCAGATCCATCTCCCGCATGCTGCGCTGAGCCGTTCCCTGGAGACCTGTTGGGCCATGGCTGTCCACGCAACGTGTGACGCATTAGTCGGCATCAACCTGACATGCGATCCGACAAGCGAAGAACTTTTCATTGGAAGCAGCAAGACAGATCTCCCTAATTCTGCTTCGGAGCAGATGTGCATGCTGGCCGCTACTGAAGGATGTTAAACAGAAGTTTCTCGGATACTTCTCTGGCGGAAGACGTTACTTGAACGTCAACTTCTTGATTTCAGCAGCCGGCAATTCGACGTCTCCAAAATCCGACTGCCCCTTGAAGCTTCCGGCAATGGCGAGCACGAAGTCTCCCGTCTTGCCGTCATTGAGGGTAATGGAGACGTTCGGCGGAGCGCCGTTCCCGGATGATTTCAGGTCGATCTGCTTGATGTTCTCGAACTTGATCTTGACCGTCGCGGTCCCGCGCTTGACCGGCACCTCTCTCATCTCGTGCGGAACGAATGCCGTTTCGCTGATTTTCTCTTCCCAATAGAAGATCACGTTCTTCACATCTGTCTCGATTCCCTTGGCATCGGTGGCCACTGCCTGAAAGGCCTTCTCCGACTTGTTTTGCGCCCAGCCAGGCGCCGCAAACAGACACAGCATCACCATTCCACTGACCATAGTAAGCATCCCGCCCGTCGCACGAATGATCGTCTGGCGATTCATCAGTCCGTCTCCTTTTGGTTGTTCTCTAAGTGATGTAGATGCCTAGCGGCCGAATGAATCAATTTCCGGTTCTTCCCTTACCCGTCCAATCGATAATTAATGGGTATAAGGATCGTGATCTGCCGCTTGCCTAACGGATGTTTCAGCGTCAGGGGCGAGGCTTTCTTCATGACCGCCATTGCGTCCTCATCCAAAATCGCGCGGCCTGAGCTCTCAGCGACTTTGAGCCCGACCACCTCGCCGTCGTCGCGAATAATCGCTTCGACCACAACCTTCCCCTCCCAATGATTGGCCCTGGCCAGGGAGGGGTACCGCTTCAACTCATGGATCCGGCCCCAGAGAGCGTCTCTGAGCCAGCCATAATCCGCTTGAGTCTGGCGATATTTCACCTGACGCTGCTGGATGATTCGATGCTCGACTCCAGATGGCACCGTTTCAACGACCGGCGACGCTCGCTCGATCGGTTCCGACGCTCTGACCTGCGGCGCGGCCTGGACCAACGGTCGCGCTTCGAGAGATACAACCGGACGCTCGACGGCGGAGGAGATGGCTGCCTGTGAGAGAGTCTGTTCGATCACTGGAACAGGGCTGCTGGTGACGGCCCGGGCAATGACTGTCGGAGCTTCGGTCGTCTCTACTGCCGGACGTTCCAATGCGGCGTTAATGGTTGTGACCACTTCAGGGGCGGGCTGTTGGACCGCTTCTACGGTTTCGACAGCCGGAGCAACCTCACGAACTACTTGCTGAACCGGCTCACGTGACTCCACAGCAGGGGCCATCTCGCGAACTACTTGCTGGACCGGCTCGACCGGCTTCGGAGCCGGCTCAGTCTGCCGCACCGGCTTGACCGGAGGATGTTCCGGGGGAACCGGCTCCACCGGGGTCGGTTCGGCGGGTGCTGGCGCCTCAACCATCGTCACTTCCCACTGGAACGATTCGGGAAGGGCGGGGTTCTCAACCTCAGCCATCAGCATAAGGGCGCAACCGACGGCCAGTATGTGGCAGATCATGGAAACCATCCACCCGTGCGTCTGATGTGGTCCCCTACTACGGGTCACCCGACTGAACTCGTCCATCGTCATGATCGCACCACCTCAAGGCTGACTTGCCGAAATCCAAGGCCCCGGACTTCGTCCACCACGCCGACAAACCGTTCCAGCACCGTCACACGGTCGGCCCGGACTACGACGAATGACTCTCTCGGATGAGGCTCGAGGACGATCTTCAGACCTTCTCCGTCAACCGGTTGATCGTTGAGAAACAGGCGCCCATCCGCGGTCATCGTAATCACCAGCGGCACATCTTTGTGCTCGCCGGCTTCTTTCGCCTTGGCCAGCTCCACGGGTACTTGACCGGTTGAAATAAACGTCGCCGTCGTCAGCACGATGACGAGCAACACCAGCATGACGTCCACGAGAGGAATGACGTTGATTTGATTCAGCTCACGCTCCATGTTGGACCTTATAGAGCGTTAACAGTTCCGTGACACGGCGGCGCAGCACGTTGTTGAGCACCACACAAGGAATGGCGACCAACAGCCCTACCGCCGTCGCCTTGAGCGCCAAGCTGAGTCCCACCATGATCGATCCCACAGCCATGGTGCCGGACGTGCCCATCGTATGGAACGTCAGCATGATGCCCAGCACGGTTCCCAGCAATCCGATGTAGGGAGCATTCGCTGCCACAGTTCCGATAATGACGAGCCGTTTCGTCAGAGCCATCTCCATCGTCTCAATATCGTTGAATTGCTTCGGTGTCACCCGCTGATAGTAGAGCCATCGCTCTACGGCCACGGCTAAGGCCCACAGGCTCAGGACGATCAACAATCCGATCACACCGTAGTCCACCATATGCTTGAGTGCGTCCACGATCATTCACCTCATGAAAGACAAAAGCGGCGACATACCTATCCGGCCGCCTCAGAAAGAAGACGAATGAGACCTAGGCAACCTCACCCCTCATCAAATGGCCTGCGTTTGGATTCAAGAATCACCAGGTTCCTATTGACGCGTGAAACGGCGATAGGAACCGCCTGTTCCAATGCATGAAAAAATCCCTCCCGATCGTTGGTTCCAAACACTCCGCTGATTTTCAGCGCTCCTATCCGTGGGTCGAGGATCTGGATTTCTCCCGATTGGTACCGTCCGACCTCTTGAACCACTTCAGAAAGGGGGCGATCGTCAAACATCACTTTTCCGTCCATCCAGGCGGTGGTTGCGGCCACTGACACGGTTCGAACCGGGGTCAACCTGCCCGCCCGGCCGTAGGCGACCTGCTCGCCGGCCACCACTAACTGCCACGGCTCGCTTGATTCGGCCCCCGGGAGCCGTTGCACTTCCACGGCACCTTCCACCACGGTGACGGTCACGTCGTCATTCAGGCGGCGAACCATGAATTGCGTGCCGACATCCCGGACCAGTCGGCTTCCCGCCAGGACTTCGAATGGTCGTTGTTCGTGCTCCACAGCAAACAGCGCTTCCCCCTCGCGGAGTTCGACAGCTCTCCGAAAGGGGGAAAACGAGGCCGCAACGACGGTCTCGGTATTCATCGTCATCCTAGACCCATCGGCAAGGATCACCGTCCGCCGCTCTCCTTTTGCCGTGACATACTCCCGTACCTCAAGCCCCGTCGTGAACCACCACCCTCCGGCCATAACGGCCAGGACAAGTGACGCCAATACCATGGAAAGCCGCCCCTTATTCCAGTGCGAGGTTGGGGACCCCGGGCTCTGCCCCTCGCTCTTCCAATCGATGGCCATACGAGTCAGTTCGTCATGCAGCAGCGGCTTAGTTGCGTCCAGATCGCCCCATAGCTTTGAAAGTTTCTGAAATTCCTTCCGGTGCATAGCATCAGACCCCACCCAAGACAGGAACTGACGACGATGCGCACCCGTTGCATTCCCTGATCGAAGCAGGACAAACCACTGAAGCGCCTCGTCTGCCTTCGACGGTCCGTTATCCGGATCGGTCTGTCCTCTTGCCATCCGATTCACTCAGGTGTCTATGATCCACAACAGTTCACCTTGTGGACCCATGCTCCTTTAGACGCAGGAACATGGGAAAACCTGACTTGGCTGGCAGGTTTGGGAACGTATATCCATATTAAGTCGAAACCCGCTCCTCTTCGGGTTCCACCCGCCGACGGCAATGTGCCATCGCCTTCATCACGTGCTTCTCCACCATATTTTTGGAGATACCCAGACGAGCGGCAATCTCGGCATGGGGAAGATCCATGAATTTGTGAAGGAGAAACACCTGGCGGCATTTGGGGGGCAGTTCTGCAATGGCCTCATGGAGAAGCCGGACACGTTCCTTCGCCTCAACCGCGTCGTCCTGACGGGGTGTCGTGGAGGGAAGATGCTCGGTCATATCCAATTCGGTCATCCGTTCCGATCGGATTCGCTGACGTCGAAACAAATCCACCGTAAGATTCAAGGCCGTCTTGTACAGAAAGGCCCTTGGCTGATCGACGGCTGCCAAATCTTTGACGCCCCGCACTCGCAGGAAAGTGTCTTGCACCACATCCGCCGCCTGCTCGCGGCACCCAAGTTTGGCGGTGAGAAACCGCAGCAATTCACCGTAGTACTGTTGAAAGAACGTGGTCTCAAGAGCCAGGCGTTGGTCATGCACGATCGTTACTCGAGTTGATAGGTGATAGGAACCAACATGGCCACAGAGGCCTTGTCAAGGCGATGCGCGAGCGTCAAGGGGGACACCGCCTCCAGCGCAGCCAGCGCCGCTTCATCAAGAACGGAATGCCCCGAACTCTCCTCGATCCCGATCTGTGCGATGCGCCCATCATCCTGAACAAGCACCTGCACGACCACACGGCCCTCGAGACGGTCCTCTTTCGCCAACCGGGGATAGATCTTCACCCGCTCCAGTCGAGTGCGTAACGTCTCCATCAGCCAGGTATAATCAGGCAGAATGGTCCTGTGGATCACCGTTGGGCTGACAGCTTCCGGGCGCTGGAGCACCGTCACAGTGTCAAGTTGAGTCTCCACCTGGAGGCGGTCCGAATCTCGTTGATGCTCCACGTGAGGAGGAGGCATAAGCGAGTCGGCGCCATGTGCATCGGGCATAATGGCCGCTCGTTGATGCTCGTCCGGTTTCTTCTCAACCGTCTCAGGAGCCGACAGCACCCGGCGTGCCGCTTTCGCATGAGCGACGAACGGGACAGCGGTTTCTGGGAACGCTGTGTCCTCAAACGGCTGTTCTACTGACCGGGTTTCCTGGAACTCATGCAAAGAGGGCTCTCCCGCTGCCGCTTCCGTCGAAGACTGCACTCCCTCTGCCGTCGCGGGCTCGATCGGCGGCGCAGCCAAGAGCGACACTTCCCACAGAAACGGCTCCTTCTGCAGCATGGCTTGCGACGGCGGAAGGTGAAGACTGAAGACGGCAACCACAGCCAGGATGGCGCCATGAAGAAGAGCGGACACACTCCACCCGAGCAGAGGCCTGTGAGGGCAGCACCGGAGGGAGATCCGAGCCGAAGGAGCTGCCTCGCCGGTGGGCACCTCCTGGCTACTCCCGCGGGGCGATCGTAGCGCCGTGATTTGCCGGGAGGCCGTCCGCCAAGTCCAAGCCTCAACCTTCAGCGGCATCTCGCCAGGCTCGTTGATCCTTGGAATATGAGACGGATACACAAGACTCACGTGCGCCCTCGCCACAATAAAAAAAGCCCACGGTCGCTTGTAGCAACCATGGGCTCTGGACTTGAAAGTACTCTGGCCTCGTACCGGCCAGCCTTTTTCGTGGTGGCTGCCGGGTAGCTGAATTTGATAATTGGTATCAATACAGGACTGCGCAACGGCTTGTCAAGGGCCCGGAGTTGGATTCCATGTATCTCGGTGGGGTTCGCCTGCCTGGGGTATCGTTCGATCACACTCGGCAAGCGGCTGGTGATCGGCGGGTGCGATGTAGGAGGTCTAAACTCAGTTCAATCGGCCTCGTTGAACCCACTATCGGCCGCGAACCGCATTAAATGACTTGGCTATATTTTGACGAGCCTGTGTGGAACAGCCCATCTGCCTGTCGGTCGAAAGAATCGAACCTTTTCAAAAGCAGAATGCTCTAGATCGAATAGGACATACCCTTCAGCGCCCGACACTCTCCAGGTCCGCTAAAGCACTCGCAATCTGGTTAAGCACGTCGACGTTGCCCACGACCCCGAAATGATCCCCTGGAACGATGCCGCTCTGCACTGCCCTAGTCGTGTAATCCTGCCACTGGACTGGCGCCGTCCCATATTGCTCGAGCGTCTTGTCTGCCCACCAGACATGCACTGGTACGCCAAGCGGTCGTTCCTTGTACCCCTGCAGCACGACAGCGGCATCTTTAAGCAACGCATAGCGCAACTTGAGCGTCTCCATGGGAACATCGGCCGGCAGGAAGCCTTTGTCGGTCGCCCAACGGACGGCGTGCTCGATCCGTTCTTCCGGGGAAAGGGCAGTGAGCCGGCTTCTCAATGCATCATGCTCGGCGGCCGGCAGTGCCCGAAACTCATTACGCCGGTCGGAAGTGAGAAACTCAGACAGCTCATCCAGCAGATCGCGATCCGTTCGTTCATAAAGGCTCGTCCGGGCTTGCGTATCAAGGATGCCGAGGAAGGCCACCGTTTGTTGCTCTTGTTCCAAGATACGAGCCACCGCCAACGCGATGACGCCCCCCAACGACCAACCCAGCAAATAGTATGGCCCTTCGCGCTGATGCTCGCGGATCACTTTCGCATGGCGCTCGGCAATGGAGTTGATCGATACCTCCGTCCAGTTCTGCTGAAAGAGATCGCTCAAATGGAGTCCATACACCGGCCGCTCCCCATCCAAGGCTCGGGCGAGCGGGTGATACGCTTCGAGATGCCGGCCTGTTGGATCAAAACAGTACAAGGGAGGACGCGAGCCCGCAGCGGAAAGAGCGACCAGTGGTGAAGGCCCCGATGAGAGCGCAGATGAGAGGAGAGCCGCCAGCTTTCCTATCGTGGGAGCTTGAAAGATGGCCGTCAACGAGAGGCTGTGGCCAACCGACTTCTGAACACGATGCATGAGCTGAATGGCCAGCAAGGAATGGCCTCCGAGATCGAAAAAATTGTCGTCCACGCCCACATTCGGCACTTTCAGCAAGTCGGTCCAGATTTCTGCGAGCCTCGTCTCGACGGGAGTCCGTGGCGCGACGTATCGGTTGTGCAAGTAGCCACCGGCATCCGGAGGCGGCAAGGCCTTGCGATCCACTTTTCCATTCGACGTCAATGGGAGCGCCGCCAAAGGCACGAAGGCCGACGGCACCATATAGTCCGGCAACCGCTCATTCAGAAAGTGTCGGAGGGCGGCCGCATCCAATGGATCACTGTGCTTGCCAACGACATAGGCAATCACTCGTTTCCCTCCGGAGCTGTCTTCCTGGGCCGTAACGACGGCGTCACGAATCTGGTCGTGCTCCCGCAGTCGTGCCTCGATCTCTCCCAATTCAACTCGATACCCGCGGATTTTCACCTGATGATCAAGACGGCCCATGTACTCGATCGCGCCATCGGGGCCATAACGCACCTGATCTCCGGTCTTGTAGAACCGGCTGCCGCTTACCCTGGAAAATGGATGGGGGAGAAAACGGTCCGCCGTCTGCTCAGGCGCGCGAAGATAGCCGCGAGCCAGACCCATTCCGCCGATGTACAACTGTCCCGGGACGCCGACGGGCACCGGGTTCAACCGTGCGTCAAGAACGTAGACCTCCACATTCGCGATCGGACGGCCGATCGGCACCGTCGAACAGGACGCAAGCGTTTGCTGTTCCGTTCCCCATGTGTAAGTCAGGGCTCCGATCGTGGTCTCGGTGGGCCCGTAGTGATTCAGAATGAGACCGCCTTGAAAGCGGCGTAACACGCGCTGGGCCAGTTCGATGGAGAGGGCTTCGCCGCCCAGGATGAGATGCTTGCGGGGAAGCATGTTCCGGTCATCTGAGGAGTTCAGCAACGCGCTCAGATGAGACGGAACGATTTTGAGCACATCGATTGGATGTTGAGCCACATAGTTGACGAAACGGTCCCCGTCTGTCGACGTTGCATAATCGATTACGTGGAGACACCCCCCTGACCCCCAGGAAGTGAAGATGACCGTATTGCCGAGATCGGCGCCGATTGTGGATACCGTCGCGAAGTGCCACCCGGGCTCAACGCCCAACCGGTCGCACATATCGCGGGTGTAATTCACGGCACTTTGATGGGTCACGGCCACCCCCTTCGGTACGCCCGTGGATCCCGATGTGTAGATGACGTAGGCAAGATGCTGTGAAGCATCCTTTCGCCCGGGATCGGTCTGGGGCTCGCCGTCCAGAAGAACGCGGTCACGATCGAGGCAGAGTACGATGCCCCTGAACTCCGGCAGCAGAGCCAAGAGACGTTCCTGCGTGACGATGACCGGTGCATCGGCATGCGCGATCTCGTAAGCCAGACGCGCTCGAGAATTGCCGGGATCGAGAGGAACATAGGCGGCGCCTGCCTTGAGAATGCCCAGCACGCCGACCAGCATCTCCACAGACCGTTCCACGCACAGCGCGACGAGGACCTCAGGCCCCACCCCTCTGCGAATCAGGGCATGGGCCAACCGGTTGGCTTTGGCATTGAGCTCGCCGTAGGTCATCCGCTGGTCACCGCACACAACCGCCACCGCCTCGGGATCCCGTTTCGCCCACGTTTCGAACAGGTGATGGAGACATTCATCGCCGACACTCTTGAACCCGTCGTCATGAGCGCGGCTCAGCAACCGATGCCGTTCGGCATCGCCGACAATGTCCAAGTCCTCGACACTTGCCTGCGGATGCTCCGCGACACTCCTCACCAGGGCGCTGAATTGCCTGAGTAGGCAGGCGACATACTCTGCGCGGAACCGGTGTGTGTCATAATAAATACGGGCTGCCAATCCCGCTTCCCCTGTGACGCATGACAGTTTCAGTTTCCACCGATCACAGCGGACGGTTTGTTCGGTCAGAAGAACGGACAGATCGCCGGCCTGCCAAGCCGTTGGCCACACATGATGTTCGAATCCGGCAGGATCTGCCAGAGCAGTCCTGGCATTCGTTCCCTGCTCTTCCCATGTGAAATACTCCTGCCACTCCAGGGCTTCCCCAAGCGCGACTTGCGTTTGCGACAGCAGCTCGGTGAACGGCATGGCCGCATTGATGAGACAGCGGATCGGCAACCATGTAGCCAGCGGCCCCATGGTTCCTTGCAATTCTTCATATTTTCGCCCGTCGGCCAAGGTGGCGACGACGACATCGCGTTGACCGGTAAGCCGAAACAACAGTGCCTGCCAGCAGGCCAACAAGACCACGGAGAGCGGCGTCGCATGCACCCGTGCGACCTCATCCAGTTTAACCACCATCTCCCTATCGATGGACGCCATGACCGAGCGAAAGCCTGTCCTGTTGGAATCGACCGTTGGAGGTGCCGCTTGTTCATACGGAAGGAGCAGCGCCGGGAGTGCGGCAAGGCCGAGCCGATGCCAGTATTGCTGGCCCTTTTCCGCTTCCTCATCCGCCAGCAACTCGTTCTGCCATTCCGAAAACTGGATATACTGAACAGGCTCCTCCCCCGATTCTTCCCCCTCTAAACCCGCGCCGTAGGCGGCGCTGATCTCTCGAACCAGGTTGTGAAGCGTGATGGCATCCGCGCAAAGCGCGGGCAGGCAGACCAGCAACACGGTTCGGCGTTCGGCGCACATGACGAGGATCACATCGAGAAGCGGGCCCTGTTCGACATCAAGCGGGGAGCACCGCTGAGCGGCGGCCAGCAGCTCGAGTTCCGCCTCCTGATCGGATGGACCGGATTGGCGCCAGTCCACCGTGCGCCAGCGCGTCGTCCCATGCTCCCCGATCACTTGAAAGGGAACCTTGACACCCGGCTCCCGGCGAAACGTGGTCCGAAAGATCTCATGGCGGACCACGACGCGCTCGACAGCCTCTTGCAAGACCGCCGGATCGACCGGACCGGTCAATAGCACAGTGGCTTGGGCACAAAACCCGACATCGGTGCCCTGCAGGAACCAGAGACGTTTCTGCTGCGGAGAGAGTCGTATTCCTTGGAGACTGTCCTGCATGATTCCTTGCCTCACAGGCTCACGGTCTGAATGTTGTCCTGGCCGATCATCTCACCCATGGCGACCACGATCTTCCGCGGCCCGGCGAATGGTTCACGCGCATGCGCCACCAGCATATTGTCGACCATGAGGATGTCCTGCTCCTGCCAGGCAAACTGAACCGCGCACGCCCGGCTCAACTGCCGCGTTTCATCGACGATCGCATCCTCGATCGGAGAGCCATCACCATAGTAGACATTACGGGGCAGCCACTCTTCCCCGAGCATCGACAGTAAGGACTCGCGCACGCCCGGCTCGAGACAGGACACATGATGCAACTGAATTTGATTGAAGAAGGTGAGCTCGCCGGTCTTCGGATGTGTGGCGACGGCCGGACATCTCTGCCGTGTTCGCAGCCGGTCCTGCTCCATCCAGAAAAATTCGATGCCGGCCTTCCGGCAGCGTTCCTCGACGACGCATTTGTCACCGGTTTGAAAGAAGTCCTGCCAGCTGACGTCAAACCCCGGAGTGAAATTGCGCACGTACATCAACTGCTTGTTGGCGAAGCGCTCGCGAATGTCCGGCCGGAGCCGCTGGTACAGCGTACGACAATCCACGATCGGCGTTTCCCCGCCTTCGCGGGCGGCTTGCAAGCAGAAAAACCATTGCTTCATAGGCCAGCGTTGCAGATGCGAGCTTTCGTTGTGAAACAGAATGGCTTGATCAGGCGGGTACGGTGTTGATTGATAGGTTGCACTGCCGCTTTCTTCCTTGGGCAGATCGCCGTACTCACCATACAATTCATGACACATCGCTTGCGCGAACCGCTCGAACTCGGCGACCGACCCGATTGCGAAGCCGCGGAATAAGAGCGCGCCGTGCTTGTGCAGCTCGGTTTCGATGACCGGCCGGCTGTCCTTGGCCCATGCGGCCAGATCGACATCTTCCACGGCGGGCCGGATGACCAGTGGCACGGTATGTCCCGCTCCCAAATACCCCATGTCGATGAGCTTGCGCTGGGACAATGTCACGGCTTTCGGCTTGATGTTCTTGAATCTCTTCGCTTTGGTCTCTTCACGCCGTTTCTCCTCTATCACGCGCCCCTCCTTTTCGGATGGTGTCAGCATCTCCAGTTTGCTCATGCGGATCGTGGGGTCGGATACAATGTGGTGCAGCAGGGTCGTGAAGTGCCCGGCCATGCCGGTGATCGTGGCTGCCGTAAACAGGTCGGCATTGTATTTCCAGACTGCGGCCAGCCCGCCGTCGGTTTCCTCTATGAACAGTCCCAGATCGAATCGTGACACGTCATGTTCAACGTCCAGCACCTCCACCCGCAGACCGGGCAACTCGATGGAGGCTGTGGGTGTATTTTGAAACACGAACAGCACCTGAGCCAGCGGGTTCCGGCTCGGGTCACGCGGCGGCTTCAACGCTTCGACGAGTTTGTGGAACGGCAGGTCCTGATGCGCATAGGCTCCCAGGGCGACCTCCCGCACCCGTCCCAGCAACTCCGCAAACGTGGGATCACCGCTCAAATCCGTCCGCAGCACGAGCAGATTGACGAAGAAACCGATCAGTCCCTCCGTCTCTTCGCGGGTGCGGTTGGCTACATCCGTCCCGACGACAATGTCTGTCTGCCTGGTATAGCGGGATAACAACACATCAAACGCCGCCAGCAGCAACATGAACATGGTCACGCCCTGCGCACGGCTCAACGCCAGAAGCCCCTCGGTCAATCCGGCCGGGAGCGCGCACGCACAACGGGCGCCGCGGTACGTCTGCACCGGCGGCCGGACATGATCAGTCGGAAGCGCCAACACCGGCAATTGATGTCCGAGCCGCCCGCGCCAGTAGCCCAGCTGCGCTTCCAAAGCGGGGCCTTGCAGCCACTGCCGCTGCCATTGCGCGAAATCAGCATATTGAATCGACAATGGGCACAACGGTGATGGTCGCCCTTCGTTGATGGCCGCATAGAGGGCGGTCAGCTCGCGGACCAGCACGGTCAAGGACCAGGCATCCGCGGCAATGTGGTGCAGGGTCACCAAAAGCAGCTGCTCCTCGGCAGCTATTCGAACGAGCCGACCGCGAATCGGGGGATCCTTGGCGAGATCGAAGGGCCGTTGCGCCTCATCCAGCGCCAAGCGCGTGGCCGTCGTCTCGCGTTCTCCCGGGGGAAGCACCGCGAGATCCTCCATCGACAGGGACAATACCGGCTCTGGAGCGATCAGTTGCACGGGCTCCCCCTCGACCGTCGCAAACGTCGTCCGTAACGTTTCATGCCGCCGTATCAGTTCACGGAAGCTTTCCTCCAGCGCCGGCACATTCAGCGCGCCCGTCAGCCGCAAGGCAAACGGCAGATTGTAAAACCAGCTATCCGGCTCCAACTGCGCCAGGAACCAAAGCCGTTGTTGCGAAAAAGACAGAGGCAGAGGCGCATGTCGCGGGACCGGCCGCAAGGCAGGGGCCGTCCCTGTTCCTGGCTCGAGCCGCGCGGCCTCCACCGTCTTGGCCACCGCTGCGACGGTCGGAGCTTCAAACAAGGCTCGCAACGGCACCTCGACCTGAAACGTGGACCGGAGTCTGGCCATGACCTGCGTCGCCAGCAGGGAATGCCCCCCGAGATCGAAGAACCGGTCCTGCACGCCCACGTGCGTCAGCCCGAGAACCTCGGACCAGATGGCCGCGATGATTTCTTCGGTTGCCGTCCGCGGGGGGGCGGCGGCCGATGTAGCCGGACGGTTACCATCCGGACGTGGCAGGGCTTTTCGATCGACTTTGTTGTTCGGGGTGAGCGGCAACGCCGGCATGAATACAAACACAGAAGGGACCATATACTCCGGCAAGGCTTCCAACAAAAATTGCTTGAGCTCCGTGCTCGTGGGAGCCGGGTCGTGACCCATGACATAGGCAGCCAGCCGCCGGTCCCCCGGCTGATCCTCCCGGGCCACGACGACCATGTCCCGCACCTTCGGATGCCGCGCCAATCGCGCTTCAATTTCACCCAGCTCGATGCGGAAACCCCGGATCTTCACCTGATGGTCCAGCCGACCAAGACACTCCAAGGTTCCGTCGGCGCGGTAACAGGCCAGATCGCCGGTCCTGTACAGACGGCCCCCCGGACTGGCGCTGAACGGATCGGGAATGAATCGCTCAGCGGTTTGATCGGGGCGATTTAAATAGCCGCGCGTGACGCCGGTGCCGCCGATGTACAATTCACCGGGCGTCCCGATGGGCACGGGGCGGAATGTTCGATCCAAAAGATAGACCTGCGTGTTCGCGATGGGACGGCCAAGCGGAATGGCCCCCCTGCCAGGGGTCACCCGATGGATGGCCGACCAGACCGTCGTTTCGGTTGGGCCGTAGAGGTTCCAGGGACGGATCCCCTCGTCGAGGAACCGGTGCGCCAACTCGGGCGGGAACGCCTCCCCGCCACAGAGCACCCGCATCCCCTGCGTTGTGAAGCGGCCCGTCGCGAGCAGCATTTTCCAGGTCGCGGGCGTCGCCTGCACGAGCGTAGCCTGAGACGCTGCCAGCATGATGGCCAGGCGTTCGCCATCGGCCGCGGTCTCCCGGTCGGCGAGAGTGATCCGGGCCCCGACCACCAGCGGAAGGAACAGCTCGAGAACCGCAATATCAAAGGAGAGCGACGTGATGGCCGGGACGACATCGTCGGCGGTCGGCTCCAGCTCGTCGAGCATCGCATTCAAGAAGTTGACGACGTTCCGATGGCAGACCATCACGCCTTTCGGTTTGCCGGTGGAGCCGGACGTGTAGATTACATAGGCAAGCGACTCGGGGTTCACCGCCACGCTGGGCGCCTCCGTCGACTCGCGGGCGATCAACGGCCAATCACGGTCAAGGCAGAGCACCTGCGCCTGGCCGGTCGGCAGATCCCGGAGGAGGTTCTCTTGAGTCAGGAGCACGGGCACGCAGGCATCCTCAAGCATGTAGGCCACCCGATCTTTCGGATATGTCGGGTCCAACGGGAGATATGCGCCGCCCGCCTTCAAAATACCGAGCAGCCCGACGAGCATCGCGAGTGAGCGCTCGACGCAGAGTCCGACCAGGATATCCGGACCTACTCCATGTCTCCGCAAGGCCTGTGCGAGCTGGTTGGACTGCCGGCTCAATTCCCGGTAGGTCAGGCACTGATCCCCGAACATCACCGCGATGGCCTCCGGGGTCCGTTCCACCTGCGCGTCCAGAAGGCGAAGAAGACAGTCGGGCGGGTAAGGCCGCTCCGTGGAATTCCACTCCACGAGCAAGCGGCGTCGCTCCGATTCAGTCAGCAGGTTGAGCTCGGCGACGCGGGCATCCGGCCGCGCCGCCATGGCTTCCAGCAAGACAATCCAGTGCTCGGCCAGGGCCTGCGCCATCGACTCATCGATGCGCTGCCGATCGTAGGAGAGCATCAGCGACAAGGTCGTTCCCGGTGTCGCCACGATGGTGAGCGGATAATTGGTCCAGCCCTCGACGTCGAGAACTTCGATGCCCATCGTTCGACCATAGTCGGCGACCGCCTCATCCATCGGATAGTTCTGAAACACGAGAATGCTCTCGAACAGCGAGGTGCCCCGGTCCACATCGCTCCAGCCCTGCACGTGTGGGAGCGGACTGTATTCGTACTGCCGCAACTCAACATTCGAGATCTGCAGTTCCCGCAGCCAGTCCGCTAGCCGGACGCCGGAAGAGACACGGACGCGCACCGGCAGCGTATTGATGAAGACGCCCAACATGGACTCGGTGCTCACGAGTTCGGCGGGGCGTCCAGCCACCGTCGCGCCGAATACCACGTCCTCTTCCCCGCTGTGGGCCGCCAGGAGCATCGCCCAGGCCGCCTGGATCACCGTATTGACCGTGACTCGCTCCGCCTGTGCCAGCCGCTCGAGGGCACGCGTCGCAGCTTCGGACAGCTCCAATCGCTGTTCCCCGTACCCCACCCGGTCGTGAGCTCGATCATCGGCCAGGCCCTGAGGCAGCTTGGTGGGCGACCGAAATCCACGGAGCTGATGCCGCCAGAAGCGTTCGGCTGCGGCACGGTCCTGTTGTTGCAGCCAGGCGATGTACCGGCCATATGACACAGCCGGCTCCGGGGCGCTGGACGGCCTACCCGCTTGGTAGGCCGCGAGGACTTCCCGCACGAGGAGTCCCTGGCACCAGCCGTCGAGCATGGCATGGTGGAGCGTCCACACCATCCAATAGGTCAGATCATCGAGCCGCATGAGCGTCAATCGCATGAGAGGCGGACGATCGAACTGAAATCCGTGCCGACGATCCTCTGCCAACCACTCCTGCAGGGCCGAACGGCGCGCGTCCTCCGACAGACCGCGCCAGTCCAGCTGCCGGATCGGGACGGGGACGGACCGGTGCACCACTTGGAGCGGATCGCCCGTTCCCTCCCAGGAAAAACCGGTGCGCAGGATCGCATGGCGGTCAATCGCGGACTGCCAGGCTCGTTCGAAGGCATCGACATCGAGCCCGCGCGTAAACTTATAGATCAATTGATTCATATAGGCGCTGGATTGCGGCTCGAGCAGACTATGGAACAGCATGCCGTGTTGGACAGGAGAAGCCGGATACGCATCCACGACATCGTTCCCGCATGTCGTCACCAGCGCCTCCAGCTGCTTCGGTTCCAACCCGGCCAGCGCAAACGGTTCCGGCGGCATGACCTGCGGCACAGCCTCAGGGCCGGCTTCGGGCGAGGCATGGGTACCAATCGCACCGACAATCGCGGCGATCGTATGATGGTCAAAAAGATGTTTCGGCGTCAGCTGCAAGCCCTCGCGATGCGCGCGTGCAATGATTTGAAGGCTCTGGATGGAATCGCCCCCCAGGTCGAAAAAGTTATCGTGGATGCTGACACGTTCGCGTCCCAAGACGTCGGCCCAGATCTCCGCCAGGATCTGTTCGGCTCGAGTGCGCGGAGCGGCCCACGCCGTAGCCTCATGCGCCGGACAGTGATCCGGATCCGGGAGGGCGCCACGGTCCAGCTTGCCGTTCACCGTCAACGGCCACGCCTCCAATGGGACGATCACGCCGGGAACCATGTACTCCGGCAACCGTTGGGCCAACCGTGCTCGGACGTCACCCACATCAAGCGGCAGCCTTGTGCACACGATATAGGCGGTGAGCCGCTTCGTCTCTCCCTGGCCTCCACGGACGATCACCACCGCGTCCCGCACCTCCGGTTGAGCCCGGAGCTGCGCTTCGATCTCGCCCAATTCGATGCGAAACCCTCTGAGCTTCACTTGATTGTCGGCCCGGCCGAGGAACTCGATCGTGCCGTTCGGCAGATACCGCACTCGGTCTCCGGACCGGTAGAGTCGGCCGCCGGCACACCGGCTGAAAGGGTCGGGAAGAAAGCGCTCCGCCGTCAGCCCGGGCTGGCCCGCATAGCCGCGAGCCACTCCTGCCCCGCCGATGTAGAGTTCACCGGGGATACCGATCGGCACAGGCTCCATGTATCGATCGAGAACGTAGGTCTGACTGCCGGCGAGCGCACGACCGATCGGGACGGTGTCTCCCCCGGGCGACTCGGGCGCCACGTGGTACGTCACCACGCCGACCGTGGTCTCGGTGGGGCCATAGTGATTGACGATCGTACAGTCGGGTGCGAGGGCGCGCACCCGGTCGACGACGTCCCAGCTGAGCGCCTCTCCCCCCAAGATCAGACAGCGGGCCGGCAGGACTTGCTCCGGATGTGCCGCATCCAAAAGCGCGCGTAAATGGCTTGGGACGATTTTTAATACTTCGACCCGGTGCCGGTGCATGTAGTCAGCCATCCCGTCCGGGTCAAAGACCCGATCGGATGACACCACATGAAGCGTCCGGCCGGAACACAGGGCGCCAAAGAGCGCTGTATGGCCGAGATCCGCCGCCACGGTCGAGACCATCGCGAAGCAGGCATCGTCCGCCAGCGCCAGTCGATCCAGCACGCCCTGGACATAGTTCACCAGCTGTCGATGCTCGACGGCGACACCCTTCGGCCGGCCGGTCGACCCCGAGGTATAGATGAGGTACGCCAGATTGGCCGGTCCTGCCTGGCTGCCAAGCGGCATCTCGTGCTGCACCTCGCCCATTGACCAATGGTCCTCGTCCAACATGACCTGGTCGATCTCGATCGACGCCAACGTCTCACGCCACTTCGCCTGGATCAGCAGCACGCGGGCTCCGCTGTCTGCCAGGATGGAGGCGAGACGCGCCGGTGGAAACTTCGGATCGAGCGGGACATAGGCGCCGCCTGCCTTCAGAACAGCGAGGATTCCCACAATCATTTCGAGAGAACGGTCGACGCAGAGCCCGACCCGGACCTCAGGGCCGACGCCGAGGCGCTGGAGATGCCGCGCGATTCTATTCGCCCGTGCGTCCAGCTCCCGGTAACGCAACGCCCCTTCTTCCGACACCACTGCGATGGCGCCGGGTTTTCTCCTGGCCTGAGATTCAAACAACTCATGGACACAGACCTCCGGTGTCTGCTCGGCCTCGATGCCGCTCCATTCAACCACCAGCTGCCGCCGTTCATCACGATCCAGCAACGACAATTCCGACACCCGGGCATCCGCACGGTTGGTCATCGCTTGAAGCAACGTGGTGTAATGCCGCAGCATTCGCGTCATCACGTGGTGCTGAAACCGGCGATGCTCATAGCACAGGATGGCCCGAATCTCGGCATTGGGCTCGACGATCACGGAGAGGGGATAATTGTTGCGACCCGCGGTGCGCGACGAGGCCTGCGAATGTGCGCCCTCCAACGGAGTGATCTTGAGTTCGCCCGGCTGCGAGCCGAGCATATCGTCCTCCGGATAGTTATCGAACACGACCAGGCTGTCGAACAGGGACCGCCCGCCCGGCGACTCGCTCCAGCGCTGGATCGCGTTCAGCGGCGCGAATCCGTACTGCCGCAAGTCGCTATTCTGTTCCTGCAGGCGTTGCAGCCAGGCGGCGAGTGACACATCGTCCGACATCCGGACGCGAACGGGCAGGGTATTGATGAACAGACCGACCATGGACTCCGACCCCGGCAGGTCAGGCGGACGACCCGCCACCGTGGCTCCAAACACAATATCGTCTTCCCCGCTGTACCGATGTAACAACAACGCCCAGGCTCCCTGCATGACCGTATTCACTGTCACATGCAGGCCTTGGGCGAACGCCCGTAACGCGTCGCTTTGCGGCTTTGACAGTCGCAGGCTTTGCTCGGCATACCGCTGTCCTCGATCTTCCGGAACATCGGTCGCGGTTGCGTCACGAAGCGGGAGCGGCGGCGTCTCGATCACCAACGGCGTCGGGGTGGTCACACCGGCCAATTGCCGGCGCCAGAACTGTTCGGAGGCGGTCAGATCCTGCCTCTGAAGCCAGGCAATGTACTCGCGGTACGGCCGAGGCGGCGGCGCTAACGCAGGGGCCCCCTCAACGATCAAGGCCCGGTATGAGAGCAGCGCATCTTTTAGGACCAGAGCAAAGCTCCATCCATCCAGGAGGATGTGATGATGGCTGTTGATAAAGAAATATCGTTCATCGGCAAACTGGATGAGGATCAGGCGCATAATCGGCGGCCGGCTAAAATCGAATCCGGCCTCACGATCCGCCTCCAACAGGGCATCCAACGCCTCACGGCGCCGGCTCTCCCCATACCCGCGCCAGTCGTGGACGTGAATGGGCGCCGTGACGCTGCGCCGTACAATCTGCAGGGGTCTCTCCGTCCCCTTCCAGATAAAGGCTGTGCGCAAAATGGCGTGCCGGTCCACCACGGTCTGCCAGGCGCGCTCGAACGCCTCGATCCGGAGCGCCCCTTCCAATAGAAATCCGGTGTGCGAAAAGTACGGATCCGCTCCGGCTTCAGACACCGCGTGAAACAGCAGGCCATGCTGCAAGGGGGAGAGGTAGTACATGGCTTCGATATCTTTTTTGTTCCGCATTGCCCTCAGTCCATTTGTTCAAGGATGTTGTCGAGCAGATCCTGCTCGATCTCGACATCAGGAAAATCCGACGGGGTATACCCGCCGGCTTCGGGAGAGAGACAGTGCGCGATAAGATCGCGCACGCCCTGCAGATGGTCTCCGCTGAGTGTCTCGATCGTCGTGCGACCGTACCGGGCCTGGCTGTATGTCCACGTGACTTCCAGCCTGCCGCCGAACACAGCGGCGTTGATCTCCAGCTCGTAGGGAAGCGGGCTCCGCGGGTCATGTTCCAGACCCGGCGATTCCTTGGCGACCGTAAACAGTCCGGCTTCCGAGAAGGCCTGGTCCCACTGCCCCAAGTAGTTAAATCCGATCTGCGCGGACGGGGCCGCCGCTAACTCGGCCGCGACCAAAGCCGGTCCTGCATACCGCAGCAGTCCGTAGCCGATGCCCCGATTCGGTATGCGCCGCAACCGCTCCTTCGTCGCCTTCAACGCAGACCCGGGTGCTCGGTCTCCGGACGCCGTGAACCGCACAGGATACACATTGGTGAACCAACCCACCGTCCGCGAGACGTCCACGTCGCCGAAAAGAGCCTGGCGCCCATGCCCTTCCAGCTCGATGAGGACGGACTCGCACCGGGTCCACGTCGCCAGTGTCTGCACCAAGGCGGCCAGCAACACCTCGTCGATCTGCGTCCCATAGGCCTCGGGGACAGTGTGCAGCAACGCCCGCGTCTCGCTCTCGCTCAACGCCGCCGTCACGGTCGCCTGCTGCGCCTCGGTGCGTGCTCCGGCCGGATCATCGACCGGCAGCAGCGGCTCTTCCCGCCCGATCACCAGCCAGGAGGCGGCCTCGGATTGAAGGGTCTCGTCCTGCACATAGCCCTGCAGCCGCTCAGCCCATTGCTTGAACGCACTGCTTTTCGCCGGGAGCCGGATCGGCAGCCCTTGCGCCGCCTGCTCATAGGCCGTTTGCAAGTCTTCCAGCACGATGCGCCACGAGACGCCATCGACGACCAGGTGGTGAATGACCACCAGCAGCCGGCCTGGATGCCGCCCGCCGCAGTCGAACCACACGACGCGCAGCAACGGCCCCTGCGTCACATGCAGCGTTCCCTGCCACTCTGTGGCCGCCTTCTCCAGTGCCGCCTGCTGCTCTGCCTCCGGAACCCGGGAAAGATCGACGCGATGCACCGGCGCCACTTCTCCATCGGGCGCATGGACCTGCAACCAGCCCTCCCCTTCCGGCATGAACCGCAACCGCAACGCATCATGGTGCCGCTGCAGTGCCGAAACCGCCGACTCCAACGGCTTCATCTCCAGCGGCTGCTTCACCGAAAGCAGCAGGGCCTGATTCCAATGGTGCACGTTGGGCCAGGCTTGATCGAAAAACCACTGTTGGATCGGTGTCAGGGGCACGGTGCCCGTCACCAAGCCCTGCTCGGGCGCTGGCACATCAGGCCGCCCGGCCCCGCCGATCCCCGTCTCGATGTCGGCGGCTAAGGCGGCAATGGTCTGATGCTGGAAGAGTTGGCGCGGTGTCAGTCCCAGGCCCGCCTCCCGCGCCCGGGCAATCACCTGCAAGCTCAGGATCGAATCCCCGCCCAGTTCAAAAAAGTTGTCATGGATGCCGACCGTTTCGAGCCCCAACACCTGGGCCCAGATCGCCGCGAGTTGCGCCTCGTGATCGGTGCGCGGAGAGACCTGCTGCGCCCCGGAGCGGCTGCGCTCCGGCACCGGCAACGCCCGCCGATCCACTTTGCCGTGCGGCGTCACCGGCAGGGCATCCAGAAGGACGATGGCCGTCGGAACCATCACCTCGGGGACGCGCTCGGCGAGCCATCCGCGCAGCCCGCTGATCGAGAGGGCCACTGCGTTCTGAGGCACCACATAGGCGGTCAGTCGCTTCTCGCCCGGTTGGTCTTCCCGCAGGAGCACGACTGCTTCCCGCACGTCCGGGTGCATGGCCAAACGCGCCTCAATCTCGCCCAGTTCGATCCGCACGCCACGCAGCTTGACCTGCTCGTCGAGGCGTCCCAGGAAATCCACCGTACCGTCCGAAAGCCGCCGGGCCCGATCGCCGGTCCGGTAGAGCCTGGCCCCTGGAACGGCGCTAAAGGGGTCGGGAAGGAATCGCTCGGCCGTCAGGTCCGGCCGTTGCCAGTAGCCGCGCGCAATGCCGGCGCCGCCGAGATACAGCTCGCCGGGGACTCCGACCGGCACGGGCTGGAGCGCCGCGTCGCAGACGTACAACTGCGTGTGAGCCAGCGGACGGCCGATGGGCACGGCTTGCTTCGGGGCAATCGCGTCGAGCGACGTTCCATCACAATACGCACTGTCGATCGTCGCTTCGGTCACTCCGTAGGCATTCACGATCTGCGTCGCCGGGCCGCACAGGCGCCGCAGCGCGTCATACTCTCGCCGTTCCCAGACATCCGACCCCACAATCAGGAGCCGCATGCCCTCCAGCCGTTGCCCTGTCTGCTCCAGCGAGCGCATGAGAGGCCGCACAACGGCGGGCGCAAAGTCCGCCGCATTCACCTGTTCCCGGCGCATAAGAGCATGGAGGCGCTCCGGTGCGAGCAACAGCTCTGTGGGGCAGAGAACCAGTCTGCCGCCGGAGCAGAGCGCTCGCATCCAATCTGCCGTGCAGACATCAAACGCGATGTTGGCCATTTGCAGGAGACAGAGCTCGCCAGTCAGCTGATATGCCTGCTGCCACGCCTCATAGGTGCGCATCAGACTTCCATGGCTGACCATGGCGCCCTTCGGCAGGCCCGTCGATCCCGAGGTATAGATGAGGTACGCCAGATTGAGCGGGGTGGACACGAACGAGGGAGGCTCCTCTGACTCCTGTGCCACCTCCGCCCAATCGCGGTCCAGACAGAGTACCCGCTGCATGAAACCAACCGGCAGGTCGCGAAGCAGAGGTTCGTGCGTGAGCAGCACCGGCGCCTGCGCATCCGTCAACAGATACGCAATGCGGTCCGGCGGATAGGCCGGATCGATCGGGACATAGGCGCCGCCTGCCTTCAGAATGGCGAGCAGCCCGACAATCATGTCGAACGAGCGCTCGACGCACAGCCCCACCCGCACGTCAGGGCCCACGCCTTGCCGCCGCAGCGCATGCGCGAGTTGATTGCTTCGGGCATTCAACGAACCATACGTCAGCGACCGGTCTTCCCACACCAGCGCGACCGCGTCCGGGTTCCGCGAGGCCTGCGCCTCAAACAAGGCATGGATACCGCCTTCTGCCGGCATGCCGACCGGTGCTGGATTCCAGGCCGTGACAGACTGCTGTCGCTCATGCTCGGTCAGGAGCGGGAGGTCTGCGAGACGTGTTTCGGGATGCGCGGCCATTCCCTCCAGCAGCACCAGGAGATGCTCGGCCATACGCCGGATCGTCGCTTCCTCGAACAAATCCGTGCTGTACTCGAACGAGCCGCTCAATCCCTGGTCCTCCACTATCATGTCCAGGGAAAGATCAAACTGAGCGATGCCGGGATCCACGTCCAAGACGTCGAGCTGCAAGCCCTCAACGCGGGGCGTGATGGCGGACGGCGTCTGCAGCGCAAACATCACTTGGAAAAGAGGAGAACGGCTGAGATCGCGGGTGGGATGCAGCGCCTCGACCAATTGCTCGAACGGCAGATCCTGATGCCCATGCGCCGCCAACACCTTTTCACGAACTCGTGCCAGCAGGTCGGTGAAGCGCGGATTGCCGGCCAGGTCGGTCCGGAGGACCAGCGTATTGACGAAGAAGCCGATCAGGCCTTCCAGTTCCACACGGGTGCGGTTGGCAATCGGCGTGCCGATGCAGAGGTCTGTCTGGCCCGTGTAGCGGAATAACAGGACCTGGAAGCCGGCCAACAGCGTCATGAACAGCGTGACGCCCTGCCGACGGCTCAGCTTAAGCAGTCGGGCACACACCTCCGCGGGCACGGTGAAGGTGTACCGTGCTCCTCGGTAACTCTGCACGGCAGGCCGAAGCCGGTCCGTGGGAAGGGGCAGCACCGGCAAGGCGCCCTTCAGGTCGTTCAGCCAATAGTCCAACTGGCCGTCCCGAACGGCGCCCTGTAACCATCGCCGCTGCCAAATGGCATAATCCGCATACTGCAGCGGAAGCGGAGCCAGGGGCGAGGGTTGTCCCGCAATGGACGCACCGTACAGCTCGGTCATCTCCCGGATCAGCACGTTCATGGACCAGCCGTCGGACACGCTATGGTGAAGCGTGAGCAGCAGCACATGCTCGGACGGACTCACCGCGAGAAGGCGGACACGGAACAATGGCCCTCGGGTCAGATCGAACGGACGCTGTGCTTCCTCCGCGGCCAGCCGCCGCACGGTCATCTGTCGTTCGGACTCGGGGATCGTTCCGAGATCGACCACCGGCATCTGCAGTTCAATGTCAGACGCAATGTGCTGGACCGGCTGACCGTCGATGGCCACGAAGGTCGTGCGCAACACCGCATGCCGGCTCACGACGCTCATGAAGCTCTGTTCGAGAACCTGACGATCTAAGGGCCCGATGAGTCGCACGGCGGCAGGCACATTGTAGGAAGCGGCGCCTGGCTCTAACTGTGACAAGAACCACAGTCGTTGCTGAGCGAATGAGAGCGGCGGGGCGCCCTCCTGATTCGCGGGCGCCAAGGGCACCGCATCCGGTTCCGCCACGGTCATCCGCGCCGTCTCGACTGCGGCGGCCAAGTCGGCAATGGTTGGCGCATCGAACAGCGTGCGGAGCGGCATGTCCACCTGAAACGCGCCGCGCAGCCGGGAGACGACCTGCGTGGCCAGAAGGGAATGCCCGCCCAAGTCAAAGAAATGATCGTGCACGCCGATCCGTTCGAGACCGAGCACTTCAGCCCAAATCCCCGTGATGATGTCTTCGGTAGCCGTCCGCGGCCCCACATATCGATGGCCCGCCAGGCCGCTCGCATCCGGCGCCGGCAATGCGCGGCGATCGATTTTGCCGTTCGGCGTCCGCGGCAGCATCTCGAGAATCAGAAAAGTGGCCGGGACCATGTACTCGGGCAGCTTTTCGCGCAGAAAGCCACGCAGGGCACCGGTGTCCGGCACCCGGCCCCTATGACCGACAACATAGGCCACTAAACGCTTGTCGCCCGGTCGGTCTTCCCTGGCGAGGACCACGGCGTCGTGCACGTCAGGGTGATACCCCAGCTGGGCCTCGATCTCGCCCAGCTCGATGCGGTAGCCGCGCACTTTGACCTGATGGTCGCGGCGCCCGAGGAACTCGATGGTGCCGTCCGGCCGATAGCGCGCGAGATCCCCCGTCTTGTACAGGCGTCTCCCCGCCTCGGAACTGAACGGATCAGGAATAAAGACGGCCGCCGTCCGTTCGGGATCGTTGACGTATCCGCGGCCGACCCCGACCCCCCCTACGCAGAGCTCGCCCGGCACGCCGACCGGCACCGGCGCCATGAAGGTGTTCACAATGTACAGCCGGATGTTATCGATCGGCCGCCCGATCGGCACGTGCACGAGGTCGTCGGGAAGGGGGAAACGGATCGCGTGCACGGCGACATCATCCGAGCATTCCGCGGGTCCGTAGGCGTTGAGGAGCGGGACAGCAGGGTACTGTTGCAGCCATCGGCGGCACAACGCCGCGGGCAGGGCTTCACCGGTCGGGAGCAGCCATCGAAGCCGGGACAGGGCTGGCAAGACGCCCAGCGCCGCTTCGGCGTCCAGCATGCCTTGCAACAAGGCGGGAACGGTTTCCACGATGGTCACGGCCTGTTCCTCGATATAGAGCAGCAGCCGTTGCGGATCCTGGGCCACTTGGTCGGCAACGATATGGACGCGGCCGCCGCAGAGCAGCGCGGTCATGAACTGCCACACCGAGATGTCGAAACATTGGGACGCCGTCTGTGCAATGACATCGGCGCCGGTGAGCCCCAAGCTTGAAATCTTGCTCATGATGTTATTGAGCATGCCCTTGTGTTCGACCATGGCGCCCTTGGGCACGCCGGTGGACCCTGAGGTGTAGATGACGTAGGCGAGATGGTCGAGCGTGCAGCGCGCCTCCGGATTACCGGCCGGCCAGGGCTGTGCCAAGACCTGTTCGATGACGAGTATTCGAGGCCGCCGTTCGGGCACGATCAGCTCAACCGCCTGCATGAGATCGGACGCCCGTTCTTCCGCGGTCAGAATGACCGGGCTCCGGCTGAGTTCCACCACCTGTGCCAGGCGCTGCATCGGGTGATGCGGATCGAGGGGAAGATAGGCGCCCCCGGCCTTGAACACGCCGAGCATCATGGTGAGCAGATCGATGCCCCGCTCATCGAGCAGGGCGACCACGGTATCTGCCGCCACGCCTTCGGCTATCAAGGCCCGCGCCACCCGGTTGGCCCGCTCATTCAGGTTCGCATAGCTCAATAGTCGATGATGGCAAACGACGGCCGGCGCATCGGGTGTTCGACGGACTTGCGCCTCGAACAATTGAGCGAAGCCTTGTTGCTCGGCAGGCCCGCTTTCGGTCTCGTTCCAAAGGACCACAAGTTGGTTGCGTTCTTCATCACTCAATAACGGCAGTTCGCCGAGACGCGCCTCGGGCCGGTCAGCCATGGCGCTCAACACCCGCTTGAGATGCCCCAGCATGCGTGCGATGGTCTCCGCGTGGAACAGCCGCCGGTCATACGACAACTTGAGCCCTAGTTCGGTCCCCTGCCAGGCCACGACGGTGAGCGGATAGTTGGTGTGGACCCGGTACTGCACGTCCCGGACCTTGAACACGATTCTGCCTTCACGCAGAGCCGGATCAATCGGGGCGTTCTCGAAGACCAGCAGGCTGTGAAAGAGGGTCTGACCGCGCGGCACCTCACTCCATCCTTGGACCTGCACGAGGGGCGCATATTCATACTGCCGCAGGCGCATATTCTCGCTCAGAAGATCGATGAGCCACGGCACGAGAGGCCGCTCGGGTTCCACCGGCACACGCAGCGGTAACGTATTGATGAACAATCCAACGGTCGATTCCACGCCCGGCAGCTCGGGCGGACGACCGGCCACCGTGACGCCGAACAGGACATCGCGCTCGCCGCTGTAGTGGCTGAGGAGCAGCGCCCAGGCCGCCTGCACCACGGTGTTCAGCGTCAGGTGGTGCTGCCGGGCGAGCGCGACGAGCCGGCGCGTCGTGTCGGCGGAGACGAACGTCGTGTCGCCCCCTGCATCGGCATTCTGATCCGTGAGGCCTTCCGGCAATTGATCGAACGCCACCGGCGTGGGGCTCGGAAACCCTTTCAGGTACTGTCGCCAAAAACTTTCCGTCGAAGGCAGATCCTGCTTTTGCAGCCAGCCGATGTAATCCCGGTAGGGCCGCGGCGCATCCCGATGCAAGGCCTTGCCCTGGGCGAACGCTTCGTAATGCGCGAGGAAATCCATCATCAGCAACGACGTGCACCACTCGTCGAGCAGAATGTGATGAAAGCTGTGGACGAACTCATACGTATCCTCGGTGAGCCGAATCAGCCGAAACCGCATCAGCGGAGCTTTGCCGAAGTCGAATCCGGCTTGCAGTTCGGCTTGCAAGATTCCGTTCAACCGGTCGGCCTGCTCGTGCGCCGGCACGGTTCTCCAGTCCAGCACTTCCATCGGCAGGTCAATGTGCTTGTGCACGACCTGAAGCGGTTGTTTTTGCGTTTTCCAGACGAAGGAAGTGCGCAGGATAGAATGCCGTTCCATCACCCGTTGCCACGCGCGCACAAAGGCGCCGCTATCGAGGTCACCTTGCAGCAGGTACCGATTCTGCATCAGATAGATGCCGGACGCCGGCTTGAGGAGCGTGTGGAACAACATGCCCTCTTGCATGGGCGAGAGCGGATAAATAGATTCGATGTTTGCGGTCGATTCCGCCACCTTGGACGTCTGCACCTCAGTCACCTCTTGATGTTGCGGTGTGGCTATTTCATTTCTTCGAGGAGGTTGTTGAGTTCCTCGTCGGTGAGCCGGGCTTCAGGAAACTCAATGGCGGGATCTGCAGCCGGCTCGGAGACCGCCGCCGCTTCCAGCGTCGCGACGGCGGCGGCGCGCCCGACTGTCGGATGCTCGAAGAGCTGCTTGGGTGTCAGTTTCAGACCGCTTTGGTGTGCGCGGGCAATGATCTGAAGGCTGACGATGGAATCTCCCCCCAACTCGAAGAAGTCGTCGTTGACGCCGACACGCTCCACATGCAGCACGTCCGCCCAGATATCGGCAAGCACCTGTTCGGCCGCCGTGCGCGGGGCGACATAGGGCGCCGTGAGTTGCGCCGCGGCATCAGGAGCCGGTAACGCCCGGCGATCGACTTTGCCGTTGGGCGTCACCGGCAAGGCGTCCAGGACTACGATCATGGACGGCACCATGTAGTCGGGCAGTTGCCCGGCCGACCATTCGCGCAGTTCCTGCCCATCCGGCGCGGCCCCGTCCAGCCGGACGACATACGCCACGAGGCGTTTCACGCCCGGATGGTCCTCGCGTGCGAGCACGACCGACTCCCGCACCGACGGATGCCGGTTCAACCATGCCTCGATCTCGCCGAGCTCGATACGGAACCCGCGGATCTTCACCTGATGGTCCAGGCGCCCGAGAAACTCAATGGCCCCGTCAGGACGATAGCGGGCAAGATCGCCGGTCCGGTAGAGTCGGCGCCCCGGGACCGGGCTGAAGGGATCGGGAACGAACTTCTCCGCGGTTAAGTCCGGACGGCGATGGTAGCCCCGGGCCAGCCCGACGCCGCCGATGTACAGCTCGCCCGGCACGCCGATCGGAGCGGGATGTCCCTGCCAATCCAAGAGATAAATTTCCGTGTTGGCGATCGGGCGGCCGATGGGGACGGAGGACGCCGTCTCATCGGACCGACACGCCCAAGCGGTCACATCGATCGACGCCTCCGTCGGTCCGTAGAGGTTGTGGAGGCCGGCGCGCAACCGTTCAAAGAACCGCCGCTGCAATGTGAGCGGCAGCGCCTCTCCGCTGCAGATCACGCGACGCAGAGACTGGCAGCGGGCGACGTCCGGTGTTTCGAGAAACGCCTGCAGCATGGGTGGGACGAAATGCAGCGTCGTGACCTGTTGTTCCACGATGAGCTCGATCAGGCGCTGAGCATTTTTGTGCTCGCCCGGCGCAGCCACGACCAGACAGGCGCCCGCCAGCAAGGGCCAGAAAAATTCCCACACCGACACGTCAAAACTGAACGGCGTCTTCTGGAGCACCCGATCGTCGGCGGACAATTCGTACTGCTCTTGCATCCAAAGCAAGCGATTGAGCAGGCCGGCATGAGGCACCCCCGCTCCCTTCGGCCGACCCGTCGAACCAGACGTGTAGATCGTGTACGCGAGATGTTGGAGCGAGAGCGGGAGACAAAGGTTTCGACGAGACTCTTGCGCAATCTCGGACCAGTCGCGGTCCAGGCACAGGACTCTGGATGTCTGTGCGGGAAGCCGCTCAGCCACAGCCGCCTGGGTCAACAGGATCGATGTATCGGCATCCTGGAGCATGAACGCGATCCGCTCGGACGGATAATCCGGGTCGATCGGCACGTAGGCGGCGCCCGCCTTGAGGATACCCAGCAGCGCCACGACCATCTCCACCGATCGCTCCAGACAGACCCCGACCAGCATATCGGGGCGGATCCCATGCTGGCGTAAGTACCACGCCAGCTGATTCGCCCGGCCATTGAGTTCCCGGTAAGTCAGGCGTTCTTCCCCGAACACCACCGCAAGGGCCTCCGGTGTCCGCTCTACCTGCGCTTCGATGGCTTCATGGACGCACCGTTCCTGCGGGTACATCCTGGACGTGGCATTCCATTCAGTGACAAGCTCCCGCCGCTCCTGCGCAGTCGTCACTGACAGTTCCGACAGACGGGCTTGGGGTTGGGTGCACAGCGCATGGAGCAACCGCTCCACATGTCCCGCCAACCGTTCGATCGTGACAGCCTCGAACCGTCGCCGGTCATAGGACAACCTGACGATGAGTTCCGGTCCTGGGTGCACGTTCACCGTCAACGGATAGTTCGTCTGATCGTCGCAACGGACATCCCGAACCGTCACACCCGAATGCGGCTCCTCGAGGGCACGGTCCAACGGATAGTTCTCAAACACCACCACGCTCTCGAACAACGGTTGACCCCGGGCGATGTCGCTCCACTTCTGAATCTGGATCAAGGGGGTATGCTCATGCTGGCGTAGTGCGACGTTCTGGGCGAACAGCTCCTTGAGCCACTGCAGCACGGTCCTGTCGGAAGGCACTGTCACACGCACGGGCACGGTATTGATCAACAGCCCGACCATGGTTTCGATTCCGTCCAGGGTCGCCGACCGGCCGGAAACCGTGACGCCGAACAAGACATCGTCCTCGCCGCTATAGCGATTCAACAGCAAGGCCCAGGCCCCTTGGACCACCGTATTAACGGTGAGTTGATAGCGCTGCGCAAACGCCTGCAAATGGGCGGTGCTCGTGGGAGAGAGCCTCACCATGAACGCGCCGTAGCCGGGCTCGTCGGCTGGTATCGGCTCGGCGGACTGATCGACGATGAGCGGGGTCGGCGCGGTAACGCCGGCAAGCGCGGTTCGCCAGTACCGCTCCGCCGCGACGAGGTCCTGTGCCCTTAGCCAGGCGACATAGTTCCGATAGGGACGCGGCTGGGACAACCGGATCGTGTCCCGGCCGGCGCCGGCGGCATAGGAGGCGAACACATCTTTGAGGATCAACGGCACGCACCACCCGTCCAGCAAAATATGGTGGTGGCTCCAGAGAAATTGCCAGCAGCGTTCATCCGTTCGGATGAGCGTCAACCGCATGAGCGGCGCCTTGGACAAGACGAAATCGGTCCGGCGGTCCGTGGCCAGCAGCGCGTCGAAACGCGAGCGCCGCTCATCGGCGGCAAGGTCTCGCCAATCGAGTTGCAGCACGGGCAGGTTCACCTGCCGGCAAACGGCTTGCAAGGGTTCGTCCAAGTCCTCATACACAAAACTGGTGCGTAAGACGGGGTGTGTTTCGATGACCCGGCGCCAGGCTTCCACGAAAACCTGGACGTCAAGCGACCCCTCTAAGGTACAGCTGACCTGTTCCAGATAGGCGCCGGATTGCGGGGTGTAGAGCGTGTGAAAGAGGAGTCCCTGTTGGAGCGGCGTGAGTGGATAGAGGTCCTCGAGTCCCCGCTGCCGACCCGCAAAGTGATGGTGTATCAGCCTGTCCAACGTCGCCTGATCGAGCGTCGCAAGGGGAAAATCGGAGGGTGTATACCCGCCGGCGTCGGGAGCCAGGCAATGGACGATGAGGTGCTCGAGGGCGGCCATATAGCGCCCACTGATTCCCTCGATCGTCTCCCGCCGGTAGCGCGCGCCGCTGTAGGTCCAGCTCACCTCCAGCCGCCCGCCCACCACCGCCGCATTGACCTCCAGCTCATAGGGCAACGTTCCCTGCGGGTCATGCTCCCGCCCGACGGATTCGCGGGCAAAGGCCCAGGCCGCCCCTTCGGCAAACGTCTGGTCGAACTGCCCCAGATAATTGAAACAGACCGGCGGCATGGGATATTCCCGCAGCGGCCGCGCAACGCCCGGTGTGCCGCCCCCGTAGCGCAAGAGCCCGTAGCCGATCCCGTGGTGTGGAATGCGCCGCACCTGTTCCTTGATCGTCTGTATCGCCTCGCGGGCTCCCGCCCCTCGCGTCAACGTCAGCACGACGGGATACAGGCTGGTGAACCAGCCGATCGTCCGCGACACATCCAGTTCAGCCGACAGTGTCTCACGGCCGTGGCCTTCCAACGCCACCGGGAGCGCGTCGCGATCGAGCCAGGCACCCAAGGTCTGAGCCAACGCGGTCAACAGTACTTCGAGGATCTGCGTCCGGTAGGCCGCCGGCGCCCTCTGCAGCAAGGCCTGCGTGTCGGCCTCGCTTAACACGCCCGTCACGGTCTTGGCGGCGGCCTTTGTTCGCGGTCCGCTCGGCTCCTCGACCGGCAGCCCCGGCGTCACGGCTTCCTCCATCGCCCGCCAATAGCCGGCCTCCTGCTGCACCGCCGACGACGACGCGGCCGCCTGCAGTCCCGCCGCCCACTGTTGAAACGACGTTGTCTTGGCCGGCAACCGGATCGGCTGCCCTGCAACCGCTTGTTGATACGCATTCTGCAGATCCGCGAGCACAATGCGCCACGAGACCCCGTCGATCACGAGATGATGGACGATCAGTAACAGCCGGCTCTCGGCCGTGCCGGAATCGAACCAGACGACCCGCATCAAGGGGCCCCTGCCGAGGTGCAAGCTGGCCTGCCACCGGTTCGCCGCGCGCTCCATGGCGGCCGGGCGCTCGTCGTCCGGCACGGTGCTCAGATCCTCTCGGTGCACGAGGGGCTCATCGGATACGACGGCGTGCTCCTGGCGCCAGACGCCATCCTCTGCGGTGAACCGCAGCCGCAAGGCGTCGTGCTGCTGCAGAACCGCCGCCGTGGCCGCTTCGAGCGCGGGGAAGGCCAGCGGTCGCCGCACTTCGAGGAGCACGGCCTGATTCCAGTGATGCGGGTTCGGAAAGGACTGGTCAAAGAACCACTGTTGAATCGGCGTCATCGACACCGGACCCGTCACGAGGCCTTGCGTGGCCGGCGGTGGCGCACCGCTCACCGGCGAGCAGTCCGCAACGGCCGCCAGCTCGGCGACAGTCTGGTGCTGAAAGAGTTGGCGCGGCGTCAGGACGAGGCCCGCCTCCCGCGCCCGCGCGATCACCTGTAAACTCAGAATCGAATCGCCGCCGAGCTCAAAAAAGTTGTCGTGGATGCCGACCTCGGGGCTTCCCACCACCTGCGCCCAGATTTCGGCGAGGCGCTGTTCGGTCGGCGTCCGGGGCGCCATCCGCGGCCGCACGGCTGACTCTAGCGCCTCGGGCACCGGTAAGGCCCGGCGATCCACTTTACCGTTCGGCGTCACAGGCAGCAGGGGCAGCCACACGATGATCGACGGCACCATATAGTCCGGCAGCCGCGCTTGCAGGTGCCGCCGCACCTCGGCGGTCTCCGGTGCCTCGCCCTCCGCGGCCACCGCATACGCCACCAGCCGCTTCTGTCCGGGCCGGTCCTCCCGCACCTGCGCCACCGCCTCCCGCACGCCGGGGTGCTCCCGCAGCTGCGCTTCAATCTCGCCCAGCTCGATCCGAAATCCCCGCAATTTGACCTGGTGATCCAACCGGCCCAGATATTCAATGTTCCCGTCGGCCCGATAGCGGACCCGGTCGCCGGTCCGATACAACCGCGCCCCCGGCTCCCGGCTGAACGGATTCGGAACGAAGCGCTCCGCCGTTAACTCCGGACGCCGCCAATAGCCGCGTGCTACTCCGGCCCCTCCGATATACAGTTCGCCGGGAATCCCAATGGGCAGAGGCTGGCCGGATTCATCCAACACATACGCCTGCGCATTCGAAATGGGGCGGCCGATCGACACCTGACGCAACGGATCGGCATGCCCCTGCGACAGCTCGCAGAGAGTGGCCACGATCGTCGTTTCCGTCGGCCCGTACGTATTGAGCAACGTGGTTTGACCCGCATACTTGTTCCAAATCAGGACACGTTCCGATAAGGCTTCCTCGCCTCCGATGATTACCAACCGTACGGACGGCGGGATCGCGCGAAGCTCCGTACCGAGCCGCGCCGTGATCTCATGCCAATACATGGTCGGGAGGTCGAGCACGGTAACGCCCCAGTCCTGACAGGTCTGCATGAAGGTCGAGACCGATTCGATCATCTGATCGGTCCGGAGCACCAGCGTCGCTCCGCAGGCCAGCGTGGGATAGATCTCTTCGGCGCTCGCATCGAAACTGATCGACGCGAACTGAAGCACCCGGTCACTCGGGCTCAGCCGAAAGGCGCCGGCGGCATGCATGACGTAGTTGACGGCCGCTCCGTGTGGGATCACCACGCCCTTGGGTCGACCGGTGGACCCGGACGTATAGATCAGATAGGCCGCGTGGGCGGGCCCGACCCTGCCGGGAGGAGGGATCGCCTCTTCCCGCGCAATCAACGGCCAAGCACGATCCAGACACAGAGTCTGGCCGGGCGCGACGGGAAGATCCGCCACCAGACGATGCTGCGTCACGACGAGACGAACCTGGGCATCGTCAAGAATATGCGCAAGCCGCTCACGGGGATAAGCAGGATCGAGCGGCACGTAGGCGCCGCCGGCCTTGAGAATTCCGAGCAGGCCGACGAGCATGTCCGGCGACCGTTCGACGCACAGTCCCACCCGCTCTTCCGGACCGACGCCGCGGCGACGCAAGGCATGGGCAAGTTGGTCGGCCTGCCTGTTCAGGGTGGCGTACGTGACCGGGCGGCCGTCCGCGAGGATGGCGATGGCGTCGGGCGTGCGCTTCGCCTGATCTTCAAACAATTCATGCAGGCATCGCTGCGGGCGGATGGCGGTGATCCCAGACTGTCGCGTGGTGAGCCCTGTGGCGGCCGGATGATTCCATTCGACGAGAAGCTGTTGCCGTTCGTTGGCCGGCAACAGGGGGAGATCGGCCATCGGGGTTTCAGGCTGCGCCACAATGCCTTCGAGCAGAGTCTGGAAGTGCGCCGCCATCCTTGCGATGGTGCGCTCGTCGAACAGGTCGGTGCCATATTCGAAGATCCCGCCAAGGCCCGATGGCTCAACGCTCATTTCGAGTGAAAGGTCGAACTGGGCGATGCCATGGTCCAGATCCAGCGGCTCAAGCGTTAGTCCCGGAAGTGACGGCAGGGTCGGGGATGGCGTCTGCAAGGTGAACATGACCTGGAACAGCGGCGCGTAACTGAGGTGGCGCTCCGGCTGAAGCACTTCCACGACATGTTCAAACGGCAGGTCCTGATGTGCCTGTGCGCCGAGCACGGTGTGGCGCACCCGCGCCAGCAGGGCGAGGAAATCCAGGTCATGCGAGAGATCCGCCCGGAGCACGAGGGTGTTGACGAAGAATCCGATCAATCCCTCGAGCTCCAGCCGGCTTCGATTCGCCACCGGCGTTCCAATGCAGAAATCCGCTTCCCGCGTATAGCGGAAGAGCAGAATCTGAAAGGCGGCAAGCAGCGTCATGAACAGCGTCGCCCCGTGCCGGCGGCCGAGTTCGGTGAGCCGGCCGGTCAGGTCGGCCGACAGCGCAAAGGCGTACCGGGCGCCGCAGTAGCTCTGCACGGCCGGACGAGGACGGTCGGTCGGAAGCTCGAGGAGCGACGGCGTGCGGGCCAATTGCTGCGTCCAGTAGGTGAGCGCCTTGTCGAGCCGCTCGCCTTGCAGCCGGTCCCGCTGCCACTGTGTGAAATCCGCATACTGGATCGGAAGCGGCGGCAGAGAAACCGGGCGCATGCCCGAGCCTGGTGACTTGCCCGACAAGGCGGCATAGCCCTGCGCAAAGTCCCGAATCAGGATATCGGCCGACCAGCGATCGAAGATGATGTGGTGAATGATCACGAGCAGGACATGATGCCGCTCGTTCATCCGAAGGAGCGTGACGCGCAACAGCGGGCCCTTCGTCAAATCGAAACAGACCCGCGCCTCTTCCCCCGCAAGGCGGCGGAGGATGGCGGTCTGCTCTTCTTCAGCACAGTCGCCGCATTCCCGCACCGTACACGTCACAGGCTGACCGGGTCTGATGACCTGGACCGGTTGTCCATCGATCATGGTGAACGTCGTCCGCAGGACTTCATGGCGGCGCACAATTTCTTCGAACGTGAGACGGACGGCCTGCACATCCAGCATGCCGGTCAACCGCACGGCCAGCGGCATGTTGTAAAAGGGGCTGTCGGGTTCCAGCTGGGCGAGAAACCACAGCCTCTGCTGAGCAAAACTCATCGGGAACAGGTATTCGCCGCCGTCGAGGGCCGGCCTGCTGTGCGGGTCATTCATCGTTGTCGGCTCCCGCGGCGTTCGCCGCATGGATCGCCCCGAACGGCTCGGCCATCGCAACGAGAACTGTTCGCGGGCCTTTGTAGGGTGTTCGCCCGTGGGCCGCCAGCATGTTGTCGAGCATGAGCACGTCTCCTTCCTGCCAGGGAAACCGCACTTCGACACGTCGATAGACCTCGCGGATCTCGTCGAGCACGGATGTTTCAATCGATGTGCCGTCACCGTAATAGACATTGCGGGGAAGATGGTCTTCCGTCACCACCGATAAGAGCGCCTCGCGGACGCGCGGTTCCAAATTGGAGACATGAAAAAGATGGGCTTGGTTGAACCAGACCATCTCGTCGGTATGCGGATGAACGGCCGCCGCCTGGCAGATTTGGCGCGTACGCAACTCTCCGTCCGGTTTCCACTCAAAGGCGATGCCGGCTTTTCTGCAGTAGGCCTCTACGCTGGAGCGATCGGTTGTGTTGAACACCTTTTGCCACGGCACATCCAGCCCATTGCCATAATTCCGCACGTACATGAGCTGTTTGTCGATGAACCGCTCCTTAATCGGCCGGGGAACGAGATTAAACACTTCCCGACTGTCGGCAATCGGCGTCTCACCGCCTTCCGGCGCGGCTGTGGCGCAATAAAACCAAATTTTCATGGGCCATTCGGCGGTATAGGCCTGTTCGTTGTGAAGCGGGATGGACTGATGGGCGGGGTACTCCGTCGAGGTATAAATCCTGTTGTCCACATGCGACCGCGGCGTCGACCCGAACTCATACGCCAACAGGTCCGGCGCCACGCGCTTCACGAAATCCCCGAAGTCCGACGCGGAACGGATGGCGAACTGCCGGAACAGGAGCCCGCCATGAATCGGCAAATGGGCCGCCACGAACGCCTTGAGCGCCGCCCCGTCTGGCAACTGTCCGGCCTCGAGCGGCCGGACGACGAGCGGAAGTCGCGATCCCGAGCACAGCAGTTCTGTCTGCACACGCATCAAGTCCGGCATGATGTCCTCGCTGCTGTCGGATCCTCTTCGATTGACAGCGCACGATGCACGGCGCCACGTGGTATCCGAGGTTCGGCACCATGGCCTGAGGAGCACCATCGCCAGCACGCCAGGCGCATGCCTTCCCCTCGCACGGCGAGCGCCCCGGTATACCCATGACTCGGCGTCAGTTGTACGATGGACCACTGTGAGCCCTCTGCCGGCTGGCCTTCGATCCGCAATCCGGCCGGACCGCCCTCCGGTCCCATCTCCACATGAACGGATTCCAGCGGGAGGCTCAGCCCCGTCCCAATCGCCTTGAGATACGCCTCCTTGCACGTCCAGTAGGCATAAAACCGTTCGGACTTCCAGCGGGGCGCCATAGCACGGAGCACCGCATTCTCATCAGGCGAGAAGAATTGCGCGGCAATGTCGTCAAAGGAAAAGTCTGCACGGACGCGCTCCACATCCACTCCGACGGCGCGATCGCAGGCCATGGCGTAGAGCGCGAGGCCGTCTGAATGCGCCACATTGAAGTGCACCGCACCGAGACCCGTCGGATACGCCAGCCGCGGCTTCCCGTACGCGTCCAGGACGAACCGCAGCTCCGAAGGGTCCACCTGCAGATAGCGCCCGAGTAATTCACGCAGCACCGCACGGGCCGCGATGAACCGGCGGCGATGCTTCTCAAAATACAATGTCGCGGCGCGACGGCGCTCATCCTCGGTTAACAGCCGCTCCAACCGTTGCGACGCCGATGTCGCCTCATCCAAATCCGCGGACCAGACATGCACGTCCTTCGCCGCCAGAGCCGGGAACCCGTCCGGGCGGCTCCACCCGAGGTGTACGGCATCCTCTCGCCTCGTCGTCACTGTGGCTCCCCGGCAGAGAGACTCAGATCGGCGTGTAGGTGCTCGAGGAGTTCGTGGCGCGCCGACTGAAGGAAGAAATGGTTTCCGGGCAACATGCGGAGCCGGAATCCCCGGCTGGTCTGCTCCTGCCATGCCGACAGGGCCGCCTCCGGCACCTCGCGGTCCTGGGCACCTCCGAGGGCCGTGAGCGGACACTCAAGCGGCCGGTCGGCTACGTACCGGTAGGTTTCCCGCAACGCAAAGTCGGCTCGGAGGACTGGGCTCATGATCGCCATCAACTCCTGATGCTCCAGGACCGCCGCCGGCGTGCCGTTGAAACGACGCACCCGCTCCCGGAAGTCGGGTTCAGGAAGGGCATGGATGGGGGCATCGGCATCCGGCGTCTGCGGCGCGGGACAGGCGGCCACCCACAGATGAACGGGATGCAGGCCGTACTGCCGGCGAAGGCGCCGGGCCACTTCGAACGCGATCAGCGCGCCGACGCTGTGTCCGAAGAGGGCAAACGGCCGGTCCAATGACGGACGCAACGCCTCAGCCAGTTCCTGTACGAGCGGCGGCAACCGGGTAAAGAGAGTCTCCTTGAG
>CBDIWQ010000025.1:0-6513 GCA_965285965.1 uncultured bacterium | reverse complement strand
CTCGGCGACCTGAGCTTGTTCGGATTGAGCGGCAGTGTGATGAAGAATGTCGTGCCCTTGCCTTCTTCGGTGTCCACCGTGATCGAACCCGTGTGCGAGTGAATCGCGTCGCCCACAATCTTGGTGCCCAGGCCCGTTCCGCCGGCTTTCCGGCTGATGACGCGGTTCGAAAAGAGGCTGTCTCGAACTTCCCTCGGCATCCCTCTCCCGGTATCTTGTACCGCCAGCATCACCTGTTCGGACTCGCGGTCAAAGCGGCCGCTCACCGTCACGGAGCCGCCGGCTGGCGTTTCCGGAATGGCATTGTTGACCAGGTTGTAGAAGGCATTGAACAAGCGGCCTTCGTCTGCGTAGATCGAGGGCAACAGCTCTAGATGGTGAGCGCACAGCCGGACGCGGTTCTGCTCGGCGTAGAAGCGAAGCGTGTCGAGGACGGCGTCGACCACCTTCGAGAGGTCGCAGGCGGCAAAGTGCGGAGGGCCGCTTCGGCCCTTGACCGCATCGGCGAGTTCTTTGACGCGATCCTGCACACGTTTGCTGTTGGCGCGAACCATTTCACAGACTTCTTTGCTGAGTTCCCGAGTCGCGTCCCGCGTGGCTCCATCAAGTGCCGTGCCATTGAGCACCTCTTTGAGGTCGCCGTCCAAGAGATCCACGCCCATGAGAATCGGCATCATCATATTCTTCACGTCATGCCCGATATCACCGAGCAGCCTCGCGATCTCCGCCAATTTGGCTTCCTCGATCACTTGCGCCGTCAGCTCATCGTTACGGAGGGCCAGTTGCGCAGCCTGGACTTCCAGCCGGGCGGCTTGTTCTCGCGTCTGGTCTTGGAGCGCTTTGATGCGCAGCATCGACCGGACCCGTGCCACGAGGGCCGCCTGATCCACCGGCTTCGTGAGGTACTCGTCTGCCCCGGCCTCGAGCCCGGCGACGATGTCCTGCGCGTCGGTGCGCGCCGTCACGAGAATGATGGGCATGAAGGGGAGGCCGGCATCGCCCTTCAGCGTACGGCACACGTCGATGCCGTCCCGTTTGGGCATCATGACGTCCAGCAGGATGAGGTCGGGCAGGTGCTGGGTGGCCGTCGACAAGGCGGCGTCTCCATCGTTCGCCGTGAGGGTGTCATAGCCTTCCGCCGCCAAACACATCTGAAGGATATCGACGTTCAGCGGATGGTCGTCGACGATGAGGATGAGCGGCACGGTTCGCATAGTGTCGTGTTGCCAATCAGGCGGTATAGCGGCGGACCATGGATAGCAATTCCATCGCGTCGAAGGGCTTGGCGATGTACGCGTCACACCCTGCGGACCGCGCCTTGTCTTCATCGCCGCTCAGCGCATAGGACGTCACCACGATGATCGGGATCTGCGCCAGGGCAGGGTGGGCTTTGATGCGCCGGGTCGCTTCATACCCATCGATGCCCGGAAGTTGGATGTCCATGAGAATGAGGTCCGGCTTCTGCCGCTCCGCCATCGAGACGCCTTCATCGCCCTTGACCGCTTCGATGACCTCATAGCCCGCACTCATGAGGAGGTCGCGGATGATCCGCCGATTGTCGGCCTGATCCTCGATGGAGAGGATACGCTTCGTCATGGCTGCTCTTCCTGTCGCTGGGCCACGAGAGGAATCGTGAGCCAGAAAGACGATCCCTGTCCCAGCACGGATTCCAGGCCGACCGTGCCTCCGTGGAGACCGACGATGCGTTTCACAATGGCCAGACCCAGGCCTGTGCCCCCTTTTTCGCGTGTGATGGAGCTGTCGGCCTGTTGAAATTCTTCGAAGATCCGGGCTTGGTCAGCGGGGGCAATGCCGGGACCGGTATCGGCGACCCTGACCGTCACACGGTCGTCCTTATGCACCACGTCGATCGCCACGTTCCCCCGCTCTGTAAACTTGATGGCATTGCCGATCAGGTTGATGAAGACTTGTTTCATCCGGCGCTCATCGCCCGTTGCGGTGGGGAGATCGCCGGGGACCGAGGCGGTCAAACGGAGACCTTTCGCCTCCGCCAGCGGCAGCATGGCGGCCACCACCTCGCGCACCAGTTCTCTGATCCCGAACGGTTTCACCGACAGCTTCAATTGTCCGGCCTCAATTTTTGACAGGTCCAGCACATCATTGATCAGCGCCAGCAGGTGGCGGCCGCTCGCGTCGATGCGGGACAGCGCATCGGCAATCTTGTCGGGCACGTCGCCATAGATGCGGTTCACGATGAGCTGCGTGTAGCCGAGAATGGCGTTCAGCGGCGTGCGAAGTTCGTGGCTCATGTTGGCCAAGAACTGCGATTTATGTTTGCTGGCAATTTCGAGGAGCCTCTGTTTGGCCAGGATGGCGTCTTCCGCCCGCTTCCGCTCCATGACGCGCCCGAGCTGGGTCCCGACGTGGCCCATGACGGTGAGCAGGGATTCGTCCGGCTCGAGCGGCACGTTGGAAAAGAATTCGAGCACGGCCACGACTTCCGGGCCGATCAACACCGGGAAGCCGAACGCCGCCCGCACGCCGATGTCGCCGGCGGCTTTGGCCCGGGGGAAATTCGCGTCCTTCGTCACGTCGATGACCCACAACGGTCTGCCGCAGGCCAGGACGCTGCCAGGTAAGCCGATTCCCGGCGAAAACGTCATGCGAGCGGTGATCTGACGAAACGTCTCAAAGCGCTCCGGATGGTCGACGTGCCACAATCCGGAAGGCGCCAAGTCGCCTCCATCAGTGGTGATGTACACGTGCCCGATAGGCCAGCCGGTCAGCCGGCAGACTTGGTCGAGCGCAGTCTGCAGCGCATCTTCTATCAAGTGCGTTTCATTGGCCGCCACGGCGATCGTCTGCAGCAGTTGCATTTCCTTCTGGCTCTTGTAGAGCTCGCGCAGCGCTTGTTCGGCGATCAGTTCGCTTTCGGCCCGTGCGCGCTTTTCTCGCGCGAGCTGCTTTAGCAGACGGTCCTGTTCCGATGACTCGAGGTAGGCCGTCATAGGGCTACGGGAACTTTCGGTGTCAGGACGATCTTGAAGACGCACTTGGCGTCCCCACGATGCATGCATTCAGGTTGCTCGAAGAGCAGGTCCTCGCCGAAATGCGCCGCCGCCGCCTCGGTAAATCCCTGGGCCAGCGCGCAGAGCTTGCGGCGTGAGCGGTAGCCCATGAGCAGGACGTCGGGAGAAGACGAATCGTAATCAAACTCCGGCACTTCGGAGCCCGGGTAGATCTTCCGGACCTCGGTATGGATCACGTCGTTTAACGTGAGGAGAAAGGTGCGAGCAGACTTATGGCCGGCGAAAAAGTGAGGGTACCGAGCGGCCAGAAGCGGAAGGGCTTCACGGCCGAACCAGCGTGTGACCTGTTCCGGCGAGGTCTTCAGCGCAGCGGCGGCGGCAGCGACGAGCTTGAGCATCGCTTCATCCGGATAATTGCCAAGGGAGGTAAAGGCCCCATCGACGCCAGCCGCTTCCAACAGCGTTTCCCAGGTCTCATCGCCATACTGCTTGCGCACGACCTCTTCGAGCAGGTTAAAGATGATGCCTTTCATAACGGCGTTCCTCCGAAGGACAAACCCTTAGCGTCCCTTGACCCCGCCGTCGTTCGATGGGGCAGTGCTTGAAACGTCGTTGAAATATGCATAGCGCATGCTTCGGATGGGTCGGAAGCCCCGCACATGACGTAGGTGTAGAGAAAATCGAAGAAGACTCGTGCCGTGAGGTGGACTGCGAGAGTCTGTAGGAAGAGCAATAGGGGATCGAGTTGGATTCACGTAGAGCCAATTCGGATTCAGCCGGTGGCAATCCAACACGTGAGAAGGAGACGACATGGCCTTCATGCCGCTATGCCGGTGCGACTTTGAACGGTTTGATGGTGAAATGCTACAGACCTCCGGCAGCGGTGAACGATCATGACGTGCCGCAGAGTGGGTGCAGGCCTATAGTTCGTGAACGATGCTCGCACGGCATCCCTGTTGCAGTCTCATCGCTGTTGCAGTCTCTTGAGGCGCTTCATGTTTATCAGGAGGTGGACTGGGTGGGACTCTGGGGGATCTGGCGGCGACTGTGGACTCATCAGCAGTGTGCGGATTTCACGAAACCCATACTGATCAATCCTCGCACGGGTGAGCGGATTGCGTTCACGGACTCTATGGAGCCTCCGAAAGGCAAATGGGTGCTTCGCCGCCCGCTTACCTTGCCGGAGAGCACCTCTCCGCTTTTCATCATATCCCTCCTGAACCGCGATCGCTCTCGTCGCTAGGCCCTATAAGCAGCGGCAAATCGCAGAACCGGTTTCAGTGAAACCCTTCGACCAACCCCCGCTACCTCTTTGCCGTGCGTCGCTGCGCATGAGAGCGGTTACGTCTACCAATTTCTGAGCCGTGGAAAAGGTCGTGACCGTCAGCTCAGCGTGTCTGCTTTTATCAGCGAGTCAGCCCTCAGTGCTGTTATAGCCGTATAGCCATCGCGAGGTGGTAGTGCCGAGATTGCGCACGGTATGTAATGCACCGGCTGGAATGAGGATTTCCTCGCCTGGTACCGGTCGGATCACTTTTCCGGCGATGTCGAATTCCACTTCACCCTCCAATACCATGACGACTTCATCGACGGCATGTCGATAATCCTCCCAAACCTGGCCGGGCGGGTCGGTCCACACGTCGCAGCTGAATCCTCTCGACTGCCAGTCCGACCGGACGGCCGTAATGTCGACCATCTGTGCCATTCCGTGAACGTACCTCTCACCCGCACGAGGATACAAGCCGTGTCACGCCGATGTGGCCTAGCCACATCATTCATGACGCTTCTACTGCAACCGACGATACGCCGCTGCGACAAGCCGACATGCTCCTGCCGGGCATGCCGGCGGGCGTGCTCGCCTCTCAGTCGGTCAACATACTGTTGCAAGTATGCTTCCCTCCTTCGTGGCTGTGCTTGCCCGTCTCGCCCGGCCTCTCGGCGGTTTCGTCGCGAACCGTCATAAAAAATGTGGCCAAGAGGTTTTGCTAGCTACCGGTGAATACAGGTTCTGTGGCAAAAAGGTAGCTTCTCTCCCCAGAATGCTGACGGGCGTTGCCAGGGAAACGCCTGGATCAGGCCGTTTCTCGACCCGAGTTCCCGGATGATCATGAAGGCTGGATTCGTCGGGCGCAGGAGGCGGCTCCTACGAAACTGCTTCTCTTCAAGCATCCCAAGAAGCTTCTCGGTCTCCCAGGGTCCACTTCGTCCCGTGTGCTCGTCAATTATATGAGCCGTCTGGTCTGCCGATTGCACAACACTGGGTCTATCATGAACCTCAAAGAAAGGGCGTTGCGATGATCGGTCAGCAAACCGCCGAACAAGCGACCAGGCACTCGGACTCAGCCGACTGTGAGAACCGAGGCTGGCGCCTGATCAAGACCCGGGATTTTGGCTTGCTCTGGTGGGGACAAGTGACCTCACAAATCGGCGAAGGCCTCAATAAAGTCGCGCTGCTGTGGTTCGTCTATGAGCTCACCGGCTCGGCGATGATGATTGCGACCGTGGGTCTGCTCCAGACCGTTCCCCCCTTGCTCTTCGGTCCTCTTATCGGCGTCTATCTTGATCGTCTCCGAAAGAAACCGGTCCTGGTCTGGGTGGATCTGATTCGCACCCTGTTGACGCTTCTCATCCCGGCGTTGTACGGACTGGGCCTTCTGCGACTCGAAGGGCTCTTTGTGTTGATCTTTCTGAACTCGATGGTGTCCACGGTGTTCGGGCCGGCATTGGTGTCGACCGTGCCATGGCTGGTTCGTCGATCCGAACTCGTCCCGGCCAATGCCCTCATCCAGGGGACGAACAATATCGGTCTCCTGCTGGGGCCGGCCGTGAGCGGGATACTGATTGCCCTCATCGGAGCGCAACATGTCCTCTACGTGAATGCGGCGACCTTCTTGGTCTCCGCGCTGTGTCTGATTCCGATCCGGAGCCCCGAGACCGTACGGCAGGAGTCCGCGAGCGCGGCGGCGTCGGGATCGGTGGTCCGCGATCTGGCTGTGGGATTCCGCTTCGTGTTCAGCGACCGCTCGACCGTCTCCATGCTGGTCACCATCTCGGCCCTCTTCAACCTTGGCGCGAGTGCGTTCGTCTTCGTCTTGCCGGTGTATGCCAAGGAATCGCTGCAGGTCGGGCCGGTCGAGCTCGGTTGGCTCTGGTCTGCCCTGGGAGCCGGGATGCTGATGGCCTCCTCGTGGCTCGCCGTGAGGCGGAAGAGCGATGTGCAGAGCCGCATGCAAATCCTCGTCAGGGGCACGACCATGGGGGGACTGTCTCTCTGCACCCTCAGCGTCCTGGAGTCCCCGATGATCGCGGCGGCACTGGTGCTGCTGGTGGGAGCGGGAGCCGCGGTGCTCAACCCCGTGGTGTGGGCACTGCTGCAAGAGGTCACGCCCTCGCACTTAATGGGTCGCGTGCTCACGACGTTCAGCACTGGTTCGATGGCGGCCGCGATGGTGGGCATGTCGGGGTTCGGCTGGATGGCGGATGCGGTCGGACCAGCCCAGAGTCTCATCGGTCTCGGCCTCGT
>CBDIWQ010000024.1:0-3406 GCA_965285965.1 uncultured bacterium | reverse complement strand
TCGAAGGCCAGTTCGCCCATGCGGCGCAGGGACGGCCGGTGCGCCAGTCCATGTTCAATAGCAAACTCCAACAAGGCCACCTCTGTGGGGTCTCCCGTGACGACGAATCGCCCATCGGGCCGCCGCACCCGTTTGGCGTTATGGCAATGAAGGAGTGCGTCGAAAAAGGGTTGCCAGCGCTCGGCATCGGTGGTGCTCACCATGCGGCCGGCCGTGAAAAAGCAGCCTTCCCTGGATTCAATGACGAGCCGGTCGGCGTAAAACCGGTCCACCTTCATGTGATTTTCTGTCAGCGTGCCGGTCTTGTCCGTGCAGATCACCGTCGTGCAGCCGAGCGTCTCGACGGAGGATAACTGCTTGATCAGTGCCTGGCGCTTTGCCATGCGTTGACTGCTCATGGCGAGCGCCAGCGTGACGGTGGGCAGCAGGCCCTCCGGCACGTTCGCCACGATGATCCCGATGCCGAAGATCGCGCTGAGCCAGAAGCCGAGACCCGCCCACAAACCGATCGCAAAAAACGCGGCTCCCATGGTAAGGGATATCGCTGCGACGATCCGCGTGACCTTGACAATCTCTTGTTGGAGCGGACTCATACGCGGCTCCACGGCCGTGGTGAGCCGGGCGATCTTGCCGAATTCCGTGCGCATGCCGGCGGCGAAGACCACCGCACATCCGTGGCCGGAGAGGATCGTGGTGCCGGCGAACACGAGGTTGGGAAACTCCAGCCAATGTCCGTCCCCGGCCGGCTCGGCCGTCCGCCGCTTTGGTTTCGATTCGCCGGTGAGCGCCGAATTATCCATCCGCATGCCAACGGCTTCAATCAAGCGGGCATCGGCGGGCACCCGTTCGCCTTCTTCCAGAATCAGCAGATCGCCCGGCACGATCTGGCTTCTGAGGATTTCAACCGACTGTCCGGCTCTGGTCACCCAGGCTTTGTCGGGCAAGATCCGCTGCAGCGCGTGGAGGGCTCGTTCGGCTTTATACTCCTGGAGGAAGGCAAACAGCGCATTGATGACGATCACGCCCAGGATGGCCCAGCCCAGGGTGGCCATGCCCTCGCCGGGCCGCATGAAATCCGCCGCGAACGAGAGGCCGGCGGCGATCCACAGCAGCACGGCGAGAAAATGAGCCAGGTGGCGGGTAAGCCCGCTCAGCCAGGAGTAACGGGCCGGTTGAGTCAGGACATTGGGCCCGAACCGGGCCAGGCGCCGCCGTGCTTCGTCGAGCGAGAGGCCTCCGTGATCAGTCTCCATCCGCTTCAGCACCTCGTCGACGGAGAGCCGATTGATGTCGTGGAACCTGAATTCAGGCACGGACCCCTCTCACCACGAGCACGGAACAGGGCGCGTATTTCAGGAGGCTTTCCGACACGCTTCCGAGATAGCGCCGCTCGGGTTTCGTCAGCTCCCGCGATCCGATCACGAGAAGCTCGTCATGCTCCGACTGCACGTGTTTGACGATGGTGTCGATCACATGATCCACCTGAACCTTCGTGACGACGGGATAGCCCTCCTTGATGAAGTCGTTCCGCATCCCGTTGACCAGGGCGGTCGCCCGTTCCAGCGCCGGGCGCGTGAGCTCGTCGAGTTGCGATTCGGACAGATGCCGTGCCGCTAGCTCAGTGACCGGGCTTTCCGCCGAGGATAGGATCGTGACAGTGGCCGAGTCCGGCATCACGCGGGTGCGTAAAAAGCGAGCGGCGGCGCGGGATGCTTTGGAGTGGTCGACCGCCAATGCCATGCGGACGAGCTTCTGCATGGGTTGTTTGATCACGAGAACGGGACAGGGCGCCATCGATACCAGCTGGCGGGACGTGCTTCCCAGGAGAAACCCTTTGATATCGCTCAAGCCGCGGGAGCCGATCATGATCAGATCGGTCTTCAAACGCCGGGCCTGCCGGATGATCGTCCGGGTCAGGGGGCCATGCGCCAATACGGTGTGAAACGTGGTGCGGGGGGCGGTGACGGCTTGAGAAAGCGCCACCCGGGCCCAGCGTTCCGACTCCCGCAACAGGATACGCCCGGCTTTCTCCGACGCGCTCAGCGCCCGCTTGGCCGCTACGACGTTCTTGCCTTGCGCAGCTTCAATCGCCGGGGCATCGATGACGTGGAGTAGCGTGACAGACTCCGGTTCCCGGCTCGCGAGGGCTTCCAGCGCCTGGACCGCCCACTGGGAATATTCCGACCCGTCCACTGCACACAACACTCGCATAGCGCCCCCTTTCCAATTGTTCCAGAGCAGTCTGTAGATGCACGAGGTGCATTGCTCGTGCCGTAATCCTTGTGTCAGCTCAGAGTAAAGGGTCATCATTCGAACGGTACCAATGGCAATGAGGATATCCGGTGCGGCGTTTTGCGGCAGGCTATTCTGAGGCGTTGTGGTGATTGGCGTCAGTCGAGGACTCAATGGGATGATTGCTAGAGGGAATGACCGATATGATGGAATGATTGTTGTGGCACTGACATTGCGAGGTTCGAACGACAGGAGGCCGGCCATGAAGAAGCTCCGTGGGTGGTTACTCGCATGTCTATGGGTTGGAAGTCTCGGGATTGCAAGCCTAGGCCCAGGTCCGGGCTTGAGCCGGGTGGAGGCCGAGGGAGTGGCGCGCATTGCCGATTCCGGCGAGGATTTGGAACTGAGTCACCAGGATGAAGGCCGTACGGTCGTGGATCGTCTGCCGCTCTACCGTTCCGGCAACCTGCGGTATTTCAGCGCGGGCGTGGGGCTCGAGGAGCGCATGGCAGAGTATCCGCCGTTTGCATTAAAACTCGTCTTCACGGCCGGGGGAAAGCCGTTTTTGGCCGGAGTCTCGGTGACGATACAACCGGTCGCCGGAGGACCGGCGTTGGCCATTCCCTCCCAGCATGTCGAGGGACCCTGGCTCTTTGTCGATCTTCCCTCGGGCATGTATGACGTCACAGCCACCCATGGCGACCGTACCCAAAGAGTGCCGGGCATCAGGGTGGCGACCGGCAAGCAAAAGACCATTCATCTGCGCTGGGCTGAAGAAGGCGGGCTTCCCGTCAAATTGACTGAATAAACGCGGTGCGGGGCGAGGGCGCTCAGTGGCGCGGAGAAGAAGGAGCGTGTCATGGCGACGAAGAGAAACGCGGGGGCCGGCAAGAGCAAGGATTTTGAGTCCATCACCGTCAACGACATCATGGAGAGAAAAGTCGAATCCGCCAAGGTCACGACCAAAGGCGACGTGATTGCCTCGTTGTTGATGAAGGGATTCGGGTCCGTGCCGGTGCTCGACGGTCGGCGAAAGCTCGCCGGCATTGTCAGCGAGCATGATTTGCTGGCGGCGATGGACGACGGGCATTCGCTCAAGGAGGTCACGGCGCGCGACATCATGACGGGGAATCCCTATTCCATCCGGCCGGAAACCACGCTGGGGACGATCATT
>CBDIWQ010000023.1:0-3529 GCA_965285965.1 uncultured bacterium | reverse complement strand
TGCGAGGAGTAGGACGATGATGACGACGTATCTTGAGAAACCGGCAGATGTGAAAGAAACGTGGCACCTGGTGGACGCAGAAGGCAAGACTCTGGGGCGACTGGCTGCACGTGTGGCCGGCGTGCTCCGAGGAAAACACCGTCCGACGTTTACCCCCAACGTGGATATGGGCGACCATGTCGTCATCGTGAATGCCGAGAAAATCCATCTCTCCGGCAACAAGATGGAAGACAAGCTGTACCGGAGCCATAGCGGTTACCCGGGAGGGTTGAAAACCACGACCGCGAAGCACCTGTTCAAAAAAGATCCGACGCAGTTGCTCGTCAAAGCCATTGAAGGCATGCTGCCCAAGAATCCCCTTGGGAACCACATGGCAAAGAAACTCCGTGTGTACGTGGGCCCGGACCATCCCCATCAGGCTCAACGCCCGGAACCGATTTCTCTCTAGACCACTATTCAGGATTGAAGGAGGCGTAGTCGCATGGCAGCGGTCACACAGTATGCAACGGGTCGAAGAAAGTGCGCGATAGCAAGAGCCTGGGTAACGGGAACGGCCGGGGACATCACCGTCAATGAACGGCCGCTTGAACTGGCATTTCCCCGCCTCACACTCAGACAAATCATCCAACTCCCGCTTGAGATGGCCGGCGCCACAGGCAAGTACTCTATCAAGGCCACTGTCTACGGCGGAGGACCGACGGGGCAGGCCGGTGCGTTGCGGCATGCCATCGCTCGCGCCCTCGTCACCATGAGTCCGGCCTTACGCACTCCGTTGAAGAAAGAAGGCCTGCTTACCCGCGACTCGCGCGTGAAGGAACGAAAAAAATACGGGCAAAAGGGCGCCAGGAAACGGTTCCAATACTCCAAGCGCTAAGCCGCAGGAGCCACAGCATAAGAGGGAAGGCTCCGGAGAGCCTTCCCTTTTTTGTGCCCACTCCAGGCGCATCAAGAATTCCATGTTCATTCTTCGAGGCGGGTCATGAAAAGGTTCCGAGTCGCAATTGCAGGAGCCAGTGGATATGCCGGCGCCGAACTCGTCCGTCTGGCCACTGCCCATCCCTATTATGAACTGACGGCAGTGACCTCTGAAAAATCAGCGGGCCAACCGGTAGCATCTGTATTCCCGAGCCTGACCGGTATCGTGAATCACCGATTTGAGTCCTTGGCGCCCGAGGCCCTGGCCGAACGGGCCGATGCCGTGTTCCTCGCACTGCCTCATACCAAATCACAAGACCCTGTGGCCGTCATCCTGAAGGCCGGCAAACTGGTGGTCGACCTGAGTGCGGATTATCGTCTTAAGGATGTCGCCGCGTACGAGCAGTGGTATCAAACACCGCACGCGCACCCGCAATTGTTGAACGAAGCGGTCTACGGTCTGCCTGAGCTCCATCGCAGGGCGATTGTGAAAACGAGACTGGTGGCCTCGCCCGGCTGCTATCCGACCGCAGCGATTTTGCAGTTGGCTCCCCTGTTCTCCAAAGAACTCGCGCAACCGGATGTGATCGTCATCGATGCGAAATCGGGCATCTCAGGAGCGGGACGCAGTCCTGCGCTCCCGTATCACTTCCCTGAAGCCCATGAGTCGTTGGAGCCTTATAAGATCGGCCAGCACCGGCATATCCCTGAAATCGAACAGGAACTCTCCGGGGTGGTCGGCCGGACGAATGCCGTGACGGTCATGTTCACCCCGCACCTCGTGCCGATGAATCGCGGGATTCTCAGCACCGCATATTGCAAGCTCAAACAAGACGTCGGGCTTTCCGAGCTACGCGCCTTGTACCGCGACTTTTATAAAGACGAGCGATTCGTTCGTCTCTACGAAGAGACGGTGCCTAATCCCCGCTATCTCAAGGGTTCAAACTTTTGCGATGTCGGCGTGTACGCAGACCCGCGCGCCGGGTGGGTCGTGACCGTCGCAGCCCTGGATAACCTCGTCAAAGGCGCAGCGGGCCAGGCCATTCAAGCCATGAATCTCATGATGGGTATCCCCGAAGAAACCGGACTGACCGCCCCAGGCGCCTATCCCTGAGCCATCTTTTGTGACCGGCCCCCTTTTTCCCATGAAACCAATCATGACAAAATCGAATCAGACTGCCGGAGTCACTGCGCCGCGGGGTTTTCAGGCAACGGGCATCCATTGCGGCATCAAAAAGCCTGGCCTGCTCGATCTGGCACTGATCGTGTCGACCGTCACGGGTCCGATCGCCGGCGTCTTTACGAAAAATAAAGTGGCCGCGGCGCCCGTGATCCTGGACCGTCTTCATCTCCGCCGGCGTCGGGGCCGGGCGATCATCGTCAACAGCGGCAATGCCAACGCCTGCACGGGAGCCGAGGGCCTAGCCGCGGCCAAGACCATGGCCTCCCTGGTGGCCAATCGCCTGGCGGTTCCGGTGAATCAGGTGTTCGTCGGATCCACCGGGGTTATCGGCCGCGTGCTGCCCATTGACCGAGTGAAGGCCGGCATTCCCGATCTCTTAAACAAGCTCAGCGTTCACGGCGGTGATCTCGCCGCTCAAGCAATTCTCACGACGGATCTTCGCCCAAAGACCACCGCCCTGCGTGGCCGCATCGGCGGCCGATTGATCACCATCGGCGGCATGGCGAAGGGCTCGGGGATGATCCACCCCAATATGGCTACGATGCTGGCGTACCTGACAAGCGACGCCGTCATCTCGCCGACAGCCCTCCAACAGGCGCTGAAATCGGCCGTTGACCAATCATTTAATTGCATCACTGTCGACGGCGACACCAGCACCAATGATACGGTGCTCTGTCTGTCGAACGGCTTGGCGGAGAATTCGATGATCCGACCCGGCACGCCGGACTATCGGCGCTTCGAACAGCTTTTGCGCGAGGCCTGTCAAACGCTGGCTTTGGCCATTTGCAGGGATGGAGAAGGGGTCACCAAGATTGTCCGGATCCAGGTGGACGGCGCCAAAACGACCGCCGCGGCCAAACAAGTCGCCGCCACGGTCGCCACCTCCAATCTCGTCAAGACCGCGCTTTTTGGTGAAGACGCGAACTGGGGCCGCGTCATGGGAGCCATCGGGCGGTCCGGAGTGCCGATCGATCAGGAGAAGATTTCAGTGCATTTCGATAACGTTGCAATGGTGCGGCACGGCATGGGAACCGGTCTCGCGGCTGAACGGAAAATTGCAAGGATTTTCAAGCGCAAGGAATTCACCATTGCGGTGTCCCTCGGCCAAGGACGGGCGCGGGCGCACATGTGGACGACGGACCTCTCTTATGACTACGTCCGGATCAATGCAAGCTACCGATCATAGACAGCATTCCCACCCGATACCTTGAAAACACTGTCAGGACTGTGATAGCGTGCCAAGGCTTTAGAGCCGGACAAGACAGCCCAGCCGACACAGCACTGCGTCGGCTGGATCTTTTTTATAAAATCCACATCAGCGTAGGAACGCTGCTTGGCTTGAGAACAAGGGAACTGGTTTCCCTCATCCGCATGACGGGTGCTCTGCAAGCCCTGAGGGGAGGTGAAGGCATGGGAGTAGTGGCAATCAAG
>CBDIWQ010000022.1:0-14000 GCA_965285965.1 uncultured bacterium | reverse complement strand
TCCTTGGCTCACAGAACGACATGGCTACGATCCGACTTGAAGGTGTGATCGAGCAGGGGCACGCGCGCTTCCAGGGAATGGGCCATGCTCATGCGATCCACCTTCGTCAGAATGTCGAGCGGCAGATAATGGTCCAGGTCCAACGCCTGCACCGTGGACAACCAATGGCCGGTCGCCCGGGTCAACCGTTCGATTCTCGACCGTTCAGTTTGGCAATCCGCCAGCCGGGCTCTGACCTCCTGGGTCATGAGCTGACGCCGGGCCGGTTGTTTCAACAAGGTCGAGGCATCGAGATACCGCTCCGGGCCGGGCAACGAAAAGTGATGCAACCAGTTTTTCCCCTTCGCCCCCTCCGGCAGGCAGCCGGAAATCCGGCCCAGCGCCCAGCGCAGGGGCTGGGGAATAAACCCGGCCAGATGTCGCTCGCGTTCTTCGACGACGTACTTGGTGTAGCCCGCGAACAACTCGTCTCCGCCGTCGCCCGACAGCACCACTTTCACGTGCTGCGCGGCCAGCTTCGAGACCATGTAGGTGGGGATGGCCGAAGAGTCTCCGAACGGTTCGTCCAGATCCCAGGCAAGATCCTTGAGCAGATCCATCACATCCGGCTCCAGAACGAGCTCGTGATGGTCCGTGCCGAACCGCTCGGCCACCATGCGGGCATACGGGAGCTCATTGAACCCTTCATCGCGGAATCCGATGGAAAACGTCTTCACCCGTCCCGCTCCGACGGCCGCCATGGCGGCGACCACCGCGCTGGAATCGGTGCCTCCGCTCAAGAACGCTCCGACGGGCACATCGCTCACCAGATGGCTCCGAACCGCGTCCAGCAGGCGCGCCCGCAGCTCGTCCGCCACGTCGTCTTCGGAACGCCCGCGCACGGGCGCAAACTGCAGTTGCCAGTACCGCTCGATTCGCGGCTCCCCGCCGGGCGCGAACGTCAGCCGATGCCCCGGCTCCAGTTTCCGCACCCCGTCCACGATGCTGTCCTGCGCCGGGGTGGTCATATAGGCCAGAAGATGGTCGAGCGCCGCCCAGTTCAACACACGTTCCACCTCGGACAGCTGCAGGATGGACTTCAGCTCCGACGCGAACAGCAGGCGCCCTCTCACCATCGCATAATAGAGCGGCTTGATGCCCAGGCGATCGCGGGCCACGACCAAGCGCCGTTGCCGTTCATCCCACACGGCGAACGCGAACATCCCGCGGAGCCGCTCGACACAGGCCTCGCCCAATTCCTCGTAGAGGTGGACGATGACCTCCGTATCGGTGCCGGTGGCAAACCGGTGTCCGCGCCCGATCAGCTCGGCGCGCAGTTCCCGGTAATTATAAATTTCGCCGTTCAAGACGACCCAGACCGTGCCATCCTCGTTGCACACCGGCTGATGGCCGGTGTCCAGATCGATGATGCTCAGCCGGCGCATCGCCAGACCGACGTCGTCGCCCAGATACACCCCTTCGTCGTCAGGGCCCCGCGCGACCATGGCCGCACACATGGCGCGCAATTCTTCCTCCAGGACCGGACGCCCGTTCATGCTGATGATGCCGGCAATGCCGCACATAATGTCTTTGTCCTCTGGTAATTGGACGGCCGGATGCGCGATAACGCAGCCGGGCCGCCAGGCTACTCGTCGTGGACTTTCAAGCCTAACCGGGTCCCTCCCATGCGAAGCAATCGATACGCCGCATGGTTCTGCAGGCGGGGGATCAGCGTAAACTTCAACCGGTGCAGCAGTCTGGTGCGCGGACGGTTGGGAAACACGAAGAGCCAGGAATGCGGCCGCGCCTCTTTCGCCCATTCCAGCTTCCATCGTTCGGAACTGCCCAGGAAATCCACTTCGGTGAAATGGTGATTCCAGGCCTCCCGCAACATCATCTCGCACAGGATGAGCGACGGAGCAAAAGCGGCGTAGTGCGGATCGTATCCCGATTTGAGAATGTAGAGTTTGTTATGGAAGAGGAGCGCAATTTGTACGGCGATCCGCTTGCCGTCCAGGGTCAGGAAATGGAGCCGCAACCATCCCTGTTCGGCCGCCAGGGTCAGGAGGCGACGGTAAAAGCTGAGCCGTTCGGGTCCATTGAGAATGGCCGTACCGGCCTGTCCCTTCCAGGCCGCCGCTTCGAGCATGAAGGCTTCCTGAATGGTCCGCTCGAGACCCTCGCCCCCCGTAACGATCTCACAGTGCACCGGTCCCAGCCGGTGCAACCCTTTGGCGCGGCCCCGCAGGTTGGACACATGTTTCTTCGAGAGACTTTTCAGGTAGGCGTCCCACGGCTGCGTGATCGGGATATAGGGCCCATCCGTGGAGTGCCATTGACCCAGAAGAAATTTGTCCTGAAAGGCGTCACGAAGCAGATGCTCGGTGACCTGGGCGCCCGCCGGGACTTGCCGCAATTCCAGCATGTCCCAGTTCGACGCCTGTTGAGCGAGAAATTTCCAAATCGCCCGGCACGCGTCTTTCGGCCGGTCTCCCAGAATGAAATCGAACCGCTCGGTGTAGATGTTCGCAATCCCGCGAAGCCGGCGAACCGGACATCCATAGATCCGGCCCCGATCCAGCATCAGCGGCGCCAAGGCCACCGTCTTCGGGCCCTCCTTCACGACAATGATGTAGAGGCGTCCCTCAGGCTTAAAACTGTCCCACCAGGTGCAGACCCACTCATGCCGCATAAACGGATGGTCCACGCCTGATTCCTCCACCAGGCGGTTCCACACCGGCCCCAGCTGCACGAAGGCCGGATAGTCCGTCACCAGTTCCACCTTCAACGGCAGCTTGTCGCTTGCCGTCCGATCACCCGGATACGCCGCCGGCTCCGACACCAACGACACAGTCTCCATGATGCGCCTCCTGTCTCTATGAGCTCAGCCCGGTACATCCCCCTATGATGCTCGTGTGTTGCCGGTGTGATGACCGCCACGCCGACCCCCGGCGCCCGCGGCCTCCGGCTCCGGTTTCCTTCACGCCGCTTGATATTCTGGGAGCGCGGCGCTGAAGGGAGGCAGGATGAGATCGAGTTCCCTCACCTGCCGTGCCATATAATGGATCTGCGGTTCGGTGATGTCCTGATGAATGGGCAACTCCAGTACATGGCGGCGCAGGAAGCGCGCCCCGGGGCCTTCCTGCCCAGCCACCGACGCATCGCCTTCATTCCAGAGTTCCGTGGCCATCACCCCGCGCCGCCACAACGCCCGTGATGCGCGCGGCTTGTCGCTGACCAACAGAGGAAAAAAGAGCGGGCAAACGCCCGGCGGCAGATCGGTGCGAACGGCCGCATGCTCCCCCAGTGCCTCACGCAGCATCAGGAAATTGTCGCGCCGCCGGGAACGGATGCGCTCGTAATCCAAGCGGCGAAGTAACCGCCGGGAGGAAGCCGCCATGCCGATGCCGACATGAGCCGGATTAAAGCCCGTGTCCCCAACGGGAACGCGTTCGATACGGAGCGCGTTCAGCCACCCGCCGATGTGTTGCTTCGTCCGAAATAGCACCCGGCCGATGCGATCGTACCGGCTCCGCACGCGCTCGAACATCAATTCGGCCAGGCGTCCGGCCACGAACACCCGGCCACTGGACCGCAACGGCAAGCGGGTCAACGCCTCGAACACCTGCCGGTTCTGTACAAGGACCCCGCCATCGGGCAGCGGAAGCGTTTTATACAGGCAAAAGATCCCGTAGTCGCCGACCGAGCCGGCGGGCCGTCCGTTGATCTCGGTCAGCAAGGCGAGCGCACAATCTTCCACCAGCAGAAGATCGTGCTCCCGGCACAGCTCGCGCAACGCTTCCACCGGTTGAGGCCATCCGGCGTAATGGATGACGAAGAGGACTAGCGCCTCGTGCTCGCGGCACAACCCGCGCAACGTCTGCATATCGGTATGGAAGTCGCGCGTGACCGGATACCAGACGATCTGCGCGCCCGCATTCCGGATCGCCCGGACTTCATTGCCCATGTGATAATCGGGAACGAGCGCAATGCAGCGGCCCGTGGCCACCAGCTGCCGGAACAGATAGTAGATCGCGCTTCGAGCCGTATGGAAATACGTCGTGTCGGGTTCCTGCAAGGGAAACGGGAGTGTCCGGCTCGCAGAGGCCGACCACAATTCGTCCGCACCGAGCCCAGGCCATGCCGGCAGATACATCGTCGCGTTCTCCTCCAAAGAGATGCTCACTCAGGACCGAGCCGCCTCATTCCGGAGGGTGGCATCGGGGTTACTGCTTTTGGATCGTCACATCCATATTGGCCGCGGCGCGCCGGAGCGGCGCATACAGGCGGCTGGCCCGCAGCCGGGGGGCCAGATGGAACTTCAGGAAGTGCAGGAGCCTGGGCTTGAGCCGTTTGGGAAAGACGAACAACCAGGCATGCCGCCGGATATCCTTGGACCAATTCAATTTCCATCGCTCGCTATTGCCGAGGAAGTCGACCTCTTCGAAATTGAGGCGCCAGGCCTCGTCGAGAATTTTGTGGCACAGGAGATGTCCCGGCGAATACATGGCGAACTGGGGATCGTAGCCGGACTTCAGCATGTAGACCTTATTGCGGAACAGCAGCGCCATACGGACCGCGATCCGTTTCCCTCCCAGCGTCAAGAAATACAGGCGCAACCATCCGCGTTCCGAGGCTTTATGCAGGATCTGGCGATAAAACGCCGACGTATCGTCGCGGCTCCGGATGGCCGTGCCGCCTTCATCCTTCCAGGCGACGGCTTCCAGGTTCAGCGCATCGTCGATATCCGCGTCCAAGTGCTCGTTCGATACCACGACATCCAACCCGACCGGTGCCGATTGCTCCAAGTGCTGCAGGGATTTCCGCATGTTGGCCCGATGGCCCTTCTTCAGGCCTTTGAAATAGGTCTCCCAGGGCTGATTTACCGGAATATAGGGGGATTCGGAGGAAGGCCACTCGCCGATCAGCACCCGCGCTTCCATCGCCGCCCGTGGAAGAGACGCCAAGACGCGGCAGCCCTGGGGCAGTTGCCGCAGTTCGAGCACGTCCCAGTCTCGCGCATGGTCGGCCAGATAGGTCCAGATCGCCGCCCCGCATTCCTCCGGCCGAGCCGACACAAGGAAGTCAAACCGCTCGGTGTACACGTTCGCCATCCCGCCGAGCCGGCGGACGGGGATGCCGTACATCAGCGCCCGGTCCCGCATCAGCGGCGCGATGGCGATGGTGCGTCCGCCTTCCTTCACGAGCAACACATGAAGAGCGGCGCCGTGCGGGAACGATTCCCAAAACGCTCGAATCCATTCGTGGCGCACAAAGGGGAAATCGATGCCGGCGTCTTCCACCAATTGATTCCATATGCCCTCGAGGTCTAGAAATGCGCGATAGTCCGTGACGATCTCCACCTCCAGCTGTGGCCGCAATTGAGAATCGACGGTTTCGCCGCTGCGGCTGATCACCGAGCCGAATGGCGGACTAGGCCGCACAGCGCTTCTCCTCAATCCGGTCGAGCGGCGTGCCCGACGTCATATCGGCATACAGTTCAGACCATTGGCCGCGCACCCGGCTCCAGGAAAACCCGTCCAGACGATCACGAGCACGCGCCGCCATCGACCGGGCCAGGCCTGGATGGGTGAGCAGACAGCGGGCCGCGCGGGCCATGGCGGCGGGGTCGCGCTCCCGCACGAGCATCCCGCTGACGCCGTCTTCGATCATGTTCTCAATATCGCCTGTCCCCGTACTGACGATCGGCAGTCCGGCGGCCGCCGCCTCAAGGACGGACAGCGGCTGATTGTCGATCATCGAGGAATTCAGAAAGATGTCGCAGCGGTCCAGGAGCGACGGCATGGCCTCGGCGGCCACCGGCCCGAGCCAGTGCACGTCGCGCACGTTCAACGCGGCCACCAATTTCCGCAATTCGCCTTCCTGACTGCCGGTTCCCGCCAGCAGGAGCGTCGCGTCGGGATACAGGGTCTTGAGCAACGCAAAGGCGAGGATCGTCTGGTCGACGCCGTAATACCACTCGAAGCAGCGCGTGGACACGAAACGGGGGCGCAGCGGCGAACGAACGCGAAAGCGAAACAAGCCGGTATCGACGGTGTTGTGGATCACCCGGGCGCGATAGCCGTGTGCCGCAAAGACGCGCCGCAGATATTCCGACGGCACGACGATTTCGTCGACCCGGCGCAGCCAGGGATGGACCAAGCGGCCCCAATGCGCGAGATGATCCGCCGCTTCACCGCTGTGATAGTTCAGCAACACCGGCTTGCGAAACAGCCGGCCCATCAGGACGGCCGGAACCGGCGCGAGCAAGAACGACCAGTACGAGGCGGAGGAGGCATGCACGACATCGGCCCGGCGAAGCCGCAGGAGGCTCGGGATATAGAGGCACTGGTTGACCACCGTGCGGACATACGGCACCCGCCGGAGCCACGCCAAGGCTTTGGGGAAAGGCGGATCGATCGGCACCAGGTCTACCTCGTACCCTTCAGTGCGCAACTGGCCGGCCAGGGTGTGCGCGTGCAGCGCCTGCCCGCCGACCGTGCGCATGCTGGGAGCGATAAGGGCGATGTGCGGCAAGGTGGTGTGCATGTAGATGTGACGGAAGTGTTTGTTTGGTTTGTTTGGTTTGTTTCGATTCTTTGGTTGTAACCAGACAAACCAGACAAACGAGACAGACCGGACAAACTCGAAGAGGCTACAGCTCCCGGAATCGGAAGCGACTGAAACTGAACGGCTGAGCCCAGCGCAAGAGCGTTTCCTGTTCGGTTTTCCGTATCAGCCCGAAACACCAGACCAGGACGCTGTACAGTCCGCCGTAGATCAGGCTGAGCACCGTGAGGCGCGCCAGCGGTGTGGCCGCCAGTTGGGAGGCCACCCAGAGGGTCGGGACGGAGGCGGCGGCCGCAGCCGCTCCAATGGCACCCAGATCGCGCCAAGGAAGGACCTGAGCGGCGCCGATGTGCCAGGAACGCATCATCCTCCCCAGCCCCATGGCTTTTCCTACGGCCAGGGCCACCATCGTCACCAGCACCGCTCCGACCAATCCCATGGTGGAAACGAACCAATACATACCTCCTGCGACGATGGCCAGCCGGACGACGTTGATGATGAGCAGGAACGGCGTTTTGGCATAGACCCGGAGCAGCCCGTCGATGGGGAGGACGGACAACAGAATCGCGACACTCCACGCTCTAAAAATCGGGACGCTCGCCGTATAGACATCGGTGAATAGAAAGACGATGAGGTCATGCGCGATGATCACCAGCAAGGCAACCAGAGGGAAAAACACCAGACTCAATTTCCGTACCGTATCGTGCCACATGGACAGCACAGCCGATTCGCGGCCATCGCGGATGGTCTGTACCATGCCGACCATCATGACGTTGACCACCGAGGTGCTCACCACTTCCACCAGCGGGACCTGGAGACATCCGACGGAATACACCGCGAAGGTCGCCGCGTCGAACAGGGAGGACACGACATATTGATGCAGGGTTTCCTGCCCCGTTTGAAAGAGGACATAGAAGGCGAAGGGCAGGCTGTAGGCGGCCTGCCGGGCCAGCAGCGTCCACTCGGGGCGCAGCGTCGCGCCGAATTGCTTCCAGCAGTACCAGAGGGTCGTACCGAACCGGACGGCTGCGAACAGGATGGCGCCGTACAAGAGGCTGGCCAAGGTGTGAAAGACCAGGACCGGCCCGAGAATCATCAGGGCCCTCACGAGGTCCGACAGGCCGTACGAAGCGGCGGCCGTCCGGTATTGGTGCCGGGCCGTCATGATGATTTCCAGCACGTACGATACCGCCATCAGCAGGAAGAAACAGGCGAGCAGCGGCATCAGCGGCGCCAACGCGGGATTATTCATCCAGCCGGCGATCGCATCCGCCCCCGCCGCGAGCGCCGCGGCGATGAGCAATCCGACCCCGCCCAGCACGAGCATGGCATTGGTCACATACCGGCCGCCATCCCGCTCGGCACCGGGCAGAAAAAAGAAGAGGCTTTCGGACATGCCCAGCTGGGCCAGCGTCAGAACGGTCCCGTAGATCAAAAAGACTTGTTTGTACGTGCCGAAGGCTTGCTGGTCGAACCACCGGACGAGGATGAGAGGCAGCACGAACAAGGCGACATACCCCAATGCGCGCCCCGCCATAATGGTCATCGCCGGCTTAAACATGCAGCCTATTCGCGGCCCGCAGCCCTTCCCCTGCTGTGCCGGGCGCGGGATCGTCCTCCATCATATGTTCGCCTTTCACTCCCGCGGGCGCTTCCCGATGATCGTGCGCGCAGGCCGACCACAGATCAAACACATGCCGCGCATGGCAGCTCATCACGCTGGGAGAAAACCGTCCCGTGGCATCCAGGCAGGATCGTTCCCACAGGAGCTTGCGCGGGATGGTCAACTGAGGATACCGGCCGTCGCGATGGAGGCAGGTCCCGTAGCCGAAGCGATAACCGGCTTCCGCGACAGCGGATACGACCGACGGATTGCACCGGCCGTCGGGATACGCGAAATGCTCCACCGGCCGCCGGAGCCTGTGCCGGAGCGCCGTCAATGAACCCTTCGTCTGGGCCGCGACCTGCTCGCGACTCTCTTCCGTAAGCAGCGCATGGGTCTGCGTATGGGAGCCGATGATGAAGCCGGACCCGGCCATGTCCTGTGCCATTTCCCACGTCAAAGACTGCAGCTCCGGATAATCTCGATCGTCGATCGGAACGACTGTTTCGAGCGCGCGGATCGCCCGCTCGAGTTGGCTCTGGGTCAATGTCGTGAACAGCCACCGCATCGTGCGGAACGCATCGTCCAGCACCCCCTTCGCGACGGGTCCCGTTGGAATGCCATGGGAAGAGAGCAGATGCCTGAGCCGTGTTTCCGAATGCCCGAACACCGGCAGCACCTGCTCCAGCACGATATAGAGCTTGTCGTAGAGTTGCAGGCGGGGCCGATCCATCGCTTCCGTAATGACAAATACCCCCGCCGGTATGCCTTTGCGCTTGAGCAGCGGGACGGCCTGGTGATACACGCCGACATAGCCGTCATCGAAGGTGACGGCGGCCAGCGGCTGATCCAATCCCTCCCCGCTTTCCATTCGCCGCCCCAGGTCGTCGAGCGACACGAATCGGTAGTGGCGGCCGATCCAATCCAGATGCCGCTCCAGCATGGCGGTGCTGATCAGGTTGGGGAGCTGCGCGCGCCCGATGTGCGGACGGATATCTTCCACCACCGCGTGATAGGCGAGCACCAGCGGCACGGCTTTGACCCGCGGAAGCGCGCTGATGGCTTTGGCTCCCCCGGTCCAATGCAAGCCGGCCGCCACGGCGGTTTTGACGAGAGATTTCAACATCAGTCGATCCTGGAATGACGAGACCGCCGCCCTACCGTTCGCCCCGCCTCCAGGCAATAGCCCGCTCGAGCGCCGATGCGGGAAGGACCCGGCGGGCCAGGCTCTTTCCCTGATCATCCAGCGCGACCGCTCCCCGGCAGAGCGCTCCTCCGAACGAAGGCGGATACAGCTGCAGCCGCACCAGGTCGTGCGCCTCGCGGGCCCACAACGATTTGTAGCCCTCCGTGCCATGCAGCAAATCATAGTCCTCCACGCCTTCGGCAATGGCCTGCTTGATCGCCAGTCCCATGGTCACGAGCCCCACGCTCTGCTGCCGGTACGCGGGATCGAAACCGGACTGATAAAAGTAGAACTTCCGGCCATAGCGGAAACCATACAGGGCACCCAGGGGACGGCCGTCCAGCCGCAGGACGCAGAGGCGCAGCCATCCGCGCTCCAGCGCCACGCGACTGACGGCATCGTGAAACGCCTGCATGACCGGAGACCGCATCGTCTGAGACCCGCCCCGCTCATCCCACCGGAGATTGTGCAGATCGATCAAGGTCCGGAGTCCCTCCGGCCGCTGATCCTCCTTTTCCACGACGTCGAACACGAGCGTGCCCTGCTTATGCAGATTCTTCAGCCGACGGTTGAAATTGTACCGGTGCTGCGACCCGAGCGAGGCCAGATACGACTCGAAGGTGTGGCCCTGAAGCGGAATATGCGGACAGACCTCTACGGGTGTGCTTTGCGCGGTCCACCCGGCTTGCTGCAGCTCATGGACGAATCCGCCCGCCAGCTGATGGCTCGCGTACATATGACTGAGCGTGATCACCAGCCGTTGTCTTTGGAAATACTCGGCCAACGTGCGGGAGACCTGCGGCTCATGACCGCGCCGGATCACCACGTCCAGATAGTCGGACCCCACCAGACCGGTTCCGAGGAACTGCAGGGACCGGTACGGCATGAAACCGCCGAACCGTTTGCGCTCCGTGAAGAACGGCGCGAGCGCGAGCAGCCGGCTGTGGCGGCGCACCGTCACGATGGCGAGCGTGCGGCCGGCAGAGAAGTGCTGCCACCAGGTTTCCAGCCATTCCCGGGTCAGGAAGAGGCAATCGGCCTCGCTGTCGGCCAGCAGGTCCGTCCATTCGTCCGCCAGATGCTGAAGCCTCGCCGGATCTTCGATGACGGTCACCAGCAGATTATCGGTGGAGCGGAACGAAAGCTTTTCGGCTTCCTCGGGCGGCTGCAGACAACTGTAGTCCATGATATCGATGCCGGTCCGGACCGGTTTCGCAGGCGTGCCGGCGACGACGGTTTTCGGCGGCACATCGTCCAGCACGACGGCATTCGCCCCGACCACCGATTCCTGGCCAATGGAGATGGGACCGAGAATCTTGGCGCCGGCGCCGATCACGCAACGGTCTTCGATCACCGGCACCCCCCAACGGCGGGAACGCCCGCCAATCGTGACCTGGTGCCCCACGGTGCAGAATCTGCCGATCTTGCAGCGTTCATGCAGCACGATGCCCAGCCCCCCGTACGCAAATTCCGACCCTTGTCCGATTTCGGCCGACATGGGAATCACGGCGTTATAGAGGAGATAGATGGCCCGGTACATCAACGCGGGAATGAGCGGCACCCGTCGCCGGTAACACCAATGTCCCACCCGATACAACGACAACGCGTTCATGCGCATCCTTTGTCTGGGATCAAACCGTACGGTTTCCTATCGGCTCGGTTGATGGACCTGACTCCGCTGCCGGGGAATCATCCGGCGCCTAACGCGACCGGCGGGCCTCGGCGAGCAGTTGTCCGTACAGCCGTTCGCTGGCCGACACCATGGCGCGGGTAGAGAACCGCTCGGTCACCCGGCGACGCCCGGAGAGGCCCATGGCGGCCGCCTGATCCTTGTGATTCAAGATCCGGCAGATCGCATCGGCGAGCGCGGGGGCATTCTTCGGCGGCACCAGAATTCCGGTCACCCCATGCTCCACGGCTTCGGGATTGCCGCCCACCGCCGTGGCGACGACCGGAATGCCCGCCGCCATGGATTCGAGAAGGGTGTTCGAAAGACCTTCGCTGAGCGAGGCCAACACCGACACCGACAGCAACGAGAGTACCTCCGCCACATCGTTGCGAAACCCGGTGAACCGTACGACCTTCTCAAGCCGCAGCCGGCGGGCCAAGCGGGTCAAGTCCTCCCGATAGGCGACATCCACCCGGTTGTCTCCCACGATCAGGAACCGGACGTCCGGCCGCCGGGCGCTGACTTGCGCCGCCGCTTCCAGGAAATACTCGATGCCTTTGATCGGGTCCAGCCTCGCCAGCATGCCGACGACCGGCGCTTCGGCTGGGAGGTCGAGTTCCTCGCGCAGGGCGGCGCTTCGCGACGCCGGCACACTGGCGGGGCACCGCGTTCCGTTGGGTATGACCGTGATGCGGCGCGCGTCATACCCTTCGGCCGCGAGACGGCGCTTGATGACGTCCGCATTGACGACCACCTGATGCGCCATTCGGCAGACCAGCCGCTCAATGCGCCGCTGCCACGGCGTCCAACATTCGCCGTTATCCCGGATCGACGCGATGATGACCGGAACCCGGGCCAGCCGGGCGGCGGGAATGGCAAAGGCGTTCGAGTAAAAATTATAGGAATGCACGACATCGATGCGCTCGCGGCGCAGGTATTGCGCCAGCCGGACGCGCTGGCGAAGGGTGTCCACTCCGTAGAGGTTGCGGATACTGTACTGGGTAATGGGCACGCCTTGCGCGGTGAGTCCCGCTTCGATGTTATCGGTCGTGCGGGCGCAGCAGCCCAAATGCACGTCAAATCGGGTCCGGTCCAGCTCTTGCCCCAGCAGGACCGCCTGGCGCTCACTGCCTCCGATCGCCAGGATGGCCAGGAATTTCAACACCCGGATCCGGTCCGCAGCCTCGGGGCCGGGGGCCGGAACCGGCCGCAGTTCGCTGAACGACGCTTCCGGCTGGGTCTCCGTTCGCCGGGCACCGGTTAGAACGCTCATGCCTGCGCCGTTTCTGGAGCCAGGCTCAACTGGCGCGCTGCCACCGCCAAACTCGCAATGTAATAAAAGTAGAATTGAGAGCTCACCGGGTGGAACATGGCGGCCACGCCATACGCGATCAAACTGACCTGAACGGCTTCCGCCATGTAGTACAGACGCGGCCGTCCGCCGGCCTCACTGCGGTGTTGCGCCGACACGGCGGCCTGCAAACAGGCCCTCAGCAGCAGCACGAAGAGGATGAGGCCCGGCAACCCCAGATCGAGGGCATGTTCCAGATACACGTTGTGCACGGCCCGCCAATCTCCGCGCGCCTGGTTCATGGTCAACACGTTCATGCCCAAGCCCGATCCCTTGAGAGGATTGGAGAGAAAGGTCTGGAGCGCGATGGTCATATCGGCCCACCGTTCCTGCGAGGAGCCGGTCCGGTCGGATTCGATGCTGGTCATGGTGCTGAGCCGGTCGAAATACGTCGACGGCAGCAACGGCAAGGCCAGGAGCGCAGCAACCAGAACGGCATATAACAACCGCCGCTCCGGACGCCGCCGCAGCTTCCAGAGATAGAGGGCGAAGATGACCCCCAGCGTCAGCGCGCCCGCGCGGGAATAAGTCAAGACGACGGTGGTGGCTTCGCAGGCGATGGCCGCCAGCAGGATCCCCCGGATCCACAGATCTTTGCTGCTGACGAAGAGGCCGATGGTCAAGGGAATGACCAGATTGATCATCAGCGCCATATCGTTCGGGTTTTTGGTAAGGCTGCCCTCGTTGCCCATGACCCGGTCGGACGCCCCTCCCAGCGCGAAGGCCCCCGTCACATAGTTATAGACCGCGAACCCGCTCAACGCGATGGCCATGAGCGTCAAGGCCCAGGCGATCTGGCGCAAGCGGTCGGTGCTCACCAGCACATGGCCCAGCAGCCAGAACATCGCCACGGTCTTGAGATATTGATCGAACAACACATTGACGCTGCCGCCCGGCCAAATGGACAAGGGAATGGTGGCGGCGGCCCACACCAGCAGGCCGGCCACCAGGCGCATCTCCCGGTTCCAGACGATGAGCGGCTGACGATGGATCCATCGGTCGTACCCGTAAAACAGAATGCCGATCCCGGCGAGCAAGAACGCGGGACGCAACGCGCCGAGCCAGGGGAAATAGGCTTGCGGGGAAAAGAGCAGCACGACCGTAAATCCGACGGTCGCCCAAAAGGGAACCGCCGTGCGGGGCGGCAGCCATTCGCCGGCGCGGGCGCGATTGCCGGCCCACCAATCGTGCTCCGTCGCCTCCGCCCTCCACCAGTCAACGCGCGTGTCCATGTCGGTCCAGCCTGTGGTTAGTGCGCAAAGATCGAGGCACGTTTACCTCCAGACGCGACCTCGGGCCCGGAGAGGGCGGACACCCGGCGATAGGCGAGCAGATCGACGATCCGTTCAGACGCATGGCCGTCCCATAAGGGCGGCCGTCGCGCCGGTGCCGGCGAGGTCTCCAAGGCCTGGTAGGCCGCGGCCACAATGGCGTCCGGTTCGGCACCGATCAGGCGATTGGTGCCATGCGTCACCGTGATCGGCCGTTCCGTATTCACGCGCAAGGTCAAGCAGGGAATGCCCAGCACCGTCGTTTCTTCCTGGATGCCGCCGGAATCGGTGAGGACCATGCGGGCGCCGCTCATCACGGCCAGGCAATCAAGGTATCCGAGCGGCTCGAGTCCGAGCAGACCCTCCGCACC
>CBDIWQ010000021.1:0-4292 GCA_965285965.1 uncultured bacterium | reverse complement strand
GGAGCCAATAAATACCGCTTCAACATTGACCGATCCTCCTTGGATGTAGCCTGGTGGGATGTCGTCCAGAAAAGAGGCGGTACGCTATCATTAGCGCGTCGAGACTGTCAAGAAATCGAACCGCACTGCGAGCATTCCTTTAGCGGCCATTTTGTCCGGGCGCCATCGGACTGGAGTGCTGAGCCACGGGCAGGCCGCAGGAAGTCCGATACCGGGAGAGAAAGTTCAACCCGTTCAATTTCTTGACAACGGTATGGCCGATCGATACTGTACCGTCATTGATGATGAATCTTATGATGAGGTCTCCATTGCAATCACTAGAATGGCACACTCGGTATGCCCCGGCGGTCCTGTTCAGCCTATCCGTTTTCCTCCTGCTGCCCTCCGGCAGTTCCGCACAGACGGCCATAGCAGAACCGGCCGCGACCGAACCTTTCGTTGAAGCCGCCATAGATAAAGAAACGCCGGCACAAGACGACGACATCGATCCGAACCTCGTCCCGCTGGAACCTGAAATAACCGCCATCCCGCCCGATACCCTAGCCACCGAGGAAACCCCGCAAAATCCGGGTGATGCGATAGGTCAGGCGTCTGAATCGGATGTGCCCCCTGTCCAGGCGGCGGACCTGGAAAAATCGGCCTTGGGAGCGACCACCTATAACATTCCGGTCGTCATCGATCCGACCGTGCAAAGCCACATCCATTTCTTCAACACGTCCATTCGCAGCCGGTTTGAACAATGGCTCGTGCGACTCAGCCGCTATCGGCCTCTCGTGGAGAACATTTTTGCCGAGTTCAACCTCCCCAGCGACCTCGTCTATCTCTCTCTCGTGGAAAGTGGATTCAATCCGTATGCCTTCTCACGCGCCAAGGCCACCGGACCTTGGCAATTCATGCACGGCACGGGAAAGTTGTACGGGCTTCGGATCGATCACTACGTGGATGAACGACGCGATCCGATCAAATCGACCGTCGCCGCTGCCCGGTATCTCCGCGATCTTTATGATTTGTTCGGGACCTGGCCGCTTGCGATGGCGGCCTACAATGCCGGCGAAGGGAAAGTGATGCGGGCTTTGCACAAGGCTCAGGCGGAAACGTTCTCAGACATTTCAAAGACCAAGCTGATTCGTCTGGAGACGAAACAGTACGTGCCTCGCATCATGGCTGCTACCGTCATTGCTCGTAATCTGGATCATTACGGGTTTACTCAGGAACCGGTGCCGCCCCACCAGTTTGAAGAGGTGGTGGTCAATCGCCCCCTCCACTTTCGGGCGATCGCCAATGTGACTGGAATTGCCTATGAAGAGCTTCGCCTGCTTAATCCGGAATTGCGACGCGATGCGACGCCTCCGGCTGATCCGGCATACCACCTAAAAGTGCCGGTCGGAGCCAGCGCCAAAGTCATGAAATTACTCGACCGGGTGCCGACACATAAGTTTCCTCCGCTTCCTGCCAAGACGTATCCGGTGAACAGCTACCGATCCAAGAAGGCCGAAACGGCCGGCTCTTATCGCGTCCGGTCCGGCGACACTCTGGAAAAACTCTCCAAGCGGTTTCGCGTCCCCCTCAAAACCCTCAGAGCCCGTAACAATCTCTCCGGCTCGGTCATCAAAGCCGGGGAGTTTCTGATCATTAGCCAATAACGTTTTCCGCTGGCCCTGCGTGCTGACGCTATGGCTTGTTGGTCTTGGGCGCTGTAGCTGCAGAGGGAGCAGGTGCGGCAGGTTGGGCCTCCGGAGATTTCTTCACCTCCAAGGCTTTGATTCGAATGCCGGCTTCACTGCTGAAAGGAGAGTTCGGGTAGGTCTTCATCAGCTCCTGGTAATGTGCCATCGCACCTTCGGGACGGGATTGACTCTCTTCGAGCCTGGCCAATTCAAACAAGGCGTGATCGCGATTGAGCGCCCCTGGTATCTGAAGAATGGTTGAATAGGCCTTGACCGCCTCATCTCGATCGCCCTTCAACAAGTACGCATACCCGAGCTTCTGATGCACGAGACCCAGTAACGACGCATTGGATCCATACATCAAGATGAACCGCTTATAGGCCTCAATCGCGGCATCTACCTCATTGGCCTGCAAATAGGCATTACCGAGATTGAATAACGCCAAGGGGGCGGTCGGCGTCCGGGGATATTCCTCCACCACTCTCTTATAGAGAGTAATGGCCTCTTTCAGATTCAAGTCCGATTTTTTCGGATCATCCGCGGGGCGAGTCAGATAATGAAGGGTCGCTTCGCGCTCAAGGTCCTGTGCCTTACCGGCGGTTTGTGCGTCATACCAAAGAACCCCTCCCACAATGCCGGCCGCCAACAACAGCAGCGCCAAACCGACGAGCAACGGTCGGGCATAGTCCTTGAGTCCGAAAAACCAGTGCTCAAGTCCGCTCACCAAGTGCGCCTGGTCAACCGGGAGAGTACGAGGCGGAACTTTAATTTTATAAGTCATAGGATCGCAAGCAGTTCGGTAGTGGCTGGAAAACTCATTTCATTCCACTCAACCTGCGCCTTATACTAGGGATCGATTCACCTTGTCAATCAATGCCACGGCGGCACGGCAGGCACGGTTCACCAACCGCGTCACCGATCAACACTCTGGTCACAGAGTACTCATGTTTCGCACACATCTTCAACAGTTGGCCGCTCGCTCTCTGATCCGCCGGTTGACGTCCATTGGCTCAGCGACCGGGCCAACAGTCTCGCTCCGAGGACGGGAGGTCATCCTGTTATCGTCCAATGATTATCTCGGATTAGCGACTCATCCTGACGTCGTTGAGGCCGCTGTCCGTGCGACGGAGGAATATGGGGCAGGCGCGGGCGCCTCACGCTTGGTCTGCGGAACTCTTCCGCCTCACGAGCAACTCGAATCAGCACTGGCAACGTTCAAGCAAACCGAAGCCGCCCTGGTCTTCAGTTCCGGTTATTTGGCCAATGTAGGGGCGGTGACATGTCTGATCGGGCGGGGCGGCCTGATTCTGGCCGATCGCCTGTGCCATGCCAGCCTTCTGGACGGCTGCCGGCTAAGCGGCGCCGATCTGCGCGTCTATCGTCACGCCGACGGTGTCCATGTCGAAATGCTCCTCAAGCGGAGACCCGCGAGCCGGCCGACACTCATTGTGACGGACGGATTGTTCAGCATGGATGGAGATGTTGCTCCTCTTCCGGAACTGGCCGCCCTCGCGCAGCGATATGGCGCCATGCTTTACGTCGACGATGCGCACGGTACCGGCGTGATGGGACCAACCGGCCGGGGCACCATTGAACATTATGGCTTGGAGAACCAGATACCCTTTCATATGGGGACCCTGGGAAAAGCGCTTGGGAGCAGCGGCGCGTACATCGCAGGACCTCGGGACCTGATCGATATGTTGGTTAACACCAGCCGGCCGTTCATCTTTACGACAGCGCCACCGCCGGGTTCGATGGCTGCGGCAAAGGCGGCGCTGGTCGTCGTGCAACAGGAGCCGGACCGCCGCAGGCGTCTGTGGGCCAACCGCGAACGTATGAGAACCGGATTGCAGCGGCTGGGATTTCGCCTCACGGCGAGTGTGAGCCCCATCCTTCCCATCCTGGTCGGCGATGCGGCCAAGGCGCTGTCCTTTGCCGAGCAACTCCTCGCCCACGGCGTATACGCTCCCGCGATCAGACCTCCAACCGTGCCCGAGGCCACCAGCCGCGTCCGTGTTACCGTGACGTCCGAACACACCGCCGGACATATCGACGAAGCCCTCCTCGCCTTCGAACGAGCGGGCCGTGTCGTCGGCCTACTCTAGGTCTCTTCTCTGCTCAACTCTCGCGCATCTTCGGGATATTTCCTTGCCTTCCCATCATCCTATGGCATGATGCACACACGCCCTTACATATGCTCCGTTACTTCCTCATTATTAGAGGCTCTAGATGGATATTTCAAAACTGCTGACGTTCTCGGTCAAAGAACGCGCGTCTGACTGTCACCTCAGCGCCGGAGAACCACCGATGATCCGCCTCAACGGCGATCTCAAGAAGCTGGACCACCCGCCTCTGACGCCCGATGAAACGCACGCACTGATCTACGACATGATGAGCGATGCGCAACGGAAGAACTTTGAGGAAAAGCGCGAATGCGATTTCTCCTTCGAGCTCGGCGACATCGCCCGGTTTCGCGTGAACGTCTTCGTGCAGCAGCGCGGCTTAGGCGCCGTCTTCCGGAATATCCCCACCGAGATCCTGCCGCTCGAAAAATTGGGCATGCCGCCCATCATCCGGCAACTCTGCGACAAGGAAAAAGGGTTGATCCTGGTGACCGGTCCGACC
>CBDIWQ010000020.1:0-7000 GCA_965285965.1 uncultured bacterium | reverse complement strand
ATGACGTCGATCGTGCGGGGGCCGATGGCCGGCAGATCGAACCGGAGGTCTTGCTGCGGCTTACAGCGTTTCACCACCACGGCTCCGTCTTTGGCCAATTCCCCGCCGCGTTTGATCGCTCCGTCGGTGCCCTCCACCGCCTCCACGGCGACCACGACCCGATCCTTGATGACCACACATTGTCCGATATCAAGCCGCCCGATCTCGCCCGCCACTTCCCAGCCATACCGGACGTCCTCCCACTCCTTCTTGGAGGGATGGCGGGAGGTCAGAGGCCCGGGCTCCATGAGAATGCCGTCCAAGCCAAAGGTCGACTCGCAGATCGTAATACCTTCCCGCTCCAACTCGGCGGCGAGTTCCCTGAGAATGTCGTCATCCTTCCACAGGGCCAGGCGGGCGGCCAGGGCCAGGGTGCGGAAATCGGGGCGCACGGTGCTGAAGACGTGGGTCTTCTTGATGCCGCCCAGCATCACGGCCCGGTTTACGCCATCGTCTTTGAAGGCCTTGATCAGTTTATTGAGCTGGCCGATCTTGATCCATTGAATGCGGTCGACATGATTCGCGAGTTCGGGTTCCGTTTCTCCCTCGTGCGCCACCGCCGACACATGCCACCCCAGCTTCCGTGCATTGTCCGCGAAAATGATCGGGAACCGGCCGTTGCCGGCAATGAGGCCGATTCGTCCGCCGGCCGTCGGTGTCGACGTGGTCACCCTGATGATTCCTCGCCCTCTTGTTCTTTGCTCACCGAGCGGGATACGCCCCGCTTGGTCGCTTCCATGAACGTGATAATCTGCGCGACGTCCGCCTGCCCCTTGAACTCGTCCTTGGCCAGCCGGATGGCTTCGGCCACCCGATGGCCTGAACGAAAGAGGAGGTCATAGGCCTTTTTCAGCACGGCGATCCGATCCGCCGAAAAGCCGTGCCGCCGCAGCCCGTCGGAATTGAGGCCGTAGAGATGCGCCCGGTAGCCGCCGGCCGCCCGCATGAACGGCGGCACGTCCTGTCCGATCGCGCAGCAGCCGCCCACCATCGCGTAGTCTCCCACGCGCACGAATTGATGGATCCCCGTCAAGCCTCCGATAATGGCATGGTCCCCGATCGTGATGTGGCCGGCCAGACTGGCCGCGTTGGCCATGATCAGATGGCTTCCCAGGCGGCAGTCGTGCGCCACATGCACATAAGCCATCAGGAAGTTTTTCGACCCGATCGAGGTGACGCCGCCGCCTTCCACCGTGGCGCGGTTGATGGTCACGTATTCCCGTAAGATATTGTCGTGTCCGATGATGACCTTCGTGGGCTCTCCTTTATAATGAAGGTGCTGCGGAGGTCCGCCCACCGAGACGAACGGATGCAGTTCGTTCCGTTCGCCGATGTCGGTCCATCCGTCCACCGACACATGAGACAACAGTTTGCTCCCTCGGCCGATCGTGACATGCTCGCCGACGAGACAGAACGGGCCAATGACCACATCGTCCGCGACCTTCGCGTGGGGATGCAAGATCGCTGTCGAATGCATCTGCACGCTCAACCTCCTAACGTATCACCCATCACGCTTCACGCCTTCTCTTCCGTCACCATGGCGGTGACTTCCGCCTCACACACCAATTCGTCCTCCACGAACGCCTTGGCCTGCATCTTCCAAAAGGGAGGCCGTTTCCTGAGCAGGTCCACTTCGAAACGCAGGCGATCTCCCGGCACCACCGGTTTGCGGAATTTGGCGCCGTCGATGCCCGTCAGATACACCACGGGCCGGCCGGTGGTGATCACCGATTTGAAAGCCAGCACGCCGCCCACCTGCGACATGGCTTCAATGATCAGCACCCCCGGCATGACAGGACGGCCGGGGAAATGTCCCTGAAAGAACGGTTCGTTGACCGTCACGTTCTTGATGCCGACAATTCGGCGGTCCAGTTCCAGTTCGAGGATCCGATCCACCAAAAGAAAGGGATACCGGTGCGGAAGTAATGCTTGAATCTCACCCTGGTCCATCGCTGCCATCGGCGCTGCCTCCTCCTAGACTGGTTGAGAGGGTTATCCGTTGGTCTGGTTTATGTGGTTGGAATCGACTACCCAGCCGCCCGATCAACCAAACACACAAAACAAACCAGACGAACCATCCAACCAGTTGCCCTACTTATTCTGGCGATCGAATTCCTTCACTACATGCTCTGTCACATCGAGTGCCGGCTGATGATAAATCACCACCCGGATCATGGCGTCGTTCCCCTTATCGAGGATCGCCAGGTACCCCTCTTTTTGAGCGACGACCTGCGCGGCGGCGGCGATCTTCTTGGCATACTCGCCGATCAGTTCGCGCTGTTTCTGCTGGATCTCACGGTTAAAATCGGCCAGGCGGCGCTGATAGGCATCGAGCTTCGTGCGGAACTGTTCCTGCTTCTCCTGTTTGGCCGCCTCGCTCAGCTTGTTGTTGGGATCCTGCAGGGACTGCTCCAGATCCTTCAGCTCCTGGTCGTCGGCATTGATGATCTTCTGCCGGGTCGTGGAATAGCTTTTCATGTCCTCGAGGGCCCGCTTGCCCGCGTGCGACCGTTCCATCACCGCCTGCTGATCCATGACGGCCACCTTGACCGGATCGGCGGCGAAGGCGGGCGCGATCCCCGCGCTGATCACCGCCATCGCACCCAGGATCCAGCTCAGTCCGCTGCGTGTCATATCGTCCTCCCCGTTCCGCTAAGGGTAGTCGCGGTTGAATTCCTCAATCACCTGATTCGAGATATCCAACTGCTCTTCGTGATAAATCGTCGGCCCGCCCTTGCTTTTGTCCACCACCATGTGCAGGCCGAGGCGCTTGGCCACTTTGGCGACGATGCCTTCCACTTTGTCCCGGAAGCTCTCCAGGACGTCCTTTTGCTTCTCCTGCACCTCCCGGTTCAACTCGGTCACTTTCTGTTGGTATTCTTGCATCCGCCGCCGGAACTGCTCTTCGCGCTCGCGCTTGGCCGTCGGCGTCAGCACGGTCGCCTGCTTGACGAAGTCTTCCTCCATCCGGCGCAGTTCCCGCTCATCCAGCTCGATCAACGCCTGCCGGTTCTTGGAAAAGGACGCCAGGTTCTCTTTGGCTTTTTTCCCGGCGTTGGTCTCGTTCAGAACCTTCTGCGGGTCGATGACGCCGATCCTCGCGTCGATCTTGGCCTCGTTGGCCGGGCCGCGGCACCCCGTGAGCAGCATCGCAAGAAGCAGGAGGAGGCATCCGGGCCCGTGACCAAATCGGTGGCGCATCATGAGAATACTATACTTTCTGCTAGAACATGGACCCGATAGTGAACTCGAAGACCCCGGTCCGCTCCCCTTCCCGCGGACTCAGATTGATTCCGTACGCCGCGCGCAGCGGCCCGAAGGGGGAGATCCATCGCCCTTCCAATCCGACGGTTTTCCTGAGATTGAAGGACAGCGGCTCATTATCATCAAACCCTTTGCCATAATCGAAGAAAATCACGCCGTTCAGCTTGGCATCGGATGAAATCGTAAAGATGAAGTCATTGTTGAAAATCAGCTGCTGCGCCGCACCGATGGTGGAGTAAAACGTCGGGACGACGGGACCGGCCCGGCCGAACACAAAGCCGCGCATCGTGTTGATGCCGCCCACGAAGAACCGTTCCGTCAAGGGCACCTGCGTGCCGCCGAGAGCCTCCACCGCTCCATAGCGCGCATGGACGGAAAACCGGGTATCGTACGGCAGCGGCGTATATTTAATGACGTCCACATAATACTTAATAAAGTTGTTGCTGCCTCCCAATAACGGAGTGCCGACATCAAACCCGCCGCCGATGCGCCATCCGGTGCGCGGATCGAGAAAATAATCGCGCGTATCGCGAAACACGGACGTGCGGAATCCGGTGGTCGATTGACTGCCCAGCTGACGGCAGACCAGCGGAATGAGATCGGGGCAGATGCCGGGTTGAGGATCCGAAAACTCCAATTGCTCGGCGAAGAGACTGATGCTGCCGGTCACATACTCGGACAGCCACCGGCCGAACGTGACGCTGGCGCCCGATTTTTGTTCAAAATACGAGATATAGTTGGTGATGCTCCGATAGACATCCAGCTGCACCGATGTGTGCGAGTCGTTCAAGTACGGATTGCGGAAGGTGATGAGCCCCAGCGACCGCTGCTGCCCCAACTGCCCGCGGATTCTTCCCAGATAGCCGTGGCCGCCCAAGTTCCCCTCGGTGATGTCGGCGATGGCCACCAGCTTATCCAACGTGCTGAATCCGCCGCCGATGCTGAACTGGCCCGTCGGTTTCTCTTTGACCCGCACGTTCAGGTCCACTTTGTCGGCGTCGACCTGAGCCGGTAGAATTTCGACGGTTTCAAAGAAATTCAAGTTATTGAGGCGCTGAAAGCTCCGCTTGAGCGACGGGGTGTCGATCACGTCCTGCTCATCGACCCGGATTTCCCGCCGGATCACATTGTCGCGGGTCTTATCGTTCCCGTTGATATTGATCTGGCGGATGCGCATCATCTCGCCTTCTTTGATGTTCAGGATGATGGTCGCCGTCCGGGCTTCGTTATTCGGGTTCACGTTCGGAACGACTTCAGCAAATGCATAGCCCTTGCTGCCGTACATGTCGGTCAGCCGGGTGATCTCGTCCCGGATCTTGGCCCGCTGGAAAATCTCGCCTTCCTTGATCTTCATGCCTTCCCGGAGTTCCGCTTCCTCGAACACGGTATACCCTCGAAATCCGACTTCCGCGACCGTGAACGGTTCGCCCTCCGCGACATTGAAGGTTACGATAAACCACTTCTTATTCTCGGTCAGTTCCACGGTGGGCAGACTGACTTGCACGTTCAAGTACCCTTTGTTGAGCAGGATTTCTTTGACGCGTTCGACGTCGTTGGCCAATTCTTCCCGTTTCAGAATCCCGGCATCGGACAGCAACGACGGCAGTTTCAACTTGGTAAACAACCCGTACCAGGGGATCCATTCACGCGTGGCGACCACCCGGAACATCTCATCCTTCGTCGCGGCGCGGAGCCCGTCAAAGTTGACGGTTTTCACGCGGGCCTTCTCCCCTTCTTTGACAAAAAAGGTGAGGCGTTTGCGGTCTTCATCCAGCGTTTGCACGACGGGTATGACCTGGGCGCTATAGTACCCGTCCTCCTGATAGGCCAAGCGGATTTTTTCCGCGCTCTCTTTTGCCTGTTGCTGATCGAGGAACGCCTGGCTTTTAATGGTGGTTTTTTCCTTGAGCTTGTCGTCGCTCAGATTTTCATTGCCGTCATAGACGATTTCGGTGATGAACGGTTTTTCCCTGACGACAAAGGTGACGGAGATGCCGCCCGGCACCGTATCGGTTTCCACCTGGACATCCTCAAAAAACCCCGTGTCATAGAGAATCTTGACCTGACCGCGCACGTGTTCAGGGGTATAGGGATCGTCCACCTTGAGAGTGAGCCGGCCGGCGATCGCCGCCAATTCGATCCGCTTGTTGCCCCGGATCTCGATCTGCTTCACTTTGGGACCCTCGGCGTTGCCCGTGTCAGCCGCGACGTGCCAGACGGAGATCGCCGCGTACAGCATCAGGACAACCAGCACCACCCATTGAGGTCTGCGGAGGAACGCGGTGGTCACTGCGGAGGGGCCCCACACGAAGAAGAAGAAAACGATGACGGCATAGCCACGCTGTTCCCTGGTAATGCTGAAGGCCTGAGCGGAAATCCATGCTACTCGGCCTGTCCTGTCCGCAGAACAGTGGAGTGATGGCTGCCATATCCCGGTGACTCACCGACCCTGCGCTGACGGTCTCTGGACGCATAACGGTCCGCTGCAAAACTGCCGGATTATATTGATGCCCTCACCCGTTGTAAAGCGAGGCCACTGCGGGAGATCGCGCGCGCACGCCGGCGCGACCGGCCGGTGCATTTCTTGACTTCACCGCACCGGCCAACATACTATCGTTTCATGTCTGGGTTGAACGTGAGAAAAGCCATCATTCCCGCTGCAGGACTCGGCACGCGCTTCCTTCCCGCCACCAAAGCCTCCCCCAAAGAAATGCTGCCGTTGGTGGACAAGCCGCTCATCCAATACACGGTAGAGGAGGCCGTGGCGGCCGGGATTGAGGACATCATCATCATCACCGGGCGCGGGAAGCGGGCGATTGAAGACCACTTCGACCGCTCCGTGGAGCTCGAGGAGAATCTGAAGGGCACCGGCAAAAGCCAGATGCTTCATCAGATCCGCCAGATCTCGAAGCTCGCCAATTTCTGTTACGTGCGCCAGTCGGAGGCCTTGGGATTGGGCCATGCGGTGCTCTGCGCCCAACACCTGATCGGCGACGAACCGTTTGCCGTGATTCTCGGTGATGAAATCATCGATGCGCCGATCCCGGCGCTGGGCCAGTTGATCCATGTGTACAAGAAACGCCACGGCGCCGTGCTCGGCGTGCAGGACCTGGTCGAGAAACCGGCTCCAGCCGATGCCCCGTCCACGCTGGCCGTGATCGGGCGCTATGTGCTCCCGCCGGAGATTTTTCCGATTCTCCGGAAGACGGCGCCCGGAAAGAATGGTGAGATCCAATTGACGGATGCGCTCAAAGAACTGGCAAAACGATCACCGATGTACGCCCTCGAAGTGAAGGGGCAGCGACATGATGCCGGAGACAAACTGGGCTTTCTGATTGCGACGGTTGAGTTTGGGCTCAAGAACCCGGCGCTGGGTGCGGATTTCAGCGACTACCTGTCATCCCGCATGCGGATGATCGGCAATGACCGTCGAAAATAATCCTCCCTGCACGCCACTACCAGACCAGCACGGTTACACCATGGGCGAGGCCGCGGAAGGCCGCGAAGGAACTGACCACCGATGACAGACCCCAGCGAACAAGACATCCAACCGCCGCAAAACGTCGAGGTTCCCGACCAGCTTCCCTTGCTGCCGGTCCGCGACATCGTGGTGTTCCCTTACATGGTGCTGCCGCTGTTCGTCGGCCGCGACATGTCGATCAAGGCGATCGAGGCGGCGCTCGCCGGCAATCGCATG
>CBDIWQ010000019.1:0-10078 GCA_965285965.1 uncultured bacterium | reverse complement strand
GTTGGGCCTTAATGTTGTCTTCCTAAGACCGCTTGGCCTCCGACTTGGGGACGCAATGATGGTGACCTTGTCGCGGCCGTGAGCGGCCAGCACGCCGAGGATCGTGCCGAGCACCAGGCCGGGATTGTCCGCAACCGGGGCGGAAACAGCACAAGCCTTCGCCATCTCCTTCGCATGCTCGAGCAACTGCGCCACGTCGACACCCATGAGAGCTGCCGGGACCATGCCGAAATGCGACAGGGCGGAATAGCGGCCGCCGATGCTGGGAAGCCCATAGTAAAGATGCCGGAACCCCCTCGCCTCGGCGACCTGTTGCAGCGCCGAGCCGGGATCCGTAATCGCCATGAACCGTTGGCCGGCCTCCCTTGGTCCCACCAGGCGCTGGACCCGGTCAAAAAAGTATTGCGTGAAGAGGGTCGGCTCGAGAGTGCTTCCGGATTTGCTCGACACGATAAAGAAGGTGGTCCCCAGGGGCACGGCCCGTTCGACGGCTTGGATTTGAGCGGGATCGGTCGAATCGAGCACATAGAGTTCCGGATAGCCCGCTTGCTTGCCGAACGTCCGCCTGAGGACTTCCGGGCAGAGGCTTGATCCACCCATTCCCAGAAGCAGAATATGGGTGAAGCTTCTGCGGGTGGTTTCTTCGGCCAGGCTGGTGAGGGGCGACAGCCGGGCCGATTCCTCGTCGGTGATTCCAAGCCAGCCGAGCCACCGGTCTTCATCCGTACCGGTCCAGAGCGATGGGTCGCGATCCCACAACCGGCGGACCTTCTGGCCCTCCTGCCATTCCTTCAAAGACAATTCCACGGCGTCCATCAAGGAGGCGGGCAACGTGTAGGCATATCCCCTGCTTCCGACGGAGACCGGTCCTCTCGTGTGGCGCGCGACCGCGGCGAGGAGTTGGTCGAAGGCATCGGTGAACAACTGTAACCCCTCTTCCAACAGGCGGTCGGTCAGCTCCTTCATCGAGACTCCCGCTCGCTCCAGGGCGAGCAGCGTCACCTGCGCGTCATCGACGCCCTTGCCGAGCCGGCTCTCCGGGCGACCGTGATGGCGAAAGGCCGCGAGCGTTGCCGGAGGAATTGTGTTGACGGTCTCGGGACCGATCAGGTCCTCCACATACATGACGTCGCGATACGCCGGGTTTTTGGTGCCGGTGCTCGCCCAGAGTACCCGCTGATTCATGGCCCCCCGCCTGATGAGCGCGTCCCATCGCGAACCGGAGAATATCGCCTGGAACCGCCGGTAGGTCAGCTTGGCGTTCGCAATGGCAATCTTTCCTTGGAGGGCCAGGAGTTCGGCCTGCTCCCTCATGTCCGTGGAGGTTTTGAGGCGTGCGGACAGCGCGGCGTCCGCCGCCGTATCGAGGCGGCTGACGAAGACGCTGGCCACGCTGGCGACGCTGCCGACGTCGCCGCCGCGCACGGCCAGCTGTTCCAGGCCCAGCAAGTAGGCTTCCGCGACACGCTGATAGATGTCCTGCGAAAAGATCAGGGTCACGTTGACATTGATGCCCTGACTCAGCAATTGCACGATCGCCGGGATCCCCTCCGGGGTGGCCGGCACTTTAATCATGAGATTGTCGCGCCCCACGGCCTTCCAGAGCCGTCGCGCCTCCTCGAGCGTGCCCCGGGTATCCCGGGCCAGGCGGGGGGACACTTCCAGACTCACGTAGCCGTCACGCCGCTTCGTGCGGACATAGACCGGTTCCAGGAGATCGGCCACGCCTCGGATATCCTCGATCGCCAGCTGTTCATAGCAGGCCTTCGCGTCCAGGCCGGGCTCCCGGCTGAGCCGGTTCAGGGCCTCGACATAATCGGCACTGCCGGTGATGGCTTTTTCGAAGAGCGTCGGGTTGGACGTCACGCCGGTTATCCCGTCTTCGGCAATCAGGCGGCGCAATTGGCCGCTGGTGAGCAAGCTTCGCCGGATGTAATCCAGCCAGACGGACTGCCCGGCTGTCGGAAGGGCAAGAACCGGATTCATGGTCTCCGCGTGTGAAACATTCATCAGAGCATCTCCTTGATGATTACGGTTTTCGGATGCGGCCGATACCCGCGCGTTCCTCTGAGCCGGCTCATGAGCTCATAGGCATGCCCGCTTCGCGCGCAACCGGCGCCCGGCCAGTTGCGCATGCACCGCGGTGACCAGGCGATCCACGGTAAATCCGAACTTCTGCTGTAACGCTTTCAGCGGTGCCGACGCGCCGAAGGTATCCATCCCGATACTCATGCCCTCCGGCCCGACGTAGCGATCCCAGCCGGTCGTGGCGGCTTGCTCGACGGAAATGCGAGCCGTGACACGCGGCGGGAGGACCTGCTCGCGGTAGGTTCGGCTCTGTCGCTCGAATAGCTCCCACGACGGCATGCTGACCACGCGCACCTGAACGCCCTCTTCGGTGAGCCGCTCATAGGCGGCGAGACAGAGCGACACTTCGCTTCCCGTCGACAGCAGCAGGACTTCGGGCGCGCCCTCCGGCGCTTCCGCCAGCACATAGGCGCCCTGCGCGAGGCCGGCCGCCGCGGCATAGGCGGTTCGGTCCAACGTCGGGAGCGCCTGCCGGCTGAGCACCAGCGCCGCCGGCTCATGATGACGCTGCATGATGACCCGCCAGGCTTCCACCACCTCGTTGGCATCGGCGGGCCGGATGACGAGGAGTCCCGGGACCGCTCGCAGGGAGGCCAGTTGCTCGATCGGCTGGTGGGTGGGACCGTCCTCTCCGACGCCGATTGAATCGTGCGTGAAGATATGGATGACGGGAAGTTCCATGATCGCGCTGAGCCGGATTGCCGGTTTCGCGTAATCGCTGAAGATCAGGAAGCCCGATCCGAAGGGCCGTATTTTCGAGAGGGACAGGCCGTTGAGGATCGACCCCATGGCATGCTCGCGAATTCCGAAGTGCAGATTGCGGCCGCGGTAGTCCGCCGCGGAGAAATCGCCGGCGCCTTCGACCGTGAGCCGGGTCTTGGTGGAGGGGGCCAGGTCCGCCGAGCCGCCGATCAGCCAGGGCACCCGGCCTGCCACGGCATTCAGGACCGTGGCGGAGGCCTCACGCCCGGCCAGCCCCTTCGGGTCCGGTGGAAAGGTGGGCAGGTCCTGCTCCCAGCCGGCCGGCAACTCCCGGCGCTGCATCCGGAACAGGGCTTCGGCCGATTCGGGGTACTTCGATGTGTAGGCCGTGAATCGCGCCAGCCACTCCTCGCGTGCCGTTCGGCCCTTGGCTCCCATGAGCTTCTGAAAATGCTCCGGGACTCCGGCCGGCACGAGGAACTCGGCATCCTCCGGCCACCCATAGGCGCGTTTCGCCAGCCTGATTTCGGCGTCGCCCAACGGTTCTCCATGCGCCGCGCTGCTGTCCTGTTTATGCGGCGCTCCGTAGGCGATATGGCTGTCGACGATGATCAAGGTGGGCCGGTTGGTGCAGTCCAAAAAATCCGTCAGCGCCCGGTTCAGCATCGCCAGGTCGTTGGCATCGCTGACCCGCGTCACGTTCCACCCGTAGGCACTGAAGCGGGTCGCCACATCCTCGCTGAAGGCCAAGTCCGTGTGGCCTTCGATCGTGATGTGGTTGTTGTCGTAGATCCAGCAGAGGTTGGACAATTTGAGGTGGCCGGCCAATGAAGCCGCCTCTGCCGTCACCCCTTCCATCATGCAACCGTCGCCGCACAGGGCGTAGACGTCGTAGTCGATCATCTGAAAACCGGGACGGTTGTACTGCATGCCCATCCACCGGCCGGCCATGGCCATGCCCACACTCATGGCGACGCCTTGGCCCAACGGACCGGTCGTCGCCTCCACACCGGAGGTCCAACGATACTCCGGATGGCCGGGGCACTTACTGTTGAGTTGGCGGAAGGCCTTGATGTCATCCAGCGTGACCGCCGGAGTTCCCACCGTCTCATAGGCGGGATTGATGGCCCGGACTCCGCAGAGATGGAGGAGGGAATACAGCAGCATGGAGGCATGCCCGATCGAGAGCACGAACCGGTCGCGATTGGGCCAGGTCGGATCCTGCGGATCGAAACGAAGGAAGTGCTGCCACAGCCAATAGACGACCGGAGCCAATGCCATGGCGGTACCGGGATGTCCAGAATTCGCTCGTTGGACCGCATCCATCGACAGGGTCCGAATGGTGTTGATACATTGCCGATCGATCGGGTCTGTGGTCATCGTCACTCCACTCCTGTTCAGACTTTTACGGCGAACCGATATCCGGCCGGAATCGGCGCAAAGGGGCTGCCGAGGGCCTGCAATGGAAAGGCCGGGGTCCGGCCGATGCGGCGCAGCGCCTCCGCGATGCGTTCAGGCCTGCCCCAATCGCTCCACCAGGCATGCGTGAGGGCGGTCACGGCCACCTTATCGGGGACCTGTTGAAGAAGCGCGGAAAAATTTTTGGCCGGCATGGTGCGATAGATCGCGTCCAGGATCCTCGCCTCGTCGGAGGTCCCGATGGAATGACCGAGGCGTTCGAACCGTTCGATCAGCTCCGGGACACAGTGCCGACCCAGTTCCCAGAGCGTCTCCACCTTTGCGACGATCACCATGGTGTTCCAGAGCGCGTGGTTCGCCAGAGCCTCATCGGCCTGGTGTGCCGTGGGCTTCTCGAGGAACGTCCGGACCGCCAGGACCGGCTTCGTTCCCGCAAGCGCGAGCGGCTTTCCCGGCACGATCCAGCCGTAATCCAACTCGAGACGGTCCGGCGCCACGCCGAGCAGGACGATGCGATCATGCAATCGTTCGGTCACCGGGACCGCTTCCCGCACCGTGTCGAGGAACCGCGCTTCCGGATACACGAAATGATCGGACGGAAAAATGATCACCGTCGCGAGCGGATCCCGCGCCCGCACGTAGGTCAAAGGGAAAAAGAGGCCCGCTGCCGTATCCCGGTTGGCAGGCTGAAACAGGACGGTCCCGATCCCGCGTCCGTCCAGCTGCGTCATGGCTTCCTGCTGATGGGTCTGCGCGACCACCAGCACGGACTGTTCCGCCGGGGTGAGGCCCGCCGCGCGATCCAACGTGTGCTGGAGCAGCGATCTGGTGCCGACAAAAGTGCAGAATTGTTTGGGCCTGGGGCGACCTAACCATCGGTGCACGAACGATCCCACGCGCGCGCCTTCGCCGCCGGCCAAGACGATCGACCACAGGTGCGACTTCTTGCCGCTGTTCGTCATGCGCCCTCCTTCTTCCCGCATCGGGTTACAAATGGCATGCAGTCAGGTCGAAATGGTGCTACGGGCCGTTCCCGGCCGCCCCCCTTTCATCGCCCTCTCTCCCGCTATCGGATCCGAGTCGTCCCGGTCCATGGCCCCCTTCCGAGCCAGGTAGTCCTGATTCCGCTGCTGAGGCGGGCGGGCGAGAAGAGGCCGCGGTATCGAGGTTAAGGCCTCGCGGCGGGGTCATCGCATGTCCTGCATGCCGGAGCCAAGCTTCCCAGGAACTTCGAGGCGCAGACGTTGCAGCCCATAATCCGGCGGCGAGTGTCTCGTCTGTGCCCTCTGCTCCCGCAGACGCGCTTGGCGCAAGAGCGGAGGCGGCGAGCGAGATAAGGATGCAAAGGGTCAACATACCGCGATTCATTGTGAGTCCTCCTTCTTCGTAAACCACCGACCAAACCTGTGTCGGACATGGCATGAGCTGGTCGCACTCGTGGTTCCTGACAGGGCGCAGGCCCTTCATGACTTGGTTCCGGACAGCTTATTGAACGCATCGAGGGCCGCGACCTTGTAACATTCCGCCAGCGTGGGATAGTTGAAGACGGTTCGCAGGAAGTAGGGGAGTCCGCCTCCCAACTCCATGACGGCCTGCCCGATATGGATCAACTCCGTGGCTCCGGTGCCCACGACATGGACTCCGAGCAGCCGTTGATCCTTGCGGTGGACGAGCAGTTTGAGAAATCCGCTATCGTCCGCGAGGATGTGTCCGCGTGCGATCTCCCGGTACCGGGCGATGCCGGTTTCATAGGGAATCTTGTTCCGGGTCAGGTCATGCTCTGGCGGGCCGATCGCCGAAATCTCCGGGAGGGCATAGATGCCGATGGGAAGATGTTCGATCATCGGTCCCGTGTCCACACCGAAGGCGTAACAGGCCGCCAACCGTCCCTGCATGAAGGAGGTGGAGGCCAAGCTCGGATAGCCGATGACGTCGCCGACGGCGAAGATGTGCGGCACCGCAGTCCGAAACTGGCGGTCGACCGTCAACCGTCCCCGCTCATCAGGCGCGAGTCCAACCGCCTCAAGGTTGAGCCGGCCGGCGGCACCCATCCGCCCGACCGAAAAGAGGACTTGATCGGCCACGATCGATTTGCCCGACTCCAGATGCACGATAGCCTGAGGTGGAGTGCCGTCCGCGACTTCCAACCGCTCGACGGCTTCCCCCAAGCGGAATGTGACACGGTGTTGTCTCATCTGATGCATGAGTTCATCGACGCTTTCCCGATCGAGAAATTCGAGGAGCCGGTCACGCTTGTCCACGACGGTCACCTTGATCTGCAGCGCAGCGAAGATCGACGCATATTCGATCCCGATGATGCCGCCGCCGACTACGACCAGCGTCTTGGGCAACCGCTTGAGCCGCACCAGATCATCGCTGGTGAGAATGCGGTCCCCGTCAGCCGGGACGCCGGGAGGCGGGGCCGGGTACGTGCCTACGGCGATCAGAATGTGCTCTGCGGTCCAGGTACGGCGGCCGTCCGCAGAAGCCACTGCAATGGTATGCAGGCCCGTAAACGATGCCTCTCCGCGAATCAGACGAACCTCATTCCGGCAGAGTTGCTGTTCCACCACCTGAGACTCACGGCGAGCGACCTGCTCCACGCGATGGAGAAGGTCTTCCGCGGACGGACGGGGGATCGGGTGTGGTTCGCGGCGCTGCTCCCGGCTGTCGTCGAACCGTCCCGCACCCCGCACAAGAGCGCAGACGGCTTCGCGAAACGTTTTACTGGGGATGGTGCCCATCTCCAGGCAGGTGCCTCCCACGCAGGGACGTTTTTCCACCACCGCCACCCGTTTTCCGAGTTTGGCGGCCTGAATCGCGGCCCGTTGACCGGCCGGCCCGCTGCCGATGCACAACAAGTCGAAGTCGTAGTCCGCGCTCACAAGCAACATCTCCTCTGCCGCATGGGTCACACTACCTGCACCGGTCGATGGGCCGCGACGAGGTGGCGCGTCGCAGTGATTGATCGTGCGTCGGTCACCGTCGGCCTTTCAAACACCCAGCGGGCATGCGCTCGTGCGTCTTCCTTCGCCAGTCAATGAGCCCCTGAGTAATTCGCCTTACGGTTCAGCAAGGCTTGTGCCATGAGCCGGTTCATTGCCAAGGAGCAAAGAAATGAGCCGATCTTGCATGTTTAAACGCGAGCGCCGTTGCGTTGCGCGGAGGCACGGTCACGAGCATTAGCGGTTTTATCAGGACGTTGACGACTTCCCGCGATCTGCAGCGTGGCTCCTTCACCGTGTAGCCGGAGCGCCGCAGCTGCGTGCGAAAGCAGCAGAGTCGAGGGGTGGCAGTTGCACACCGCCATATTGCAGGTTGCCTTTCAAGCGTGGGTCATGCGAATCCATCGGCAGAATTGCCGGAGCCCACGGCATCAATAGTGATGCCCGTAGCGAGGGAGTGGTTGAGTGCTTGTGAGGCAGCTACCGCACTGTGCGGAAGGTGCGCAATCGCACCCTCATGCGGTAATCAGATCCGCCTGAGTTTCATAGACAAGGTTGAACGGACTCCACGCAGCCGCTGAAGGATTTCAAAGAAGGCGTCCCGTCCCTTGCGGGTGCAGATGATCGGTAACCGGGGTGGAACTCATCGGCCTTGGCATAGTGACAGCAGTTCAGTGTCGTGAGCGTCGTGATCGTGAACGGCGACATGGGAGCGCGAAGTGGTTTCCATTCGATGACGACTCCGCGAGCACTCCATGTCGTGAGGAGTCCGGATGTGCAATCAAGCGCCTGCGAGATTGGAGACGGCCATGAACCGGTGACCTAGGGAGGTCCCCTGTAGGCTTGGCAGTTCCGCGGTTCACCAGCACAATCAGGCATTTAGAACAGCCCTTCTGCCGCGATGCAGCCGTTTCCCTACAACCAAGCAGCACTATGTGTGGCAGGGCCTCCTGTTTGCGCCAGTAGCTAGAGGTTTGCACATGCGCGTAGTGGCATCGCCCTTGCTCAAGGCACGCACAGATCGGCATCGAAGAAGCAGCGAGCGGCTGGATGTAGCGCAACCGGAGGTGATGAGATGTTGCTATTGGATGTGGAGAAAGAGCTTTCCGGGAAACGTCGTGGTCTCAAGGCACAGTTGCGGGAACTGGAGTTGGCCGCATGGTCCGCCGGCAACCCCGCGCTCTTCTACTGCAGTGTCTGCGAGGCAGCGGTGCCCTCGGAGGATGCCATCGAAGGGCCGCTCGAGAACTGGCCCTATTGCCCGATACACGCACAGAAGCCGCTCATGATTCATGCGGCGTCGCCTCGGTTAGGCCTCCAATAGGACACGTAGGACACGGTCTTCTCCTGGGATGCATGATAGACAGCGGCCGTTCGACAACCGGCTTCATTGCCGATACACGCACAGAAGCCGCTCATGATTCATGCACATTGCCTCGCATCGCGGCCTCTTCCGCCCGCACCGGCTCGCCGCCTCGTCATTGTCTGCGACAAGGTACGGCGGCTGTGAAGTCTTCCTGAGTGAAAGGTGCTGATCGCCAGAACGCAGGTTCTTACCTACACGTGGGGTGGCGGATTTCGATTGGCCGCCCGGCTCACAATAATCAGCACGATTCAGTAACACATGAGATGGGCGATACTTTAACGCCCGGCTGCTACAAATCACGACGGACGTTTCAGGCGCCTCCGTGATGGCACCTCCTTTGCTCTCTCCCTCAGCTTACACAGGCGGATGAATCCTGCCGGCGGCTGTAACGCCGATCGGCGGGGCGGAGCCTCAATCAAGAAAGAGACCATGGAACAAAGACTTCTCAGCAGGCTGAACCCCTACGGGATCGCCGTTTTTGTTGTCCTCATGGCAGCCGCAGTCCGGCTTCTGTTCACTCCATGGATCACGCCTCAGGTTCCCTTCCTGACGTTTTATGTCGCGGTCATGATCACGTCCTGGCTGGGCGGACTGGGCCCCGGTCTGTTGGCGGCCGGCCTCTGCACCCTTCTGGCTAACTATTTGTTCATGCCGCCGCTCTACCGATTGGCGCCCGATAGCGGAACGATCCTCCCTTTAGCGGTGTTCGTGCTGGAGGCGGCGGCGATCGCGATGATCAGTGAACGGTGGAAAGGGACCGCGACCGCGTTGCGCACCAGAGAAGCCGAGCTGAATCACAGCCTCGAGGCCTTGCGAAAAAGCGAGGAGGAGTTTCGGATGATTTCCGAGGCGGCGCCGGCCCTGGTCTGGGTCTGCGATCCGGACGGACAGAACACGTTCGTCAATGACAGCTGGTGCAAATACACAGGACAAACCCGGGAGCAGGCCGGCGGTCTTGGCTGGACCGAAGTCATGCACCCGGACGATAGGACCGGCCTGGTGTCTATTCGGGAACGCAGCCGTACGGCGGGCGAATCGTACGAAGGCGAATGCCGCTATCGGAGCAAGGAGGGGCGGTATCAATGGCATGCCTTCCGCGCGCTCCCCCGGTTGGATGCCGCCGGTCGTATCGAGGCCTGGTATGGAGTGAGTATCGATATCACCGCACGAAAACAGGCGGAGGAACAATGGCAGCAGTGGACAGCCGAGCTGGAACAGGCCGTGGCCTGCCGGACCCAGTCGCTGCGGCAGTCCGAAGAGCGTCTCCGCGCACTCACGACCGAGCTGAATTTGACCGAACAGCGGGAGCGGAAGCGCTTCGCCACAGAACTGCACGACCACCTGGCCCAAATGCTGGTCCTGGGCCGGTTGAAGCTCACGCAGGCGCGACGCATGGCGAAATTGACCGGCAGAGCGGCGGACCTGCTCCAAGAGACGGAGGAGACCCTGAGCGAATCATTGGCGTACACCCGGACGCTGGTCGCGGACCTCGCTCCGCCCGTGCTTCACGAGTTCGGGTTGCCGGCGGCCCTGCGATGGTTGAGCGACCGGATGCGGC
>CBDIWQ010000018.1:0-2925 GCA_965285965.1 uncultured bacterium | reverse complement strand
CGCGAAATCGCGAGGCCGGACTAGGGTTCGTCCCAGTGTACGTCCCTACAGCGTTCGGTCAGAGTCAACTAGATAGCCAGGGGATGAAGGAGGCAAAGGTATGAGCAACAGGACTATCCCTTACATGCCGAACCTGATTTCCAAATTGCTGAGCGGCGGCGCGCTGTGGCGCGCCGACTCGCGTCATGCACCCGTTCCGTCGAGAAAGCGGGTCGATTCATGGTTATCTCTGGGGCTCGCTCGCATGCAAGGTCCCCGCGTCCGGTGATTCGGGTGCCGCCGGCCGCGTCTTCGGGCGAAGGCTCTTCTTGATGGTCCGTTCCTCGGGACGGGCCGGCATGATCATGCGCATATCCGTGATGGCGCCGCAATTGATGCAGCGAAATCCGTCGCAGGTCGAGGCTCCGTAGAAATAGTCATACACTTTGAAACCGCCGCATCGTTCACAGCTCATGGGGTACCTCTCCTTGCATAAAAGAGTTCGGTGCCAATGGACTGCTCCTCCATCGCAACGGTGCGCGGATGCCGCAGCATCTCATTCTCCGTCCGACGTCCGAGCATCCAACGTTTGCATGACTGGACCCAGTAGCACAAAGACTGCCACGGTGAGAAACGGCACAAAACTATTGATATCGGGCCAAATACCGTTTTCGACGGCCGAGGGCCTGCGGCGAGCCGGCGGGACAAGTTGTCCCGTACAGGTGACAAGTCATGTTTGACCTTCGTCTCAGACGGGGCTTGGGGAAATGGCCTCCGCGTGACGTCATCACCATCGCCTTGTTGCTCACAATCACTGCCGCGACGTTTGCCGCCGACCGGCTGATACCTCTCGGCGTCGCCGTGTGGGTCCTTTACCTCGTGCCGCTAGTCCTGGCGACCCAGTTGCTCCCGCGCTTCACGGGCGCCGCCTTGGTTATCGGCAGTGTGTTGCTCCTGCTGGGACTCATCGATTCCAAGCCCGGCACGTCCTTCGAAGTGGGCGCCATTAGCCGCGCGCTGGGCCTGATCGTGTTCGTCTTTACCGGACTCTTTCTGCTGCAGCACCGGAAAACCGTGGAGGCGTTGCGCGAAAGCGAGAACCGGTACCGACTGCTTCTGGAGCAGCACAGCCGCGCGCGGGCCGAGGCCGCCCTGCAAGAAGTCCAGGAACGGTTCAAAAGCATCTTTCACTCTTCGCACGACGCCATCGCCTATGCCACCGTCGAGGGGTCGTTGCTGGAGTTGAACGACGCCTTCGTGCGCCTGACCGGCCGTTCCCGTGAAGAGTGGTTGCGACCGGACGCCGAAGTAGGGCCGCTCTGGTCATCGCTCAGTCTCTCTGGGGCTCATTTCGAGCAACTCCGGGAGACCGGCGCCCCGCTGGTGTATGAAACGTCCTATCAGCGCAGCCCGGAGCGGACCCAACACCTCAACGTGCATGCCTTTGTCGTCCAAGGCTCGGACGGCTTGAAATCGGGATTGGCGATGGTCATCCGGGACATCACCGACCTCAGAGAAGCGGAGGCCGAGTTGCGGAGGGCGAGCGAGGAACTCCGTACCAAAAACGAAGCGCTCGCGCGAAGCAACGAGCTGTTGTCCGCCGCGCAGCGCACCGCGACCAGGGCGCAGCGCCTCTCGGCGATCGGCCAATTCGCTGCGACCATTGCCCACAAGATCGGAACGCCGCTCACGGCGCTATCCGGACACGTGCAGTTGCTCATGGAAGATTTGACGCTGCCTCCCAAGGTGCGCGGCCGGCTCCAGACGGTCGAAGCGCAGATCGAGCGCACCTCCCGGATCATCCAGGACCTGCTCCTCTATACGCGGCGCGCCGCGCCGGTCCGTTCGCCCGTCGATGTGAATGAGTGTCTGCAGGAATGCGTCGCCCTCTTCCGGACGGAATGCGACCGGCAGCACGTCAGCTGTATCGTCGACTTGCACACAGGCTTGCCGCTGGTGGAGGCGGACCGCCAGCATCTCCAGGAGACGTTCAACCATCTCATCGAAAACGCGCTGCAAGCGATGCAAAACGGCGGCTCGCTCTGCGTACGCAGCTTCCCTCCGGAGCCGCCGGTGCCGGGACCCGGGATGCAGGGCCACGGAACGGTCGGGGTTCAGGTGGTCGACACGGGATGCGGAATCAATCCGGACCACCTGGCACAGATATTCCAACCCTTTTTCACCACGAAGCAGGCAGGCCGGGGCACTGGCCTGGGGCTGGCCATTGTCCAAGAGACGGTCCGCACCCACGGGGGGAGAATTACCGTCGAAAGCGAACCGGGCAAGGGCACCAGCTTCACGATTCAACTTCCGATTGTAGAACGGACGAACATACATGGATGACCACTCACATGTCCTGGTCGTCGATGACGACACCGAGACACTGACTTTATTACGGGAAATCCTTTCCAAAGAAGGCTATGAGGTCGACACCGCGATGGACGGGAAGACGGCCCTCGAGCAGATCGGCACGCACCCGCCCGACCTCGTGATGTCCGACATCCACATGCCTGATATGGACGGAATGGGGTTGCTCGCTGAAATGCGGAATCGCCATCAGGACGTGCCGGTGATCCTCATGACGGCCTACGGGTCGCTCAAGACCGCGGTGGACGGACTTCGATCGGGAGCCTTCGATTACCTCAGCAAGCCCTTCATTGTCGACGATATTCGCCTCGTCGTCCGGCGTGCGCTGGAGCATAAGTTTCTCTCCCGGCAGAACCAGGCGCTCAAGGAGCAGCTGCGGCACCGCTACCGGTACGACAACCTGGTCGGCAGCAGTCCCGGTATCGTCTCCGTCTATAAATCCATCGCGCGCGTCGCTCACACTGACAGCACCGTCCTGCTGCAAGGCGAAAGCGGGACGGGGAAGGAATTGATTGCACGGGCTCTGCATGCCAACAGTGCGCGCAACACCGGACCCTTTGTGGCCGTGGACGGGGGCTC
>CBDIWQ010000017.1:0-7900 GCA_965285965.1 uncultured bacterium | reverse complement strand
CAAATAATACATATAGGGCGACGGATTGACGAGGCGGAGCGCCCGATACAGCTGGAACGGCGGAGCCTTCAGGTTCGTTTCCCATCGCTGGGACAGCACGCACTGGAAGATGTCTCCCGCCTTGATGAACTCCTGCGTCCGCTCCACCATCTTTTCAAAGTCCGCCTGGCTCATGTTCGGCGTGAAGCGAATGGGGGACCGCCGGCGCTTGACTGTCGTTCGCCGAAGCGGCCGGCGAAGCCGGCCGATCATCTTTTCGATTCGGGCCGTCGCATCCCGATAGGCCGAACGGATATCCCGCTCGGAGGAAGATTTGACATGGGCGTTGGCCACCACTTTAATTTTCTGCGTAAGGTTGTCGAAAATCAGCACCGTGTCGGTCAGCAGGAAGGCCAAGTCGGGAAGCCCCAGAGAATCCTTCCGGCGGGAAGGCACCTCTTCGAAGCTCCTCACCATGTCATATCCGAGGTATCCGACCGCTCCGCCGACAAAACGGGGGAGATCCGGCACGGTGACCGGACGATAGGTCTCCATGAATTCGCGGAACCGGTCCAGCGGGGCCCCGCGGCTCGGAATTTTTCGGCTGCGTGTGCCCTTCTTAATGACTAGATCGCCATGGTCCTCGACCACAAGAAGGGGCGAGCCGCTGCCCAGGAAAGAATAACGCGCCCACTTTTCACCTCCCTGAACGCTCTCAAGGAGATACGCGGAAGGACCATGGTCGATCTTGGCGAACGCGGAAACGGGTGTTTCATGGTCGGCCAGGATCTCCCGGAACAATGGAATGAGGTTGCCCTCCTTCGCATGGGACCGGAATTCATCGAGGCTCAGTGAATAGGTCGGCGCGGCCATTGTAAGTCCCTTGCTATTCCGTCCCCACGATCAGCTTTTGACCCACTTCAATAATATCGTCCGGCAGCTTGTTCATCTTTTTCAGCTGCTCAATGTCGATGCCATACCGGCGGCTGATCCGAAACAAGGTTTCCCCCGGCTTGACCACATGGATTGTGGAGTTTGCTGCCTTCCCGGCAGACGAAGGGGCAGGAACGGATCCGCCTTCTCTGGCTGTCAGATCCCTGGGAAGATCGGCCTGCAGCGTGCTGAGATCTGCAGGCATGTCCATGGCCGGGGCGGGTTTCTTTTTGGCCAGCGACGGGCTGGTCCTGCGCATATCCTCCATCGCCTTGCGTTCGAGGAAAGCGGATTCCTTAATGGCTTCCGTTTCTTCCTGGAGACGGGCCATCTGCTCGCGGGCCGATTGCACTTGAGCGGATAATTCGCGGTTGCGGGCTTCAAATTCCACCAGTTCCTTCTTGGTCCGCTTGGCCTCACTGTCCAGCTCGGCCGTTCGTTTTTCTTCCTGCGCCAACAGGCGTTGGAAGTTCAAACTGCGCGCCTTCTCCGCATTGTATTTCTCCTCGAGGACCACGCACCCGCTCAACAGCGGCCCTCCGCAAAATATCACGAGCCCCAGCATCACCGCTTTCAATGGCCGATCCTTCACTCCGTGTTCCTCCTTCTCCATAGAACCCCCCTTTACCTCCTTGCCGACCAGGGAATGATCGGCGGCAAACGCCGCGACCACGGTTCTGTCAAGCACGGCAGGGCCACTAAGGATAGAGGCCAACGTTGCGAAAGTCAAAGTGAAGTGGGCCGGTCAAGCGTTTGACCCGCCTTGTGCCCTATGCTACCGTCATTCGAAATTTGAACCGGCACGGCGCCCTTCAGCCGGTCCATTATCATGGCGTTTTTGGTCTGCCGGCATCCCACGAACCGACGGCGATTCCGTACCTATGACCCAGTCCACGCTCTTTGATACCGGAAGCACTTCCCCGGATGCGGCAGGGCCCTTGAAAGAGCGGATCACCAAGCTCCGGGACACGATCCGGCACCATGATTACCTCTATTACGTTCTGAACCGCCCCGAGATTTCGGACGGCGAATATGATCGTATGTTCCGCGACCTGATCCAGCTTGAGGAAGCCCACCCCGACCTGGTGACGACCGACTCCCCGACCCAGCGCGTGGGCATCGCACCGCGCACGGAATTAGGGAAAGTCCGACACGAGCGTCCGATGCTCAGCCTGGATTCCCTGGTCGACCACCGTGATGTGCTGGCGTTCGACCAGCGAATGAAACGCGAGCTAGCGGTGGAGCAGATCGACTACACCGTGGAACCGAAGTTCGACGGGCTCTCCGTCGAATTGGTCTACGACAACGGGTTTTTCGCCGGCGGATCGACCCGAGGCGACGGGACGACGGGAGAAGATGTCACCATGAATCTTCGAACCATCCGATCTCTCCCGCTTCAGCTCCAGCTCCGCTCCCGGCCGCCCTCTCATTTAGTGGTGCGTGGGGAAGTGTACATGCGACTGGAGGACTTTCAGGCTCTCAATCGACGCATTGCGGAACGCGGGGATGAACCCTTTGCAAATCCCCGGAACGCGGCCGCCGGCTCGCTTCGCCAGCTGGATTCACGCATTACGGCCTCACGTCCCCTCATCGTCACCTGCTATGAAGTGTCCGTGACGGACGGGCCGCCGTTCGGCAACCATTGGGACGAGTTGGATGGACTCGCCCGGTGGGGTCTTCCTATCCCGGGCCATCGACGGCTCTGTGCCACGATTGAAGAGGTCATGGCTTTCCACAGGGAAACGGAGCAACAACGAGATCACCTCGCCTATGAGATCGACGGGATTGTGGTGAAGGTGAATCGCCGTGATTGGCAGGCTCGCCTTGGCACCAAGTCACGGAGCCCCCGTTGGGCCATTGCGTTCAAGTTTCCGCCCCGCAAGGAAGTCACCGTGGTGCAGGATATCGCCGTTTCTGTGGGCCGGACCGGGACCTTAACTCCGCTCGCCTTGTTGAGACCGGTTGAAGTCGGCGGAGTGACCATCAGCCGAGCCACCCTTCACAATGCCGACGAGGTCGCCAGAAAAGACGTGCGCATCGGCGATACAGTCAAAGTGGAGCGAGCCGGCGATGTCATACCCGCGATTGCCGAACGCGTACCGGTGCCCGGGGAAACGCGGTCATCAGCCTTTGTGATGCCCGACCACTGCCCCGTGTGCGGGTCGGCAGTCGCCCGGGAGGGCGCCTATTTTTATTGCACGGGGCAAGCGGCCTGCCTTGCGCAATTGAAAGGGGCCATCGAACATTTTGCATCGAAACATGCGCTCGGCATTGACGGACTCGGGAAAAAGACCGTGGCGCAGTTGGTCGATCGGGGCCTGGTAAAGAACCTGGCGGATCTCTACCGCCTCACACGCGAGGACCTGCTGACGCTCGAAGGCTTTGCCGACCGCTCCGCGACCATGCTGCTCACCTCCATCGAACGGAGCAAGCACGTGGCCCTGGCTCGATTGCTCATGGGGCTGGGTATACGCCAGGTGGGGCAGCATATCGCGAAGGTCCTCGCCAAAGAGTTTGGGAGCCTGGAGGCCATCATGGCGGCGGATCAAGAGCGCTTTCAGAGCATCAAAGAGATCGGTCCGGAGATTTCGGCCAGTCTGGTCTCCTTTTTCAAAGAGGAATCGAATCGTCAGGTCATCGCGCAGCTATTGGATCTCGGACTTTCTGTCGAGCGCGTGGACGTTGAAAAGCGGACGAATGCCCTGCCCCTCGCCGGCCAGGTTGTTGTCTTTACCGGCGGCCTGGCGCGGATGACTCGTGAGCAAGCCACGCAGTACGTTGAGCAATCCGGAGGCACCGTATCCTCCAGCGTCAGCAAACAGACGACCTATGTCGTCGCAGGCCAAGAGCCGGGCTCTAAACTGGAACAGGCCAGGAAGCTGGGAATCCGGATCCTTGGGGAGGATGAATTTATAAGTCTGGTAAACGCGCCGGTCACGTGACCGGATTCAAGGTGGGCGACTCGACCGCCGGAGCGACCTTCTCATCTTTGAAGATGTGCACGCTGCGGATAGAACGAGGATCCGCCTCGTGCACGACCAAACGACAATTGCCGATGCGAATTTCTTCTCCCACCTTCGGAATTCGCCCAAGGTCTTCCTGGATCAGGCCGCCGATCGTGAGGGCCTCGTCTCCCAACTCGACCTTGAGGAAGTCATTGACCTTCCTGACTTCCGTCCGGCCATGGACGAGGATCTGGCTCTTTCCGATGCGCTTGATCAGTTCTTCGGTGATATCGGTCTCGTCCACAATTTCACCCACTACTTCCTCCAGCAAGTCTTCGAGCGTGACCAGTCCCATGACCCCGCCATATTCGTTGACCACGATCCCCATGTGCCGTTTCTCCTGCTGAAATTGCTTCATGAGGTCGTCTGCGGTCTTGCCTGCCGGAACAAAGAGCGGTGGATGAGCGATATCGCGCAAGCGGACTTCCGTCCTTCCTTTGGCCAATTCCGTGAGGGCTTTCGTCTTATAGAGGACACCCGTGATGTTATCCAGTGTGCCGTCATAGACCGGAATTCTGGAATATTTCGAGTTGTATAAAAGCTCCTCTGCTTCTTTCAGCCGGAGGTTGCCGTCGAGCGAAAAAACATAGATGCGGGGCGTCATGGCATCTTCAGCCGTAATATCCTTCAATTGGAACACGTTCTTGATCATCTTTACTTCCTCGGACTCAATCGTGCCGGACTTGCCTCCGACGTCCAGCATGATCTTCAGTTCCTCTTCCGTCACGAACGGCACGGTGAGTCCCTTGCCGCCGGTGATTTTGTCGATCATCGGTTCCAGCACAAACAGGACCGGCTTCAGCACCCATTGAATGCCATACACGGGATACGCCATCGCTATGGCTACGGCCAGGGAATGGCGGGCGGCGAGGGTCTTGGGGACGACATCGCCGAAGATCATGAGGACGAACGTCAAGATGCCGATCGCAAACCCCAAGGCCTCGGATCCGAACAGCCGGATGGTCAGGAGCGTGACGTAGGAAGCCGCTCCGGCGTTCACCAGGTTATCACCGATCATGATGGTGGACAGCAATCGCTGCGGATTCGACCGCAATTGGAGCGCCATGGCCGCTCTCTTGTGTCCAGCCTCGGCCAGAGCCTGCAGTTTCGTCTCGTTGACCGAGAAAAAGCCGATCTCGGCAGCTGAAATAATGGCAGATAACCCGATCAATCCTAGAAGGATGAGGATGTCCATGGCAGTGGTCGGTTAGGGACGTCCAACCGGCATGACTGGCTTGAAGAGGAGTTCGGTGTCGTTGAGGAGATCCCTCGTCGACCACCGGTCTGAAAGAAACGCCGCTAGACTAATTGCAGAACCCGCTATTCCCATCGCCGGATACATGTATCATAGTCAGGACATGCGAGCAAGCAATAGTCGCAATATTCTTTCATATTCAATGGCTTGCGTACTCACATGAGTAGTCACATCCCAGCATCGTCTCGAACGACCAACGACTGAATATCGTATTTTCTATTGAGCCGGGCGGCCGCCTGCTGCGCCTCCGCTTCAGCCACAAACTGACCGATTTGGACCCGATAACGCCGGCCGTCCGGAGTATCGACCGCAGTGATCCGGCCACCCGGATAATCAGCACGGATTCGTTCAAGCAGGCCTCGTGCGTTTTGAACGTCGCCGAACGCGCCGACCTGGACGCGCAACAGTCCCATTCCCTCAGGACGAGGCGTATACCCCACTACCCGGAGTTCAATCTCGTCGGTTCCGGTTCCCGTCATAGCCAATGCCTGAGCGCCGGCGAGCGACAGATCCAGAACCCTTCCCCGCGCAAACGGCCCCCGATCGTTGATACGAACCGTGACCTGCCGGCCGGATGTCATTGAACGGACCACCGCAATCGATCCTAACGGAAGGGTCCTGTGAGCGGCCGTCAGGCGGTGCATGTCGTAGCGTTCCCCGTTGGCCGTCTTGTTGCCATGAAAACCCGGCCCATACCAGGACGCCATCCCCCGTTCCACAAACCCGATGGGATATCCCGGAAAACGGTCGACAGGCGGAGGTGTCGTCGTGCAGCCTTGAATCCACAGGCATAGGGCCAACGCCGCACTGAATGAGATCCGTCGAGCGGTCCCCGCGAACGGCCCGGCCGGCATCGACTAAAACTCGTCAAGGGATTGGTTACGCAGGACCGTGAGCGCCTTGTCGGTATTGGAGACCGTCAAGACAACCATCGCCCGCTTTCCTTCACGGGAGGGCGTGCAGTACGCGCACTTGATATTGATGCGGCTTTTGGTCAGGACCTCCGCCACATCCTTGAGGGCGCCCGGTTTATTCTCCAGGCTGAGGATCAGGGCGGTTTCTTCGCTAAACTTTAACTTGGCTGCTTTGAGAGCCGCCCGCGCTCCATCGAGATCGGCGACCAGCAGGCGGAGTTTTCCCGTCCCTGTCACCTGCGGAGCGGACAGTGCCTTGATGTTGACGCCCGCCTCCCCGAGTACGGAGGCCACCTGGGCAAGAACACCGGGCTTGCTTTGACCGCTGATGACCAGCTGTGTTGTCGTAGGCATCGTACTACTCCCTCATCGTCCGGACTGTATCAGCGCCCCGGGACTAAAGACAATGGACATCTTACCGTATCTTAAAGACCGTTACCTTTCTCGCCTGCCCGACCGGGATTTTTTCAACGGAGACCAGGATCTGCAGCGATGATTGATGAACAAGGAGGGCGCAGGATTTCCCCGTCGACTGATCGTGCCCCTTGAGCGTAAGGAGAGCGGGGCTCTCATATCCCACCGTGTCCACAGAAACCGCTGTTCCCGAGGGCAGAAAAGCCACGACTTCCAATTGTTCATCATCTTTAAGCTCCTTCTGCATCTCAACCAACCGACTTTTTAGACGATCTGTGAACCGTCCTGCAACTCCCGGGTCGTCCATCCCGTGGGCGTCCATAGGCGGAATGCTGATTTGAGGGAACAAACCGAGAAGGCTCATTCTACCGTTCTCACTGCTTCTGAACGCCAATCATGTGGATCTTACTCTTCTATGAGCAGCCACTGGTCGAGCCGCAACTGACGCACTTGAGGCAGGTACCGTTTCTGACCATGGTGAACTGCCTGCATTCCGGACAGGGATCGCCTTCATACCCCTTGACCTTGGCACTTTGAACTTCGGTCAGCGTGAGGGTCTCCCGGGTGATCTCGACTTGCCGCGCAAGACTATGACCATTGCCGTGACCATTGCCTTTGCCGCTGTTCCGACGGATGGGCAGATGTTCCGTAAGCACGGAGGATTTCGCCAGCGCGTCCATGTCGGCTTCTTCGGCGACGCACTCGGGATCCGTCAGCTCGTCCTTCTTCATCGAGTCCATCCGGAGGTCTTCTTCTTTGACCTGGGCCAGGTCATACCGGTCCAGATACGTGATGGCTAATTCCCGGAAGATATAGTCGATGATCGAGGTCGACATCTTGATCCGGTCGTTCAATTTCACGGGTCCGTTGGGTTCAAACCGAGTGAAGACAAACGCTTCGACAAATTCCTCCAAGGGCACGCCGTGCTGGAGTCCCAATGAAATGGCAATGGCAAAACAGTTCATCAGGCTCCTGAAGGCGGCTCCTTCCTTGTGCATGTCGAGGAAAATTTCTCCGACTGTGCCGTCTTCATACTCCCCGGTTCTCAAGTAGAGCTTGTGTCCCCCGACTATGGCCTTTTGCGTATATCCATTGCGTCGGCCCGGCAGCGGCCGCCGCTTCGCAAGATACCGCACGAGCACGCGCTCCGTCACTTTTTCAGCCATGGCCATGACGTCGTTCGCAGCTTCGACTGTCTTTCCGCTGTCCGTGGAGGCGCTCAACGGCTGGCTGAGTTTGGAGCCGTCGCGATAGAGCGCCACGGCCTTTACCATACTCTTCCAGGACAACAGATAGGCGGCCTTGACGTCCTCAAGCGAAGACTCCGCCGGCATGTTGATGGTCTTGCTGATCGCGCCGCTGATGAACGGCTGCGCCGAGGCCATCATGCGGATATGGGC
>CBDIWQ010000016.1:0-8359 GCA_965285965.1 uncultured bacterium | reverse complement strand
CATCTTCTCCTCCGTGAAACGTAAAGCGTGAAACGTAAAGCGTCGCGCGGCTGCGTCGTGACCGATCATGGGTTTCCCGACACTTCACGCGTTACCCATCACGCATCACGGTTTCTATACGCGCCATAGTCTTGCTTCAAATTCAGGCCCCGGCATGGTGAGAACGGCCGGACGCTGATGCGGATAACGGGCTACTTCCAGACCATGTTCCCTGACCACGATGGAGAGGCGAACGTCCTCGCCGGGCTCGAGGTGAAGCTCCTTCCATGGCAGCGCCAGTTCCACAATGGTCTTGCGGCAAGAGGAACGGTAAGTTCCGATCTCCTGCCACCGGTCCTGGCCGATGGCTTGCAACAGCGTGAACTGCTCGAGAGCCGGACCCTTGAGTGGAAACGTCACCCGGAAGGTGTCACGAGAGCCCTGCAAGGTCAGGTCCACCTCCAAGTGCGGCTGTCGGGCCGAAGACGTCTCGTCCGGGTCCAGCCGAAGATACAGGTGCTCATGCGTCCACCCGAACCGGATGCCGGTAAAGATCGCATCGGCCTTCCACATGGCGCCGAGCGGCGGCTGTGTCGGGATGGCGCCGGCTCCCCGCCACTCGAAAAAACTGGTCACCAGCCCGTCCACCGAGGCGGTGATGAACCCGCGCGGCTGCGTCACTCCGTCCTGTTCGAGGTGCGGCGCAAGGGCACAGATCGGCTGATTGAGCGGATCGGGCGGCGTCAAGCCCATGTGCGTCCAGACGTTCCGCACATGCGTTCTGAACAGCCGGTCGAATTCCGGCTTGAAGTCCGTGTCGAAGTCGTCGCCGTACCACCAGAACCAGTCGCTGCCTTCGGCCGCGTACAATTCCTCCCAGGCGGCCTGGGCCCGTTCCAGGGGAAGACCCGATGCCACTTCGGTGAGTTTGGTTCGGGTGGTCCCGAGCAGATCCCAGGCCCGATTATCCTCGTGATGACCGATCCAGATCTTGAAGTCCTGATTGATCCAGGATCCCGAATGCAGGACCGGCAGGTCCCGGGTCGGAGGCATCGCCGCGAGGGCTTCGGAAATGCTGGAGGCCTGCATGGTCACTTCCCCCGTTCCCTTCAGCCTGTTTCGTGTCAGCTCGGTATAGAGCAGGGAGAGAAAACGCTCTCCGCCATCGTGATAATGCTCCCACGGATTTTCGCCGTCGAGAATGATCGGGATCATGATCTGGTCTTGGGGGGCCTCTCGTATGACATCGTGTAACCGCCTCAACACGTCATCCGCGGCGGATTCGGGCGTCGTCTTGTGATACACGAACCCGAATGCGTCCGAGAGTTCCCGATCGCGAAAGACGAGGGTGACCGCCTGCGCGGCCTCGCCGGCACGATAGGGTTGATACAAATCCGACGGCCGATGCCAGGAGCGTCCGGACAGGTGGAGCGAACGCGCGAGGATGCCTTCGTCCGTCGCCAGCCAGCGGAGCCCCGCACGATGCACGAGCGGCAGAAGTTCCGGACACACGGAGCCTTCCGAGGGCCAGAGGCCGGCCGGCGCTTGGCCGAAGTGCTCCGCATGGAATCGGACCGCGCGCGTGAGCTGCATGTCGGCATCGTCCGGCGCTCGGAATCGGGAGGGCAGGGGCAGGTCCGGCCGTGCCCGCCGGTTGATATCCGTGTCGATGACCAAGGGAAGAATAGGGTGATAGAATGGTGTGGTGGTCAGTTCGGCTTGTCCCCGTTCCATCAGTCGACGATACCAGGGGATCACTTCCTGGACGGCCGCACGTTGTAGCCTCAGAACTTCATGCTTCTCGTCTTCCGTAAAGCCCCGGCTCTTGTGGCGCAACGCGCCCAAACGTGGATAACGACGGACGGTTCCATACCCGAACCAGGCGAGGTTATGCCACACTTGCAGGTCGAGCCATTCCTGCGTCGAGAATTGGCGCGCAACGCGCTCAAGATCCGGCGGCGAGATATGCAGACCGCGTTTGACCAGTAATTCATGGTAGCGTGGGTAGGGACGCACCATTGTGGCCCAGTTGGCGGCAAAGAAATAACGAATGACAAAGGCTTTTTCTTCGGGCGTGAGGTCGGCTGCGGGTCGTTCGGCATGTTGGAGGAACAGATCCCTGACCGTTCCATCTCCTATCTCCTGGAGTTGCCGTAAGAGCGAAGGCGTAAAGTTCACCGTAGCGTGCACGGCCGGGTATTGCTCTAAGAGGAAGGCCATATCATAGTAGGCTTTGGTGGCGTGGAGACGCACCCATGGCATGCTGGCCGATCGGCTGACCGGGTCCGTGTAGTACGGCTGATGCATGTGCCACAGAAAGCACACGTGAACGTTCTTCATCGCGGTGTATTTCCTTGGTTTTCAGTATGTCATAGGTGAGGGCATCCAATGAAGCGGATTCACGATCGATCGAACAGGCCAGGAGCATGACCTGGTTGCGATATTGGGCGCCCGTGTGGGGTTACGCCGCGCTGATTTTTTATCTGTCCTCGTTGTCTGATCCGGAGCAGAGTCTGCCGTCGCTCTTCAGTAATGTCAGTGACAAAATTCTGCATGTCGTGGAGTACGCGGTGCTGGGGGGGATCTGTTATCGGGCGTTCCGCTGGGGAAGCCATGAACGCCTGGCGCCTCATGCGTTGGCGCTCGCCATCATCCTGGCGTCGCTCTATGGGCTCAGCGATGAAGTTCACCAATGGTTCGTGCCCTTCCGGGACTCCGGCTGGCAGGACTGGGTGGCGGACAGCCTCGGCGCGGCGATCGGCGCCGTAACCATGAAGCATCTGCTGTCTTTCTCATGGACCGGGACGACCTCCACCGCGCTGCGCGAGCGTTAAAGAATCCACTGCCTTCGTGACAAGCGGTGGAGCAGTCGCTATAATCCGCGCCGATGTCCACGGCTCATCCCGCGCCTACCAACGCTCCGTTGGCTCCTCCCGATCAGGCACTGGTCGCCCGCACGGTGGAGAGGCATCTTTCCCCAGGCTCCGTGCTGCGTTCGCTCACCCCGTTGGCCGGTGATGCCTCCAATCGGCGTTACTATCGTCTTCACATAGCCGGAGGGCCGCCGCACTCGCTGATTCTTATGCAGCTTGCCGAGCCCGAGGGATTCAAGCAGTCCGAGGAAGCGGTCAGCGGCGCGGCGCATCCCATCGTTGAATTGCCCTTTTTGAATATCCTGGCGCATCTCTCGAAAGCCGGCATTCAGGTGCCGGCGCTGCTTTACTATGATCAAGCGGCGGGGCTGTTGTACTTGGAAGACTTTGGCGATCTGACGCTGGCTGAAGAGGCCGGCCGGTCGGATGCCCGGACGGTGGAATCCCGATACAAACAGGCGATCGACGTGCTGGTGCAGCTTCAGGTCAAGGCCACGACGCCGGCAGATCCCGGCTGCGTCGCGTTTCATCGGAGCTTCGATGTGCCGTTGCTCATGTGGGAGTTCGACCATTTCCTCGAGTATGGAATTGTGGCGCGTCGCGGCAAACCCATGTGCTCGGACGATTGGACCGCAGTCCGGCACGAGTTCGAAAACATTGCCGACATGCTCGCGGCGCAGCCCCTGGTCTTTACCCACCGGGATTATCACTCGCGCAACGTGATGGTCGACGGGCCGCGGCTGGGCGTGATCGATTTTCAAGATGCGTTGATGGGGCCGGCCACCTATGATTTGGCCTCGCTGCTGCGGGATGCCTACATTCAGCTCGACGAGGCGCTGGTCGACCACCTGGTCGATTACTATCTCGATCAGCTTGCGGAGCGGCGGTTGGTGTGGACGAATCGCGCTGCGTTTCGACGGCTGTTTGATTTCACCAGCATACAGCGCAATCTGAAAGCCGCCGGGCGGTTCGTGTACATTGACCGCGTCAAAGGCAATCCCAAGTTCCTGGCTGATATTCCGCGCGTGTTGAGCTATGTAAAACGGAATCTCCACAAGTATCCCCACTTGGAAACGTTACGGGCGCATCTCGCGCCGTATGTGCCGGAACTACAGTGATAGGTGATGCGTGATCAGTGATGAGTGAAGCAGGCGAGACTGCATGATCCCGTCTTCGCCCTACCCATCACGCCTCCCGCTTCACCCGTCGCATCCGATATGAAGGCCATGATCCTCGCGGCGGGACTCGGGACCCGCTTGAGACCGCTGACCAATACCGTCCCCAAGCCGCTCCTGCCCGTGGGCGGCACCCCGCTCATCGTGTGGAATCTCCTCCTCCTGAAGCGCCACGGGTTTCATGACGTCGTGATCAATCTCCATCACCTCGCCCCCATGATCGAGCAGGCGCTGGGGAACGGGTCGAGGTTCGGTCTTCGACTTCTGTATTCCCACGAGCCGATGCTGCTCGGCACCGGCGGCGGGATTAAACAGGCGGAACCCTACTTTTCGGGGGAGCCCGTCCTGGTGCTCAACGGCGATACGCTGTTTGAGTTGGATTTGGACGCGCTCTGCGCCTTTCATCGGGAGCGCAAGGCGGCGGCGACGCTGGTCTTGCGTGAAGATCCGGATGCGGCGCGCTGGGGGCTGATTGACGTCGGGGCGGACGACCGGATCGTCCGGATCACCGGACGGGGACTTCCGGTCTCGGCGCCGACCAGGCCGAGGATGTTCGCGGGCATCCATATCTTGAATCCGCGCCTGTTACGAGATGTGAGGCTGGGCGTCGAGTCGTCGATCATCGATCCGTATGTCTCCGCGCTGGAGCGCGGGGAGGCGGTGCTTGGCTATGATTTCAAAGGGTACTGGTCGGACATCGGAACGGCTGAGCGCTATACACAGGCGGAGCAAGATGTCAGAGCCGGACTCATTCAATTGGAACGTCGCCGTCCGGCGGATGTGTAATCCCCCTCTGCGGACCGGGGACCCGCAAGGACAACGGCGGCCAGTCCACATGGGCAACCCAAAAGCTAGGACAGAGCTGAACCGCCCTCCTTTGCTTTCTGCTGCTTGATCAAGCGGGCCAGATAGGTGCGCTGGAGCTGAAGCAATTCGGCTGCCTTGGTCTGATTCCCGTGCGCCCTCTCGATCGCCCGCGCGATGATATGCCGGCTGTGCTGGTCCATCGAAGGATGGTAGGGCAGATCGAAATAGGACAGATGGCCATCGCCCGGGCGGAGACCGCCGTCTTCCGGTATCAGGGCGAGCATGCCGGGTTCGATCGTATCGGTGGGACTGAGCACGACGGCGCGCGCGATGACATTGTCCAATTCGCGGATATTGCCCGGCCAAGCATAATGCGTGAGGGTCTCCACGGTGCCCGCACTGAACGTCATGCCGGGCCGCTTCGCATCTTTGATATGCCGGTCGAGGAAGAATTGCGCGAGCGGGGCAATGTCGTCCCGGCGCTCCCGCAACGGCGGCAGGGTGAGCGTGATGACGTTGAGCCGGAAATACAGATCTTCCCGGAACTGGCCGGTTTTGACTGCTTGGCGCAGGTCTTTGTTCGTGGCGGCAATGATCCGGATATTGACCGAGACGGTCCGTGTGCCGCCGACCCGTTGAAACTCCCGGTCCTGCAGCACGCGCAACAGCTTCGCCTGTAAGGGGATCGACATATCCCCGATTTCATCCAGAAAGACGGTGCCGCCGTCCGCCATTTCCAATTTGCCTTTTTGCTGGCGGTCCGCGCCGGTAAAGGCCCCGCGCTCATGACCGAAGAGTTCGTTTTCCAGAAGCGTTTCCGTCAGGGCCACGCAATTGATCACGATGAAGGGCATGGCGTGCCGATGGCTCCATTGCTGGATGGAGCGGGCAAAGAGCTCTTTGCCGGTCCCGCTCTCGCCGAGGAGGAGCACACTGGCATCGGACTTCGCCGCGCGCTGGGCCGCTTCGATCACGGCGCGGATCGAAGGGCTGTTGCCGACAATGGAGGCATAGCGGCCGGCCACTTCCGAGCGCAAGCAATCGATGTGGCGTTGCAGCGAATGCCGTTCCAGTGCCTTCCGGATGACGATGAGGAGATGATCTTTATCCAGCGGCTTCGTCAGGAAATCATAGGCGCCTTCTTTCATCGCTTCGACGGCCGCGTGGATCGAGCCATGGGCGGTCATCAGCACCACAGGAACATGTTCGGCTTGCTTCATGTGCGAGAGGCGTTTCAAGACGTCGAGACCGGTGAGCGTAGGAAGATCGAGATCGAGCAGGACGAGATGCGGGGATTCCTGCTCGATTTGTTCAAGGGCTTGCGGCCCGTCGCGCGCCACAATGGTGCTGTAGCCGGAGGCCTGTAAGCGGTCTTCCAGCATGGTGACGATGTCGGCATGGTCGTCGACGATCAACAGCTTCGTTTTCATTAGTATTCAGATGAGCGGAAAGGCGGGGAGGGCCATGGCCGTTCCCCGAGTCCCGGCTAATCCTCCATGACGTTGATGACCAGGCCGGTGAGCGGCTTCGGAAAGAAGTAGGTCGATTTGTGCGGCATGCGTTCGCCGGCGGTGGCTACGGCTTGAACTTCGCTGACCTTGGTGGCATTGAGGAGGAGCGCGCCCGTGCCCCTGCCCTGCGCGACCCAATCCAGCGCTTCCTGATCGTCTTTGGTGTAGGCAATCGCTTCTTGTTCCTGTTGGGTGGCGCAGAGTTTGGCAACCACCAGCTGTTGCAACAGGGAGACATCCAATTTTGCGCGGGGCGAGGCTTGAGCCGAGGGCCGATACGCGGGTCTTAAGGCCAGCGTGACGTACCGGTCGCTGTCCTTCAGGGCCAGCCCAAACGTCGGGACGGTCCGTCCCTGCGTTCGCAGCGCGTGAATGAATTGCGACCGCACAGCCGGCTGCGTGGCCGGCGTAAAGGCAAACTCCTGCCATTCGAAGGTGTCGCTCAGCACGGTCCGCACGTGGTCATACGGCGGCAGAGGGGTCGTCGTGACGCGGTGGGTCGGAAGCACCGTCAACCCCGGATCTTCCAGCGGGGCGAGCAGCATCAAGACACCGTCATAGGCCTGCAGCCCTGCCGGCGCGCCGGGTTGTTGACGGCGGAGCCGCTGATAGTTCAGGGCGGTCTCATACCGGTGGTGCCCATCCGCGATGAAGAGCGGTTTGTCCCGCATGGTATCGACGATCAGCTTCAGCACCGTGGGGTCCGTGACCGTCCACAGCCGCTGGCGGCAACCGGTATCATCGGTAAAGTCGTAGCGCGGCGGCGTGCCCTTCACCGCGTTTTCCAACTGGCCGATGATGAGCCCTTGCGGATCGGAATAGAGAGACCAGATGGGGCTGAAATTCGTGCGGCAGGCTTCGAGGAGATTTAACCGATCGGTTTTGGCGGCCGCGCGGGTGTTTTCATGCGGATAGATGTGCCCCGAGTCCAACGCTTCCAGTTTCGTCACCGCAAGAAACCCACGGAGCACCTTGGCCGGTGTACGCGCATCGGCGGAGGGCGGCGCATATTCGATAGTGTGATAATAAATCGCGGGCTCCGCGTCCCGCTTCAGCGCGCCGTCGGTAAGCCATGATTGTAAGGTGACGGCTGCCCGGGTATACCGGTTGTGCGTCGGGCTGTCGCCGGTCTGGTCGAGTCCCAATTCCAACCGGATGATGTTCTGGGGATGCCGTTCGTGCAAGGCTTTCTGACCGGCGGCATCGATGATGTCGTAGGGCGGAGCTACGACCTGTTTGATGTCCCCCACCACGCTGGTGTCATAGAGAGTGCCGTGAAACGGAATGATCTGTGACATGAAAGATCCCTTGCTTGTGAGCGGTTGAAGTCGGTGTGCGGCGACGGGGAGCCCGGACCCTTTCCTCTGTGCGAGCCCAGGACTCAGGGAAACGAGAGACTACCGGTCGCGGGTTATCATGTAATCGGCGGCCACAGTCAACGCGCGCCGCGCGGTGCCATCCTCAAAAGGTTGGAGTTCGTGTTTGGCGGCCGCGATATAAGTCCGAGCCCGGTCCATCGCATAACTGATCGATCCGTAGTGGGTCATCAGCGACAGAATACGCTCGAGATCCGCGTCGCTCAGCATGCGAGTTTCCATCCGGTCTTTGATCATCCGGCGATCCTGCTCGGAACAGCTCTGGAGAAGATGCAGCAAGGGCAGCGTCGCCTTGCCCTGATGCAGGTCCTGCCCCAGCGTCTTGCCGAGCCGTTCTCCGTTTGCCGTGTAGTCCAATGTATCGTCGGCGACCTGAAAGGCGATCCCGAGATATTGGCCGAACCGGAACAAGGCATCCTGCTTTTCCTCGGAGCCGTCGGCGATGATGGCCCCCATCCGGCAGGCGGCGGCAATGAGCCCCGCCGTCTTGTGCTCCACAATTTTTAAATAATCAGATTCGGGCATGGCCGGGTTGCCGTTGTAAAACAGTTGCAGGACTTCGCCTTCGGCCATCTTCGTGCAGGCCTCGGCGAGGATTTCGTTGATGCCCTGGCTCCGAAATTCCACGACTTGCGCCA
>CBDIWQ010000015.1:0-2841 GCA_965285965.1 uncultured bacterium | reverse complement strand
CTCTATATGAAAACCCGGCAGGAAGGATTCGGCCCGGAAGTGAAGCGCCGGATCATGCTGGGGACGTATGCGCTGAGCTCCGGCTATTATGACGCCTACTATGGCAAAGCTCAGGCCGTTCGCACGTTGATCTGCCAGGATTTTGAGGAGGCATTCAAAGAAGTCGATCTCATCGTCACGCCGGTGACGCCGACGCCGGCCTTCAAGGTCGGCGAAAAAAGCGACGATCCGTTGCAGATGTATCTGTCCGACATTTTTACGATCTCCGTCAACTTGACCGGGCTTCCCGCCATTGCGGTGCCATGCGGGATGAGCAAAACGAACCTGCCGATCGGCTTGCAGATTATCGGGCGGGCCTTTGAAGAAGACACGATGCTGAGGGCCGCCCATGCGTACGAGCAGTCCACTCAGTGGCATCTCAAGCGGGCGATTGTCCGATAGGCGGCGAACAAAGGGGGCGGGGTATGTCCATTGTCGAAATGGCGGCTGTTCTGGTCGCCATCGCGTTTGCGATGCTGGTCGGCTATCTCGTGCCGGTGCTCATTCAGGTCAGGAAAACGGTGGCGGAGTCGGAAACGCTGTTCTTAAGAATGAACCAGGATCTTCCGCCGCTGATCGCCGAACTGCGCGCCATGAGCCGGAACCTGAACGACCTGGCCGAACAAGCTCGTGGCGGCGTGGAGCATGCGGCGGTCATGCTGCATGCCATTGGAGACGTGGGGGAATCGGTGCAGGAAGTCCATAATCTGGTTCGCGGGTCGAGCGGCACGCTGCTGACGAATATGGCCAGCATGGTGGCTGGATTCAAAGCGGCCACACAGGTGGTGCGCGAACGTATGACACATGAGGGAGGGGCACACAATGGCGGATGAACGGGGATCATCAGCGGCAGTCCTGTTGGCGTTTTTGGGCGGGGCGGCCTTAGGCGCCGTGGCGGCGCTGCTCCTGGCTCCCCAGTCGGGACGGGAATCGCGTGAGCAACTGCGTGGCTATGCCCGGCGCGCCGAGGATAACTTGCGGGATCTTGCCGGACAGGCCGGAGACGCGCTGGAAGAGGTCCTGGATCACGGCAAGCAATTTGTTGAGACCAAGAAGTCGGTGCTGCGGGACGCGATGGATGCAGGCCGTGAAGCGATGAAACGCGAGGGGGAGCGTATGCGGGGCGAGGGCCCGGGCGGAGCATGACCTACGAAGTCGTCATTGGTGTCGAGGTGCACGCGCAGTTGCGGACCCGGTCCAAAATGTTCTGCGCCTGCGGCACGACGTTCGGCCTGTCGCCCAACAGCCAGACCTGTCCGGTGTGTCTGGGCATGCCCGGCACGCTTCCGGTGATCAATCAGGCGGCGGTGGAAATGGCGGTCCGGGCCGGCTTGGCGTTGAACTGTACCATCGCGACGAGCAACCGGTTTGCGCGGAAGAATTATTTCTATCCCGATCTGCCCAAGGGCTATCAGATTTCGCAATACGAATCTCCGATTTGCGAGCACGGGTGGATCGAGATCACGGCGGGGGAGAGCCGGAAGCGGGTGAAGATCAGGCGTGCGCACCTTGAAGAGGACGCCGGCAAGAACGTACACGAGGCCGGGACCGGAGGCAGCCGCGTGGATCTGAATCGCGCGGGCACGCCGCTGCTGGAAATCGTCACGGAGCCGGACATGCGGTCGGCGGACGAAGTCGTGGCGTACCTGAAGGGCCTGCGCGACATTCTCATATCTCAAGGCGTCTGCGACGCAGACATGGAAAAAGGAAACTTTAGGTGTGAGCCGAATCTCTCCCTGCGACCATTAGGGCAGAAAGAGTTCGGGACCAAGGTCGAATTGAAGAACATCAACTCGTTTAAGTTCGTGAAGGATGCCATCGAGTACGAGGTCAAGCGGCAGACAAAGGTCTTGAACGAGGGCGGCAAGATTCATCAGGAGACGCGTCTCTGGAATCTTGAACGCGGTGAAACGGCCGTCATGCGGAGTAAGGAAGAAGCGCACGACTATCGCTATTTTCCTGACCCAGACTTAGTGCCCTTGAAGCTCGATCAACAATGGGTCGACGAGTTTCGCCGCAGCATGCCGGAATTACCGGCGATACGCCAGCAACGACTCATAAGAGAATACGGACTCAATGAATATGTTGCGACTGTGCTGACAATGGATAAGGCTACGGTCGAGTATTTCGAGGCCATTACAACGGCGGCTGAGAAATTCGGAATATCGAGAACGGAGGGCGGGAAGGATTTCGCCAACTGGATCACAATAGACGAACGGGGGTTGGCGGCCAAAGCAAAATCTCTCGGCCGTGAGCTCCCTGCAGGTCAGGAGTTTTTTGTCTCACCAGAACATCTGGCAGAGTTGCTTGTTAAGAAGCAAAAAGGCGAGATCAGTGGAGCAAGCGCAAATACGGTATGGGAAGAGATGGCTACGACCGGAAAGACGGCCTCCGAAATCATCGAAGCGAAGGGTTTGAAGCAGATATCCGACGAAGGGGCCTTGGACGCGATCATCGATGACGTGCTCGCCAAGAATCCGTCCCAAGTGGCGCAGTTCAAGGAAGGCAAACAGCAAGTGCTGGGCTTCCTGGTCGGCCAGGTGATGAAGGCGAGCGGCGGCAAGGCGAATCCCGGGAAGGTGAATGAGTTGTTGAAGCGCCGACTGTGAGTGCAGGTCAGATTGTCGACTTGGCGGCGACGAGCATCACGGCAAGATTTCAGTGCCATTAAGTGCGAAAGAATACGGCTGGCAAAGCAAATTAGCGGTGGGATCAATGTTCGTTCTGAGTTTGACAGGCTGCTCAAAAAGGCAGCCAACAAGGCCGCAGGGGAGAGAAAACCGGAGGCGTACCCTCCGGGGT
>CBDIWQ010000014.1:0-5765 GCA_965285965.1 uncultured bacterium | reverse complement strand
TCCACCGGTACGGCGCGGGCCGACGCGCGACCGAGCCGCCGATCCTGCAACCCCGCCACCCCCTCGGCTTCAGAGCGGTCCTTCCACCGGCGAAACGTCCGCTCCGTGCTCCCTAACCACTCCGCCGCCTCCGCCACCGCCAGCTCTCGTCGAGACCGTCGGGCATACACCTCTTCAAAGCGCATCTGTCTCACCTCCTGTAGGACGCTCGCCCGTGTCATGGTGCCCCCTCCTTGAGGGTGCACCCTAAACCGGACAGATCACGTGCTACAAAAACCGGACAGATGATGTGCTATCTACAGAGCCTGTATCTTCGCATTGACCCTACAGGCAGCGGCGTGTAGAGTCACGTGCTGACTGTCCTATCTCTCGCGCCTTCAGTTTTCACGTACTGCGCGCCTGATTCCCCAGTCTCCATCGCTTCTTCCTGAAACACTTTTCAGTCACTCAGTCTGTGGTGATGCGCGCAGCAGAGCCTTTGCTTCCTGCCCAGGCAGGGACCGAACCGGACTCTCCGCAGGAATACCTTGATCGTCACATAACGTGTCATCGACCGGGGCACCGAAAAGCAATCGCGTGATCAAAGTTGATGGAGGAGCGTAAAGAGTTGATGGTCAAATGTGCAGCCATGTTCATATCGTGGATACGTTGTGGAGGTCCAAATGGAATGTTCGCGTTGCCAAGGTTTAATGGTTGGTACTCAGTTGAAGGAGTCACCCGGTTCCGATGCAGTAGCGGGGTGGCGCTGTCTCATGTGCGGGGAATCGACGGACCCTGGCATTGAAGCCAACAGGGCGAGTCCGCCTCCATCAGCTCGCAGTCGCGCTCGTGTACCGGGGTCTCCTACTCCGAGATACGGGAAGGCAAGAGTCTAGAATGTGAGAGGAATGCGATGCCGAGAAATGTCGCGGCATGTAGATTTCAACAGTCATCTCATGTCCTTGGGCAGCGGATCCTGTTCAAAGGTCATTGTCGTGATGAACGTCGTTCAACGTTAGGGGTTCTCAGCACTCGGCCGGTCCGCCGTATTGGCGCGTTGGATGATCTGACCTTCGACATGCGCTCGTCCTTTTCGGGCTGCTTGCAATAAGCCGCTATGGTTCATCAGGAGGTCTATGGCTACGGTTCCTTCGCATGCTGTCTTGAATCATGAACTAGAAGAGCCGATTCGAGCCGAACTCTTTGGCGCCGAACGGCTCGAACAACATGCGGAAAGTCTGGCGGAAGCGCAGATCGTCACCGGAAATCCGCGTGGCGGCCGGCTGCTCACCCCGCGAGTCCTGAAAAATGGACGGGTCTTGGTGGAGTCTTACCGGACCATTGCTCGGGCGATTCGTGAGGAGACGGCAATCACGCCTGCAGCCGAATGGCTGGTCGACAATTTTCACATTGTAGACGAACAACTCCGCGAGATCATCGACGATTTACCTCCTGGCTACTACCGGCAATTGCCGAAGTTGGCATCCGGCCCGTTGCAGCACTATCCACGGGTGTACGGGGTTGCCTGGGCCTTCGTTGCGCACACCGACAGCCGCTTTGATCCCGACATGCTGCGCCGATTTGTGGATGCCTATCAGCGTGTGCAACCGCTGACGATCGGCGAATTGTGGGCGGTGGCCATTTCGCTGCGCGTGGTGTTGGTGGAGAATCTTCGGAGGTTGGCTGAGCGGATCGTCCATAGCCGGGCGGCCCGACAGGAAGCCGACGAACTGGCGGACAGCTTGCTAGGTACCGGGACGTTGATCCCGGGACAGTATGCCACCGTCCTCCGGCGCTTTGAACACAGACCGTTAGCCACCGCGTTTGCGGTGCAGCTGGTTCAGCGGCTGCGCGACCTCGATCCAAAGGTACGTCCCGTATTGCTGTGGCTCGACGAGCGCCTGGCCGCACAAGGCACGACGGCCGACGACGTCGTGCATGCCGAGCATCAACAGCAGGCGGCCATGAGCGTCACCGTGCGCAATATCATCACCAGCATGCGGTTGACGTCGGCCTTCGATTGGGCGGTGTTTTTCGAGAGCGTCAGTCCGGTCGATCAGATTTTAAGAGGTGATCGCCGCTATACCGAAATGGATTTTGTCACACGGGACACCTACCGCCATGCCATCGAGGATCTCTCCCGCGGGACGGGCCTCTCCGAAATCGAGGTCACTACACGAGTGGTGGACCGCGCCAGGCGGGCTATCGTCGAGCCGCATGCCAGCGAGCAACCGGAGCACGAGCGGCATACCGACCCCGGCTATTACCTGATTTCTCAAGGGCGCCGGGCCTTTGAACACGAGTTGAGTTATAGGGTGCCGTGGAAGCGCCGACTCCTACGCTGGTATGTCCGGGCCTCGGCACCAGGCTATCTGGGATCACTAGCCATGCTCACCGCCATGATCGTGGCCTGGCCATTGTGGTATGCGGCGGAAGCGGGCGCGATGTCCGCCGGGATTGCGTGCCTCGGTCTCTTCGCGCTCGTGCCGGCCTCCGATCTCGCGATGGCCGTTATCAATCGCACGGTCATGACGATTCTTGGGCCGCGGCCGTTGCCTCGTATGGCACTGAAGAGTGGCATCCCCAGAGAGTTGCGCACAATTGTGGTGGTGCCCACGCTGCTTACGAGCCAACAGACCATCGATGAGCAGGTGGAACGACTGGAGGTGCATTATTTGGGCAATGCGGATGATGACTTGCGCTTTGCCCTCCTCTCAGACTGGAGAGATGCTCCCAACCAAAGTATGCCGAGGGACGCCGAATTGCTGGGCACGGCAGCGGATGGGATCGCGCGCCTGAACAAGCGGTACGGCCCCGCTGCCGGCGGCGGCTCACGCTTCTTGCTGTTTCACCGTAAGCGCCTTTGGAACGAGGGTGAGCATACCTGGATGGGGTGGGAGCGGAAGCGAGGAAAGCTCCATGAGTTGAATCAACTGTTGCGTGGATCGACCAACACGACGTTTGTAGCTATCGGCGGGCGTCCTCCCGAGCCCATTCCTTCGGTCCGGTACGTGATTACGCTGGATGCGGACACACGGTTGCCGCGCGGAGCCGCTCATCGGTTGATCGGCACAATGGCCCATCCGCTGAATCGGCCTCGGTTCGACCGTCTTGTCGGCCGCGTGGTGGAAGGGTATGGAATTGTGCAGCCACGGATTACGCCCTCGCTTCCCGGCCATGGAGAGGGCTCGCATTTTCAACGGACGTTTTCCGGCCCCAGCGGGATCGATCCCTATGCCTCAGCCGTGTCGGACGTGTATCAGGATTTGTTCCGAGAAGGGTCGTATACCGGCAAAGGCATTTACGACATCGACGTGTTCGAGGCTGCGCTGGCGGACAAAGTGCCTGACAATGCGATGCTTAGTCATGATCTCTTCGAAGGGTTGTTCGCGCGCGCCGCTTTGGCGACCGACGTCGAGTTGTTCGAAGCCTTTCCCTCCCACTACGAAGCGGCGGCAGCCAGACAGCACCGTTGGGCGCGTGGTGATTGGCAGCTCTTGCCCTGGCTTCTCGGGCGCGGGCATACCGGATCCGACCCGTCGCGGGCGGTGAAGATTCCCGCCATTGGCCGTTGGAAGATGCTCGACAACCTCCGCCGCTCTGTATCAGCTCCGGCAGCCTTTCTGACGTTGCTTGTCGGATGGCTCGTGCCGGCGGGATCTGCCTGGGTCTGGTCTGGGTTTATCCTGGGCACCATTGCCATTCCAGCGCTTTTATCCGTCATTCTCGGCCTCTATCCACGGCGGCGCGGCACAGCCGTCCGCAGCCATGTTGACGGGATAGTCACTGACTTGAAGGTGGCGGCGACGCAGATCGTGTTGACGGTGACGTTCCTCGCCTCCCAGTCCTGGGTCATGTCGGACGCCATTCTACGTACCCTCGGTCGACTGCTCCTCACCCGAACCCGGTTATTGGAGTGGGTGACTGCCGCCCAGGCCGAGGATGCCTACACGTGCAACCTGGTTGGAATGTATCGGCGCATGGCGGGAGGGATCGTGCTTGTCGTCATGGCCGCCGGTGGCCTCGCAGTGTTCGGCGGGTACGGCTCCTGGCTTGCGGCAGCTCCCTTCCTGTTGCTCTGGCTGGCGGCTCCTGCGGTGGCGCGCTGGGTGAGCCTTCCTCAGCGGCTCTCATCGGCAGGGCTGGCTTCGCCGGCCGACGCCAGGACCCTTCGACTGATTGCCCGCCGGACCTGGCGGTTCTTCGAGGCGTTTGTGTCACCGGAAGACCATGCTCTGCCACCGGATAACTTTCAAGAAGACCCTAAACCCGTCGTGGCTCACAGGACATCGCCGACGAATATCGGTCTCTATCTGCTCTCGACCTTGGCCGCTCGTGACCTTGGATGGCTCGGCACAGTAGAAGCGAGCGAACGACTGGAAGCGACACTGACGACTATGAGCCGGCTCGAGCTCTTCCGCGGGCATTTATATAACTGGTATGACACGCGCACTCTTCATCCGCTGGATCCCCAATATGTGTCCTCCGTGGATAGCGGCAATCTCGCGGGCCATCTGGTGGTTCTGGGCAATGGATGCCGGGAGTGGATGCATCAATCCACGGTCGGCGCCGATCTGTTTACTGGTCTCGACGATAGCCTCCAATTGTTACGCGATGCGTTGGACCTGATCCCCGAAGAGCGACAGACGCACACCGTCACACGGAAACAGCTGAGTCAAGCCGTCGAGGCGCTGGCAGCGTTGCTCTTGTCGCGCCCGGTCGATGCGGCCGGATGGACGGCCCGGATGGCCCAGTTGACTGCCTCGTCCCATACCATCGCGGACATGGCGCAGGCCCTGTCACAGGAGCACGCCAACGGACAGCCTGAGGAGTTGTGCATCTGGGCGGATGCCGCTCGCAGGTGCGTCGAAAGCCATCTCCGGGACGTGGGACTGGTGCTTCCATGGGTCCGCTTTAGTTCCAGAGACCTCGCAGCGATGTTCGACGGTCCTTCCGGCCCGGCGCCCGAATGGGCAGTCATTGCCCCGTTCTTTGATCCGGTTCCCACGCTGGCGGCTGCCCCTGGTTGTTTTGCGGCTGCCCTCGCTGCGCTCGATCGCTTGCGGGAAGGCTCGCTGAGCCATCCGTCAAAGAGCGGGACCAGTCTGGCACGGATCGCGTTGCTGTCGGATGCCATCCGGCAATCAGCCACGGATGTCGCAGCGCTCATTCGCCGTTTGGCGTCGATCGCCCGGACGGCGGAGCATATGGTGCGCGCCATGGATTTTGCGTTCCTGTTGGATCCGACCCGCAAGCTGTTGTCCATCGGCTACCGCGTGACCGAGAACAGCCTGGATACCAATTGCTATGATCTGCTTGCATCGGAAGCCCGGCTGGCCAGCTTTATCGCCATCGCCAAAGGCGACGTGCCATCATCCCATTGGTTTCATCTGGGCCGTGCGCTGACGCCTGTGGGGAACGGATCGGCGCTGATATCCTGGTCGGGTTCTATCTTTGAATATCTCATGCCGGCGTTGGTGATGCGGTTTCCGGCCGGCAGCCTGCTCAGCCGGACATACGATCTCGTCGTCGATCGGCAGATGCAATACGGCGCCGAGCGTGGCGTGCCCTGGGGTGTTTCAGAGTCGGCCTATAACGCCCGCGATCTTGACCTCACCTACCAATATTCCAGTTTTGGCGTGCCGGGTTTGGGCCTCAAGCGCGGCCTCATCGACGATATCGTCGTTGCGCCCTATGCCGCGGCGCTCGCCGCCATGATCGATCCTGCCGCCGCAACGCAAGGGTTTGCCCGGCTCGCTGAGGCAGGGGGGCTGGGAACGTACGGA
>CBDIWQ010000013.1:0-7153 GCA_965285965.1 uncultured bacterium | reverse complement strand
AGCAGTCGTACCCGGTGCGTCCGCTGGTGCAGGAGAGACTGGGCGCCTTATCCAAAGGGGATACCGCCGTGCTGTTGGTCGATGAGGCCAACACTGTGACGGACGTGGCCTTCGTGCCGGGCGAAACACAGTAACCGCAGGGGGACCTCATGCGATGGCTCTTACCTATCTTCATGAGTCTGTTGGGGACAGTCGCCGGTACAGTCCCGGTTCAGGCGCAGCTCGGCGGAGGCCTGACCGATCGGCCTATTCCCGTCCCTCCCCTCGCTTCCGTGGAGGCGCCGGGTCTTTCAACGAATCCCTTGAGATATCTCGACGGCCTGAGCGCCAAACCGGATGGTGATCTGTTGAAGAGTCTGGATAAGGAGTTGGGCCGATCATCCACGACCATCACCGGAGACCCGCCGCGCGACCGCCCCCTGGAGGGACCGCGGCCTCGGCCCGGTGAGGACCTCGAGAAGGAACACGCCGGGCGGTCGACGTTCTAGTCGGGCCGGAGGTTCCCCAGTCGCTTGCGGCGCCCGGGCACGCCAGCCAAGGCGGCCGGTTACAAAGGCACCACGGTGACGTGCACCTGACGTTCGCGCGGACCATCCAACTCGACCAACATCACCGATTGCCACGTGCCGAGGACGAGCGCACCGCCTGAGACGGGAATGGTGAGTGAGGGACCGATGATCGACGCGGCCATGTGCGACCAGGCATGCGACGGATCGTGCGCATGACGAAACTGAATCCGGGGGATCATCTCTTCCACGACCTGCAGGAAGTCCTGCTCCGTCCCTTCCCCGATCTCACCGGTCGTCACGCCGGCGGTCGTGTGGGTGATGAACACCTGGCAGAGTCCTTCCCGGACGTTCCCTTTCCGGATCACCGCCTGCACGTGATCCGTCAAATCTATGATCTGCTTGAGCCGGCTCGTGTTGATGCGCAAGATCTCGGTCATAGGCCTTGCCTTTCTACCATGACGATGATCCCTCTATCCCGCAGACCGTAGAACAGGCAGCACCATCCGGTCAACGAAAGTTTTGAACAGTCGTTTGGAGGGCACCACTCACGAGAGAGGCATCCTCCAGTGCTCGCCTTGCCCGGATCACGCCTGCCGCATCCGTACTGCCTACATGAGTCCCGGCACCGTCTTTCACCCGTTGCGACACCTCAACGAAATGAGTGTCTCGCCCTACAGTGTGCCTAGCATGTTCCCCTGATTAATTCGCTGAGCATCCTTGAATCGCAGATTTTCTGAGAGGAGTTGCGCCTAGAGACTGTGGCATACGCATTGCTTAAGCGCTTGTCAATTTTCACTGACATTCCTGGTGACGAACAGACGGCCGCGTGCGCCAGAGGACTGCTTGTTCAAGGAAGGTGGCTGCATGAAGACAAGGCAACAGAGGACCTGGACCGCAACGTTTCCATCCGCCGTCCGGATGGATCGCCTGTTCCACCTGTTGATCGCCCTGGCGACAGGTACCATGATTTCAGCCGGTGCGGCCTCGGCAGCCACGCTCAGCTGGAGTGCCAACACCGAACCGGACCTTGCAGGCTATCGGGTCTACCGATGCAGTTCCCTCCCCTGTACCCGCACATCGGCCAATGCGACGGTCCTCGCGACGCTGGGACGTGTTACGAGTTTGAATATCGGCACCCCCACCGTCGCGCAACACTACGTGATCACGGCATTCGACTCGGCGAACAACGAATCCAGCGAGAGCAACCTCGTCACCTATACGCCGCCGGCTCCGCCGCCACCAGGGCCCGCGCCATCACCGGAGCCCCCCGCGTTGATTCCCCCGCCCGCACCGGGCAACCTGCGCCTCACCTTCGGGAACTAGATAAAGCACCGCGGGATTGTGCGGAAGCCTCGCCTGAACCCAAGCGAGGGAGCGCAAGGCAAGAAAAGGAGAGATCGGAGGAAAACACTGCGCCTCCCGGCAGGGCCGGTACCGGACTGGGCACGCGACTAGCCGTGACCGTCGAGCCGGTTGACGATCATCCATGGAGGGTCGTCCCCTGCCCAACGGTCAGAAAGAAGCCGCTCCTCGCCGAAGCGGGAACCGCCAATCTCTTATTTGGGGACGCGTGATTGCGACGGACCGCGATCGATCCGCATGACCAGCTGCACGTGGGAGTCCGTCGCCATCTCCGGCTTTCTCAGCTGCACCAGCGCACGGAATAGATGTTGAAGCGCGGTGGCTTGGGGGCTGTCGGCGACGAACCATTCGCTTCGGCAGTGAAAACAGCGCTCGGGAGGATCCGCCTGCGGATGCGCGAGGGGAAACTCTGCGGAGGCGTGGCACTGTACACAGACAAGTTTGACGGCGCCCAGGTCCGTCAGATCGATATTCAGCAGCCGTTCACTCATTGATGATGACCCCTTCTGTTATCACGGTGAGGCGCTCCGATCGGCGCCAGGCTGGGCACTCTACCATTCTCGTCATGGACAAAGCACCAGGGGGCGGGTCGTACAGCGGCCTATTGGGCGCCGCTACGGGCGTTGTCATTGTGGTGGGGAAGGCGATGCGCCGGCGAGCGTCCCGGGCGGAGCACATACCCGGCACATCTATGAACGCGTTCGCGGTGTGTCGACACCATGGATCAGGCCTCTCTACGATGCACCCAGGAGGTGGGCCGGCACCTTGACGATGAAGGCATCGAGGCGGTTGCCCCCGAGGTTCGACGTCCAGATATAGTATTGTCCCGTGACATCCAAATTCCCTTTGGGCAGCTTATTGTAATCCTCCCTGCCCCCTCCCGGTGCGTCGAGGTCCGTCATGACGGGGGCCACCACCAGTTGATCGAACGAACCGTCGAGCTTGAAGCAGAGGATCTCATTCTGGGCATAGGCGACGCGGTCGGCGGTGCTGCCGCAGGCGTACTGCCGTTCCATCGGAACGCCGGCCTTGGCATTGGTGTGGCTGATGTGGTTGATTTGCATCATCTCCCAGTTATAGCTCTGATGATCGGCCGGCCCCCGGCTCACCGACGGGCCGAAGGTCCAGGTCAGAAACGCATTCGGAAGCGCGTTGTAGCCATCCCCGCCGATCACGTACCCGAATCCCATGTCATGGTGACCGACCGAGCCGACGCCGGGCAGGTTCAGCATGCGTTGCTCCGTGCCGGTGTACAAATCGATCACCAGGTTATCGACGTCGTTGAGGCCGTCGAGCTGCTCCATGATGAGCACGTAGCGGCCGCTCTTGTCGATCTGGCACTCGTCGTAGTCCCCCACTTTGGGAAAATAGCGGAACACCTTAGCGGATTCGACGAAGACGACGCAGCCGAGATTCTCCCCGCTGCTGGCAACTTTGAGAGTGGCCGCATGCACCTGGTCATCGTTGCTCGAAGACATCTGCCATACCTGGCGGTCCGGCCCGTACTCCGACGTGAGGTCATAGATGACTTCCGATTGCTTGGTCATCACGTCGAAGCGCACCATGCGCGGCCCGTCATTCACATACAGCTTCGTGGGCAGCTTGGCGCTAAAGTACCACCCGCCGGCTCCGGACCAGCTCAACGCATCATTACCGTCGAAAAGCGGACCGAGGCTGCTGATCTGATCCGTCGTCTTGTCGTAACTGAACAGGGTCGGCCCTTGCCCGCCGCGTGTCCGGTCCAGGCTCAAGACGATCAGCATCTGATTGCTGTCGACATGATTGTTCATATTGCGCCAGTAACTGTAGCCGACCGGAAACAGGCAGTCGTTCCCTCCGCAATCGCCGGCGCTCGTGACGCGCACCGCCTCCGTGTTATAGGGCTCGGGAAACCGGAAGGACCCGCGCCCGCTGGGCATCAAAGCCCGGGACTGCTCGGCGGTCCAACGGGGGCGGATGGAGCTGCCCGCCTTTTGAATGAATCCTCCGGGCGCCGCCGATGCGAAGGCGGACGGGGCGCCGGAACCCGTCCCGCCGCCCGAGTCGCCGCCGGACCCGCAGGATACGAGCACCATTGATGCCAAGGGAGCCAACAAAGCCGCTACGAGCTTCTGTATAGGAAACGCCATGGAAAGAACCTCACTTCGGTGGTTCGATAGGGTTGGTCATGGGGTCCGGCGCGCCCGATCGGGGCGCACGTTCGAGATGCCCAACCCTAGCGAAAACCCGAGGTGAGGTTGCGAAGAAGCCCTAAGAGGCAGGTAAAGTTTCGGCCAAGATGAAATTTATGAGCCGTAAATTCTTGGCCGGAAGCCGCCGCCGCGGCTTGGAGACGTCGATGCAAGAGGCGCCCAAGCCTCTGCCGGAGCTCGGAGGCCTGGTGACATTTGCCGCTGCGACCGGGTAGGCTCGCGCCGGCAAGGAAGGCAGCAGGAAGACGGCAAATGGAAAAGGCGGCACAGCAGGCGGGTGAATCCGTAGGCGGGCGGGTCACCGCCCTCTATGAAGTACGCGGTTCGGAACGAAACGCCCTGGCCCGAGCCGAGCGTATCGCGCTCGATCAAACGATCGAAGCCGGCGCAGAGAATCTGACGGCGGACCTGCGGAGGCGGATCGTCGGCCGGGTCGAGCACCTGCGTGCGGTGGCGCCGCAGCGCTTCGAAGTCACAATCAGTTATTCCGCCGACCTCATCGGCGACGACTGCACGAGCCTGTTGAATCTGTTGTTCGGGACGAGCAGTCTCCGCCGCGGCGTGCGCTTGATCGCATGGAGCCTGCCGGACGCGCTGGCATTGCGCCGGGCCGGGCCCCGTTTCGGGCTGCCGGGGCTGAGAGCGGCCGCCGAGGTGCCGGACCGGGCGCTCGTCTGCGCCGTGCTGAAGCCGCTGGGGCGGTCGCCGCAAGAGCTGGCCGAATTGGCCTTCCAGTTCTCCATCGGCGGCGTGGACTTGATCAAGGACGATCAGGGTCTCATGGATCAATCCTTCTGCCGCTTCGGCGAGCGTGTCACGCGCTGCGCCGAGGCGGTGGCGCAGGCAGCGGCCGAGAGAGGACGGCCTTGTCTGTACCTGCCGCACGTCAGCGGCGCGTTGGATGTCATGCGCCGGCAGGCGCAGCACGCGAAAGAGGCCCGCGCCGGAGGTCTCCTCGTCGCTCCGGGTCTGGCGGGATTCGATTCACTCCGCGCCCTGGCGGAGGATCAGACGCTCGCCCTGCCGATTGCGAGCCATCCGGCGTTCCTCGGCACGTACGCCCTGCATCCGGACAGCGGCCTCGCGCCCGCCGCGCTCTACGGGCAACTGCCCCGGCTCGCGGGGGCCGACCTCTCCATCTATCCCCGCTTCGGCGCAGGGTACGGCATGAGCCGGCCGGCCTGCCGGGCGGTGGCGCAAGCCTGCCTCTCTTCTCAAGGCCCTCTGCGGCCGACCGCCCCGACAGCCGCCGGACGCATCGGTGTGGAAGACGTGAAGGGCCTGGCCCGCTTCTATGGGCGCGACGTGGTGTTTATTTTAGGAAGCCGCATCCAGCAAGACGCGGCCGGAGTCGCTCGCGCCACCCGGCAGTTCATGAAAGAAGTGGACCGGTGCACGAGCGGCGCGCGCTCCGCCTGACGCGGGGCGGGAGAGATATCGGCGTTACTTGAAGCCCACCACCATGCCGTCGGAGCCGGAGAGCCGGGTCACCTGCGTGCGCCTGAATCCGACGTCCTTCATCCATGCGCTGCAGTCGCGGCCGGTGAAGTCAAAGCCGCCATGGGTTTCGATCAGCATGTTGAGGCTCATCAAAAGCCCGAAGGCGTTCTGTTTGCGGTCGTCGTCGATGAGCGCTTCATGGATGATGAGCGCGCCTTTCGGAGGAAGCGCATCAAAGGCCTTCCGCAGGAGCATGAGCTTCTCATCGAGGTTCCAGTCGTGGAGGATATGCCCCATAACGAGGACGTCGCCCTTCGGGAGCGGATCTTTGAAGAAATCGCCTTCGTGGAACTGCAGCCGCTTTTCGAGACGGTGGTGCCGCCGGTACGCTTCAAATACCTGACGCACCACCGGCAGATCCATGCCTCCGCCGGTCAGATGTTTGTGCGCCCGTGCGATCTCGACCGTCACGCCACCCTGGGCGCAGCCGATATCCACAAAGGTGCGGTATCGCTTCCAGGGGAACTTCTTCGCGATGCCGCGCCCTGACTCGATGCTGAGCCCCGTCATGGCCTTGAGGAACCCTTCAAGCCGTTGAGGATCGGCATACAAGGCGCCGAAGAAATCCTCTCCGGTTTTCGCTTCGTTTTGCGGCCGACCGGTGCGGAGGCCCTCCGTCAGGGAGCCCCAAAAACGATACAGCCGCGCATTGGCCATTTCCAACATGCCGCCGATATACGACGGCTTGGATCGGTCCAGATACCGCGCCGTCTCCGGCGTATTGGCATAGCGCGATCCCGTGCGTTTCAGCATGCCCAAAGCCACGAGCGCGTCGAAGAAGTCACGCGCGCTCCGCGGATGCAGCTTGAGCCGCTTGGCGAGGGTCTCGCCATCCAGCGGACCACCGGCCAACTCCGTGAACAATCCGAGTTCGATGGCGCTCAAGAGCGTCTTCGATCCCCAGAACCCCAGCCCCAGCTGCATGACCTTCGCAGGCGATAGTGGACGAGTGGCCACGGTGATGACTCCTTTCCCGAGTAGATGCAAACGGGCGCGGTATCCGGCAGATCCCGGTTCACAGAACGGAACGTTGCGCGCGGATTTTCATCCATCCTCCGCTTGTCGTCAAGCCCGCGTCGGCCACCAGATTATGGTACGCCGGACTTCCAGCACGGCCGTAGCGATTTCCACGGGAATCATGGCAACCAGAGGCACGCAAGGATGCAAGGAGGGTCGGAAGCCCTACGGTTCTGAAGCTATACTGATACACCGGTTCATGCGCCGGTCGGCGAAAGCCAGGATGGAGGGTGCCATGTCTTAAGCTTGCCAACATCGATTCACCGGCATGCGCGTATGACTACTGGGAATTCTCCTAGCGAGGAACCATATAAACGAAGGCGGCGCACCCATTCATCGATTATTTTTGCCAATATAGGCCTTGCGTTTCAGGAGAGACGTGCCCATACTCCCACTTCTTTCTCAGCTGCTCTCACATTAGCACACTGCCGGTACTACTACGCATGTCGGGGGTGACCATGTTGGAGCCCTTCTCTTCTCATCAGCAACAAACCTTCTTGAACCTGCTCACGGAAAACGCGCCGCTTCCGGATCTCTTGTCCCTCATCGCCAAGATGGCGGAAGAGCGAGCCC
>CBDIWQ010000012.1:0-5561 GCA_965285965.1 uncultured bacterium | reverse complement strand
GGCCATGATGCTGTCCTATGCCTTTCAGTTGGACAAAGAAGCCGAGGCGGTGGAGCAGGCGATCGTGAAGACGCTTGATCTGGGCTATCGGACCAAAGACATACAGAGTCCGGGGGCTCGGATTGTCGGCACGACAGAGATGGGCGAGGCGATTCTCCGGAACCTGAACTAGCCGCGATGGCCACAGCTATGACGACTCGGCTTCGATCATGGACCATTCGGACGCTTGCTGGAAGCGGCGAGCCGGGCTATGCCGGCGACGGCGGGCCTGCGACGCAGGCTGCCCTCAATGAGCCGAAAGGCTTGGCCGTTGATGGCCGGGGTCATGTGTTCATCGCCGATTCGGAAAATCACGTCATCAGGAAAGTTGATACAGCGACTGGTGTCATCACGACGGTGGTGGGCGCGCCCGGTGACGACCGTGGGGGGCCACCGGTTCAGCCGGAAATGGAGCGCCAACCAGACGAGGACCCGTTCGCAGAAACGAGTCAGGCGGCGACACACAAATACACGCAGCAGGCGGATTTGAGCGGTACCGTGCGGTACCTGATCAACGGAGCGGCCGTGCAGAAACGGTTCGGTGGCGACGGGGGGCCTGCGACACAGGCACGACTGAACTTTCCCACCGCCGTGGCGGTCGATGAGGAAGGCACTCTTTTCATCGCCGACACGATGAATCATCGCGTGCGGCGTGTGGATGCGATGACGGGGATCATCACGACGCTGGCCGGGACCGGTCAGGCCCGCTTTTCCGGCGATGGAGGTCCGGCCGATCAAGCCGCGCTCAATGAGCCAGCCGCGCTGGCGCTTGATGGAGAAGGACGGCTCTTCATCGCGGATCAGAGCAATAATCGCGTGCGGGTCGTGGATCTGTCGACGGGTCTCATGACGACCTTTGCGGGTACCGGCTCGGCGACCTATGATGGAGACGAGGCACCCGCGACCAGCGCGAGCCTCGCCGGTCCGAGCGGGCTCCACTTGCGCGACGGGATGCTCTACATCTCCGATACCTTTAGCAACCGGATCAGGGCCGTGAATTTGTCCACCCATGTGATCTCGACCATAGCGGGCGACGGCGGGGAATATCGGTTTCAATCACCGGCCGAGCCGCCATCAACCAGTCTTTCCAGGCCTACCGGAGTGGTGATGCTGCCGGAGGGCCTTTATGTGACGGATTCAGACAGCCATCTGATCCGGTGGTGGGATCCGACCACCAAGGTGATCATTCGGATCGCAGGATCGGGGGTCGCGTCCTACACGGAGGACGAAGGATCGGCCCTCAAAGCGGCGCTCAGTTATCCGTTTGGGATTGTTGCAGATCAGGAAGGTGCGCTGTTAGTGGCGGACACGTTCAACCATCGCATTCGTCGGTTGTCGTTGAAATAGGGACAGTTCACATCATGAAGAAGAAATCAGCGTACACGGTGGCGGTCGTGGGTGCGACGGGCGCGGTGGGCACAGAGATGATCGAGGTACTGGAAGAACGGGCGTTCCCCGTCGGGACGCTTGTCCCACTGGCGTCATCCCGCTCTGCCGGCGGAACCGTGACGTTTCGCGGCGATGCTGTTCCAGTGCAAGTGCTTACGAAGGACTCCTTCACCGGAGTGGATATTGCTCTTTTTTCGGCCGGGGCGGATATCAGCCGGGAATTTGCGCCGATCGCCGCCAAAGCGGGCGCGGTCGTGATCGACAACAGCGCCGCCTGGCGGATGGAGCCCGACGTGCCGCTGGTCGTTCCCGAGGTCAATGCGTACGACATCGCCGGTCACAAAGGCATCATTGCCAACCCCAACTGTTCGACCATCCAAATGGTCGTCGCGCTCAAGCCGCTCCACGATCGGGCCAAGATCAGACGGATCGTCGTGACCACCTTCCAGGCTGTCTCGGGAACCGGTAAGGAAGCGATGGAGGAATTGATGACGGAATGTCAGGACCTGTTGAGCTTCAAGGAAGCGACGCCAAAGGTCTATCCGTATCAAATCGCGTTCAACTGTCTTCCCCAGATCGACGACTTTCTTCCGAGCGGGTACACGAAGGAAGAAATGAAGATGCTCAATGAAACCAGGAAGATTATGGGAGACCGGAGTATTCAGGTCACCGCGACAACCGTGCGAGTGCCGGTCTATGTGGGCCATTCGGAATCGGTGAATATCGAGACCGAACAAAAGCTGTCCGCGAACGAAGCCCGGGCCATCCTGTCAGAGGCACCGGGGGTGTTGCTCTTCGACGATCCGGCTCACAAGGTGTATCCGATGCCGCTGGATGTCGCCGGGAAAGACGAGGTATATGTCGGACGGGTGCGTGAAGATGAATCGATTGCCAATGGGCTGAATCTCTGGATTGTGGCCGATAACCTACGGAAGGGAGCCGCCCTCAATGCCGTCCAGATTGCCGAGTGTCTGGTGAAGGCCTAAACGGCTGAGGCGTCGTTCGTCCGAGCCAGATCCCCGCGCAACCATCCTTCAGGTTTCACTCCGGCATCGCGCAGACCGGTAGACTGCTGACAAGGTAAGAATCGATCAGGGATGGAACCCATGCCCGAATGGACCATGATCGGCAAGATCCTGATTGCGATCGGGCTCGTCATTGTTGTGCTTGGGGGGCTGCTCGTCGCGGCGGATCGGATACCTGGATTGGGCAACGCCTTCAGCTGGTTGGGGAAGCTGCCAGGAGATGTGTCCTTCAAACGGGATAATGTGAGTTTTTATTTCCCCATCGGGACAAGCCTCCTCCTCAGTGTGCTCCTCAGTCTGCTATTCTTGTTGCTAGGATGGTTGTTTCGACGATGAAGACACGAGGTTTCTGCACCAGGCTGACGGGGTTGGCCCTCCTATGGACGATCTGCGGTGCCGCACCGGCGGAGGCCGCTCAGTCCATTCGCGTCTTGCTCGCCTCTGATGTGCAGCGGCTTGAACTGCGCGCTGATCAGACCATTTGGGTCACGGACGACCAGGATCGGGCGCATTTTTCCCGATCGTCGCTTCGGATTGAAGTGCGCGGCCAGGCCTTGCTGCTGAACGGAAGTCGCATGACCTCCGATCATCTGACGCTCCGGGCGGGGGATCATGATTTGAAGCTGCTCCTGCCCCGTCCGGCCGGCAGCGGCCATGGGGCCACCGCCCGTTTGTATGATGAGCGATCGGCGCTGCAAGTAAGCGGCTCCATACAATTGGTCCGCCGGGGGAAAGGTGTGCTTGTCATCAACCAGGTCGACCTCGAAGAATACGTCAAAGGCGTGGTGCCGGCCGAAGTCAATTCGGCCTGGCATCCGGAAATGTTGAAGGTGCAGGCGATCGCCGCCAGAACGTATGCGCTCTACCAGCATATGCTTAGTGCGTCGCGCGACTATGATGTGGCCGCCACCATTCAAGATCAGGTCTATCGCGGTCGGCGAGGGATGGATGCCCGCGTCGTCGCAGCGGTGGAGTCGACCAGGGGACTAGTCGTCACGCATCTGGGGGCGCCCATATATGCGGCGTTCTCCTCCACGGCCGCCGGCATCACGGAGGACGCGGTCATCGTCTGGTCCAAAGACTTGCCGTATTTGAAAGGTGTGGAATGCCCATTTGACCTGGAATCGCCCTACTATCAATGGAAAGCGTCGTTCACGGTGGAGAAGCTTGAGCAGAGTCTGAGAAAACAGGGGTTCCCGGTAGGAGCCATTGCCACCATGACGCCGCTGACCTACAGCCGCGCCGGCCGGGTGGCGACGTTGCGAATTCTGCACTCCAAAGGCGAGTTGATTTTGCGGGGGGAGGAGCTCCGCAAGGCTGTCGGCTACACCGTCGTGCCCAGCACACAGTTTACGATTGACTCTATGGGGCGGGAGGTCGTGCTGTCAGGCTATGGCGCCGGCCATGCGGTGGGCCTCTGTCAATGGGGCGCGAAAGAGCTGGCCGAGTTGGGCTATTCCTTTTCCAGCATTCTCCGCTATTACTACCCGGGAACGGAACTTCAGAACGCCTCGTTGACGAAAATGCCGCCGCTTCCCGCATCCTGATGCAGCTGTCCGAATTCGACTTTCCGTTTGATCCTGAGTTAGTGGCGTCCCAGCCGGTGCTCCCCCGCGACCGCGCCCGCTTGCTGGTCCTGGATCGCTCAACCGGCAAGCTCGCTCATCGCCATGTGTCCGATCTTCCGTCCTTGCTCGATCCGGGTGATCTGCTGGTCGTCAATGACACGAGAGTGATGGCGGCGCGGGTTGCGGGACGGAAGCAGCCTGGCGGGACGCCGGTCCAGGTCTTGTTCATCAAGGACCTTGGCGGAAACATCTGGGATGTCATGGTGAAAGGAAAGTATCGCGTCGGGCACCTCATCCGGTTCGGCCCGCAGACGACCGGGACGATCGTCAAGCGGGATGCCACCGGCACTCAGGTCAGGATGGAGAGCGATCGGCCGGTGCCGGAACTGTTTCTCGAGCAGGGCGAGATGCCGCTGCCTCCGTACATCAAGCGGGCACCGGTGCCGGACGACCGCCAATGGTACCAAACGCCGTTTGCGACACGTGAAGGCGCGATTGCCGCGCCGACGGCTGGTCTGCACTTCACGTTGCCACTCATTTCGCAGTTGCGTTCAAGCGGAATACCGATTGCCGCCGTCACGCTGCACGTCGGTCCGGGCACGTTTAAGCCGGTATCGACGGAAAGAATCGAGGATCATCAGATGGGAGCGGAGGTGTTTGAGATCGGCCAGGAGGTGTGCGATGCGATCGCGCAGACGAAACGCGCCGGTCGGCGGGTTGTTGCGGTCGGCACCACGGTCGTTCGAGCGCTGGAAACGGCTGCACGAGGGCGCGGGGAAGTAACTCGGATGTCCGGTGAGAGCCGTCTGTTCATCATGCCGGGGTTTCAATACCACATTGTGGATGCGCTCATGACCAATTTTCATCTGCCACGGACCACGCTCCTGATGTTGGTATCGGCGTTTGCCGGGGTCCCGGCGATTCGGAGAGCCTATGAGGAAGCGGTGGAGAAACGGTATCGGTTTTACAGCTATGGCGATGCCATGCTGATTCTGTAGTCGGGGAAGCGGCCGGCTGGGGCGGAGCGCTACAGCAATTCCCGGTGAATCTTTATCGGCACGTTCGCTTTGAGGGACTCCTGATACGCCAGCAAGGCCCGTTGCTGTTTTTGAAACAGGATGTCTTGCAGCACGCGCTCTTTGGCGGTGGCGGCTTTCGCGGGATCGGAGTCTTGCGGCCGGGCCATCAAGGACTGCCCTTCGGCAATCTCCGAAGGCGTGAGCGCCACGGAATCGCGCACGATCATGCGGGCTTTGTTGCTGAGAATTTCCTTGTACTGCGCGGCTTCAAAAATGGCCGGCGTCAAGTGGTTGGCCGCAAGGAGTTGCTGATACAGTTGCGGATCAAATGCGCCATCCTTATGAAAGTCCGGAATCTGAACGATCAGGTCGCGTAAGTCGGCATCGGAGACGGTTACACCCATGTCCTTCGCGGCAATCAGCCACAGGCGGTTATCGACAAGCTGCTCGATGACATATTGTTTGATCGTTTCATCTTTGAATTCTCCGGGAACTTTTTCTTTGTAAAACCGGTACATATT
>CBDIWQ010000011.1:0-5258 GCA_965285965.1 uncultured bacterium | reverse complement strand
ACTGTCGTGGTCCTCTATGGCCGGTCTCGCCTGTTCGCGGCCGATGGTCTTCGGCTGCTTGTCCTTCCTTAGACCCAGAAAGCTCGGATGGCGAAGGATTCCCTCCTGAGTCCATTCGGCGAACCGGACTTCGCCCACATGTTCGGGCCGGACCCAATGGACCCCCTTGGCATCGTAGCCGGTCGGCGGGTTGACGAAAGTCGGCTTGCTCTGCTCCAGCCGCTTGAGTTGCGCCTCCAGCTGTCGCAAGGACGTGTCGGTGAATCCCGTGCCCACCTTACCGGCATACCGGAGGTTGTTGCCGTCGTAGAACCCGACCAACAAGGCGCCGAATCCGTGGCGCGACCCGGCGGGCTCGGTGTATCCGCCGATGACGAATTCCTGTCGCTGCTCGCATTTGATTTTAAGCCAGCTCCGGCTCCGTCCGCCGCGATACGGAGCGTCCGCCCGTTTCGCCATCAAGCCTTCCAACCCTTGGCGGCAGGCTTCCTCGAACGCCGCCCGGCCGCCGCCGACCAGATGATCGCTATACCGGAGGACCGGCCCTCCTGCCCGTTCAGCCAGGAGCGCCGCCAACAGGCGTTTTCGCTCCAGGAGCGGGACGCTCCTCAGATCATATCCGTCCAAATACATGAGGTCGAACAGACAATAGACGATCGGTTTCGCCGACCGCAGGTCGAAGGCATTCTGCAACGCCTGAAAGTCCGCCGTCCCTTGCGGGGTGAGTACGACGACTTCTCCATCCAGCCAGGCCTCCTTGAGTCCCAGTGATTCAATGGCCCGCGCTTGCGGAGACAGCTTGTCCGTCCAGTCGTTCTGATTGCGCGTGAAAAGGCGGGCGGTCCCATCCTGAACGCGACACACGATACGGTAGCCGTCATACTTGATTTCATGAATCCATTGTCCGCCGTCCGGCATGTCGTCCACCAGCGTGGCCAACTGCGGCGCGATCCAATCGGGACAGGCCCGCTTGACGGCATGCTCCACATGCTGAAGGTCCGGCACCCGCATAGCCGGAGTCCCGTTGCCTGACCGGCGGTTGGAGTGCCACACGCGGGGTTGAGCCATGGCAACGTCCTCCAATCCGCGCCCGCTTTCGACGCTCTCGGTCAGCGCCTTGACAATTTCTCCTTCCGGCCCCCGGCGCGCCTCCTCGCCCTGCTCTTTGATCAGCAACCAGTTTTCTTTTTCAGTCTCGTCCCGCGACGGCCGGCCCATGCGCACCAACGTCCAGCCGCCGTGCAGCTTTTGTCCGTCCAAGCGGAATTTCAACACGCCTTTCCGATACCCCTCGCGTGGATCGCCATAGGCCTCCCACCGCCCGCGATCCCAGAGCAACACGGTGCCGGCGCCATATTGTTTCGGAGGAATAATGCCTTCGAACGCGGCGTACTCGATCGGATGGTCTTCGACATGGACTGCCAGACGCTTTTGCGCGGGATCAAGGCTCGGACCTTTGGGGACCGCCCAACTCTTTAAGGTGCCGTCGAGCTCGAGACGAAAATCGTAATGCATCCGCCTGGCCGCATGCTGTTGCACCACGAATAGGCCCGTGCCCTCCGACGGAGTGGCCGCAGCCCGCGCCGTACGCCCGCTGGGCTCCGGCGTCCGGATGAAATCCCGTTTCTTCCAATAGGACCGGAGGGAACTCGCGGGAGGGCCGGCGGTTTTGCGCTTCATACATCACTGATGTTGGAATCGCGGGGGCACAGAGGAGGGCGGAGGCGGCGAGGGAGCGGCCCCGCCTCCGAATCCTCCCGAGCCGAAAGGCACGAAATAGGGACCGTAGTAAGAATAGGGATACATGCCATACAACCCGTACGGCCCGTAAAAGGGACTTCCGTAGCCGTAGTACCAGGGCGCATAGGGCCCATAGCCGTAGCCGCCATACCCGTAGCCGCCGTACCGGTAGCTGGACGAATAACGTTGTTGTTCGCGGCTCCGCACTTCGTCCCAATCCACCAGATGCTTAATCTCCAGCATGGGATAGACATAGTCACCTTCATCCAGCGTCCGGGTCGTCGTCCCCATCATTTCGCCCACGATCGTAACGGGCGATCCTTTTTCGATGACCGCGGGATCAAAAAACTCCCCCGATTTGATCGCGATGAACCGGCCTTCGGATTGGCTTCGCCGATCAGTCGGAGTCATGCCGCCGTCGGTGGGGAGTTGGAGGACTTCGATCTCGGTGTGGTCTTTGACGCGCTGGGACTTCATCGCCAATCCGCTCAGCATCACGGTGCGGCCGGTGTACGTACTGGGCGAAGCACGGAGGTCGGCAAATCTCACCGACTCATCGACCTGCGCTCTGATCGCCGGCGGAATCACTTCGTCGAGCAGATCCTGACCCGTTTGGTGTGCAGACTTCGCGCAACCGGCTAACGCCAGGACAACGGTCAATGCAATCGAAAGCCGGTAGATCATGTTGGTCTGGTCTGTCTGGTCTGTCTGGTCTGTCTGGTCTGTCTGGTTGATCTAGTTTGTCTGGTTGATTTGGTGTGCTGCTGATTCGTCGTACCCCACAACAAAACAAACCAAACAAACAAGACAAACCGATTACCCGTTGCCTACATCACATCATACGGATTGACGCCCCAGCAACCGTCGATCACTTCGATATCGCCGGCTCTCCCGTAGGTATGCATCCCCAACAGATGCCGCTGCCACGTCGGCTCGAAGCAGACCAGCCGTTGTTCGTCGAACCCGGCCCGGTCCAACCGCGTGATCTCCTCAAAAGCAAAGGAATAGCCATACACCGGACGACCGCATTGCGTCGGCCGGATGAGACGGTCATCCACTCTAAAGATCGGACCCGCGCTCCGCGCCTCATCACATTGGCCGATCGGACTGGAGGGATGGAGCTGCCACTTGCCGGTGAGCGAGTCCGCATAGAACAGATGCGGCAGCACACCCTCCCGTCCCCCTTGCTCGGGGATCGCCGTAAAGAACCACCAGAGGCCGTCATGATAGAGGGGCGTCGTATCGTAAGCCGGGTGGGGATACAAGACGGTTTCCAAGCGCCACTCCAACGGGAACCGCACCGCCCGGTACAGTTCGACGGTGCGATGGGCCGCCGTCTCCGGCAGCATGAAGATCTCGCCGGCGTGGCTGAAGACCAAGGGATACGACAGGTGATACTCCGCGGTCAGTGCGGGCGTGAACGGCCCGACCTCTCCGTCCTGGCTGACCTCCGCCACAAGAATGCTGCGGGCTTCGTCTGTGGCATACAGGTAATCTTCGACAAACAGCCAGGTCCGGCCCTGGTGCTGGAATAACATCGGGTCGGCATAGAAGTGGCCCTGCGGCGATTTAATCCAACGAATGCCGGACAGGGCATTGGGACCGTCGTTCAACAGACTGTGCTTCGACGTCCGGATTCCGACGCGCCAGTGGTGGCAGGAATGCCGAAAGGAACGCAGCAGGGTCGTCGACAATACTCTCTTGAGAAAGCGCTCGGCGCGCTTCAGCTCGTCTCGAATCGGCCGCCTCATCGCGATCTGACCATCCCGCCGGGGGCAAACATGCGCGGCGACATGTCAAAACCCCGTCCCGATACTGAGTCCTCCGAAACTACCACCGCCCCCGCCGCCCATGCCGAGTCCCATCCCGCCGAATATGCCCACCCTCGGATACGCCGAACGCCGCCGCTGATAGTCAGCCGGTTCCCAGACATGCAGATGTTTCACTTCGAGGGTCGGATAACGGTACTCGGATTCATCCAGCCGCTGCACGACATCTCCTGTGACATCGCCGATGACCGTGACCCGCGTCCCGGGCGGCAAGGAAGCCGGATCAAGACCATCCCGAGCGACGGCCAGGAACCGGCCCTGCGAGTCGCTCCGGCGCTCAGCCGGCGGATCATCCTCGTGCACCGGCAATTGCAGGATTTCCAGTTGCGTGCCGTGCTCGAGCCGTTTCGCCGTCAGCACCTCGCCGCCCAACAACACGGTGTGGCCCCGGTACTGGTCCGCCGTGGCGCGCAGCTGAGCAAACGACAAGGACCGGTCGATCTGAGGGTCTAATTCGGACGGAATGACCTGCGGTCCGGACGAACAGCCGGTCTGCAGCAGGATCACAATCAAGAGGCCAAACCATCCCATGTGCGGCTTCTGCCCCATCGCCCGGTTAGAAATGATAGGAGACCCCAAAGACCAGGTGTTGGGCACGATAGTCGCCGCTGAATCCGCCGCCCGGTGGAAACGCGCCATCGAATATCAGCGTGCCTTGGGTGAACTTGTATTCGGTGAAGAGCGCCACATAGGGCGTGATGAACGTGCGCAGCCCCGCGATGAGGTTCACGCCGAAACCCACGTCGCTGTCGCTGCTGCTCAAGTTCGCCGGCGATTCCCCAATGTGCGCGATCAGTGCAGCACCCCCCAGCCCGACATAGGGCTGAAAGGTCTGGCCGGGATATCGAAACATCACATTCAACCCTACGTTGGTGACGCGCATATGGATGCCGGGGTTCGCTCCGAGATTCTTGATGTGCGGAGTGCTGTGAAAGGCATCCAGTTCGATGCCGACGGCTCCATTACCCGGGAAGTACCCCAACTTGCCGCCATAGACGACCGCGTTCGTCAGATCGAAGTCGGGGGCTTGCAAGGTCTGCAGGGTCCCGGTTCCCTGAATGTTCTTCAGACGATCGGCGAAATTGACACCCCCCTGCCCGGCAACATACCACTCAGCCTGGGCGACGGCAGGCAGAGACAACCACAGTGCTGTGACCGCGATCAATCCCCACTGTGCCCCAGACCGGCATGTCATGAGAATCCTGAGTGGTGCAAATCCAGGACCAAAGCCGACGCAACCGGTTGTGCCCAGTTCCGGGGTTTTACATGGGGAATTGATTGCAATTCAGGATCGATCTACAAAGACCGGCACAAGCTGTCTTCCGGGACGCCAAGCTGTCCAATCGGCCGTCAGGGAGAGTCCTCGCCGGACAGGGGACCTCGGGCGCGGGCTATGTCGGGTCATACGGCATTCAGTGCACGGGTGATCGGTTGGTGCTGCTTTCCGCCACCTCCACGTCCAATGAACCCGTCACGTTGGTCACTTGCACGTCCATCTTCCCGTTGTCGAGCCGTCGGAACTGCAAATCGACCGTCCCCTTGCCCACCCGGAGATGGCGGTACTCCGCCGTTTGCACGAAGTCCGGCAAATCGGGATTGACGATGCGGAGCCGGTTGGCGAATCCGTCCGGTTCCAGGCCGAGAAAGGTTTCCACGAGGAAGGGCACCGTGCCGGCCGCCCACGCTTGC
>CBDIWQ010000010.1:0-4418 GCA_965285965.1 uncultured bacterium | reverse complement strand
GAGGCCTTGCTGCCCTTGAACCCGACGGTACTGAGATTGGCGATATTATTGCCGATGACGGACAGCGCGGTGCCGTTCGCGTTGAGCCCGCTGACCCCGGCGAATAGGGATGACAGAATACCCATGTGTTACTCCTCCTTCTGTAGCTTCACGTTACCGTAGTTCGATCACGGTTGATGGATCAACATTGAAGTTGCCGATCGCCAGCTTCGCTTCTCCCCCTACCATGCGCACGCCTGTGACGGTCAATTCGGCGTGGCTTTGCGCCAGGACTGCCGCGCCCTGCGCATTGGTCGCCGTGATCCGATATTCATACAAGCCGGCCGGCATCCGGGTTCCGTTCCGGTCGAATCCGTCCCATTCGGCCGTGTTCACGCCTGCTGGACGGTTCGAATAATCCATCGTACGAATCACCTCACCCTGCGGGTCCAGGATGCTGATGCGCACGCTTTGGGCGTTGCCGTCGAGGGCGTACCGGATCGGCGCCGGACCCTCGCCCAATTGGGTCAGGGGACTGAGCAAACCGACTGTGCGGCCCACCATAGGCAGGAGCGCATACTGGTGAGAGGCGGTTTGAGCGTCTAATGACTTCTGCAGCAAGGCGGCTTGCTTGGCGCTTTGTTCCAATTGACTGAACTGAGCCAATTGCGAGACGAACTCGGTATTATCCATCGGCTTGAGTGGATCTTGATTCTTCAGCTGGGTCACCAGCAAGGTCAAGAAGTCGTCTTGCCCCATCTCTTTGGATCCGGTTGAGCGGACTTGGTCCGCAGGGCTGCTGGTCGTGGTCACTCCGGAGATTGCCATTGCGCGTTCCTTCCTTGGGTTAGGCCACCAGATTGAGCATGCCCCGTGGCGCGCCCCGCCGGCCGTCCGATATATCGGTGGCACCCGGGTCACGCTGTGAACGACCGGACTGCTCCTGCCACCCGCGGCCCTGCTCGTGAGGCGGCCCTTGTTGGAATGATCGTCCCGCGCCCTGCCGTTCCAGATCGACCCGGAACTGCCCCATGTCCAGCCCGGACGCGTGCAAGGCCGATTGCAGGCGGTCCTGTCCGTTCCACAACAGCGTCCCGATCTCGGACCGATCGGACGTGAAGTGCGCATGCACCACGTCGTTGGTCATCGCCACCCTGACCTGTATGCGGCCCAAGTCCGATTGAGCGACTTCAAAGACTACGGATTTTGACAAGCTTGGAAACGCAGTCTCGCCTGCCTCGGACACCTCTGTGACGGCCGGCATAGCAGCCGTCCCGCCCTCAGCATGCGGCTCGCGCAAACCCTGCGCCGGCTGGGTCGATTGACCGAGAGTCAATGTTGATGCCGGCCAGGACCCATTGTGATGCGAGTCAACCGGAACCGTCGAGCCCTGTCTCAACGCTGTGTCGTCTGCTGATTGCCGCCCTGGTTCCCGGTCCGTAAACGGCGGGTCCGATTGCGAGTCGTGTGGTGCGAATACAGTCCAGCCATCCGGTCCGGAGAGCGGCTGCTCTGCCGGAGTGTCCTCGGCGGATGCCTCTTGCCCCGGTTCCGGCCTGGGAGCCATGGCCTCAGGGTCTCGCAACGAGCGGAACTCGGCGTCACCGGCGAAACGCGCCAGCCCGGCCGGTTGCTCCGGATGTGTGGCCGCACGTGGCAGTTCAGCAGGATGATCGGCCGGGAGGAGCGTCGCCTCCGACCGGGTCTCCTCAAGAACGGCGCTCATGCGGGTTGGTGCATCTTTCGCGTGAGAGGTAGAAACGCCGGAGGCGCCCTCTTCGGAATCCGCTTCTTCCTTGGTTTGACCGGATGCGAGTACCGGAGCAGTCAGGTGTGAAGCTGGATCAGTATGGATGACCGGTGCAGTGCTCTCCTTCAGTGCCGCCAGTGGTTGGTCCTCGGTAGCTGAAATCGTTGTGGACGGCTTCATGGCTTCGGACACATCGGTTCCAGCGCCGGCCCCGGTCAGAGGCGCCGGGAGCACGACCGGTCGGCTGGAGTCCGCCGGCAAAAGGGAAAGCTGATCGGGTTGATCGAATCCTTCGGAGCCTTCTGAGTCTGGCGAAACCGGCGCTGGCGAAACCGCTGCGGCTGGAGCTTGACCGGCGGCCGGTGTCTGCAGGAGCGCAAGGATCAGTCCGGGCGTGATCGTGTCGGCTTGCAAATCTGGCTGGCCCTCCGGATCGTCATCCGGCCTCTCGGCGTGGGCGTTGGTGGAGCAGCCTGTGTCGTTCGTCCGGCCATCGGATAGCTCACCGCCGGAATGCTGCATCTCCGTCGATCCGGGCGATGGCTCGCGCTCGGACCTCCGCATCTCGCGCAGGTCATCCCCGGCGGGAGCGGCCGAGCGGCCTGAAGCGTCGCTTCCCTTGCGAAGCGCTTGCCCGTCTTCTCGATGCACCGTGCGCAGGACCGAGGAGAAGGTCTTCCGAGTCCCCGACGGGGCAGCAGACGATTTTCCGACCGGCACGGTCTCCTGCAGGGCCGGTTGCGGTTTGGCCGAAGCGGAGCTTTGTGGCAGGATCTGGTTCAAGTCCATCGGTCGTCATTCCGGTGTGTGCCGGTGAGTCGCATGCCGGGAGACATTTCAATCCCCATGCCAATCGGAATCCTGACGAATGGCCGGGAAATGGGCCTTTGCGGGCAGCCGGATGATTGTGAAGACCTGGAATCAGGAAAACTTTGCAGGGTGGATAGGCAAAAACAATCGGTGTGTGAAGGAACTTACGGATTGGATCCGAGCAGTTGTTCAGTCAGCTTCGCGGCCCGATCGACTGTCACTTGAGCGAGGATGGAGCCGGCCGTCTTCCCTTTGATCAGCCGGAGAATTTCGGCGGCTTGTCGATCCGGCATCCGTTCAAGGCGCGCGGCGGCCTCTTCGGGCGGCATGGATTCATAGATCTTCGCCAGCTTGAGTTTCTGCTCCTGCGCCTGGCGTTCCCGTTCGGACAGGGCCTTGGCCTGTTCGGTTGGTCCTTGGCCGGCCTGTTGCTCTTGCTTCGCCCGGGCGCTTTGGATCCGCTTGTCCAAGGTTTCATTGCGTGCCAGCAACTGTTCGATCTCGCCGCGTATGAGGAGCAGACGCGCTTCGCTCTGCTGGACGGCTGCTTCGCGCCGGTCGAGATCCGCTTTGCGGAGATCCAACATCGCGAGGATTTCACGTGGCGTATCCAGAGCGGGCCCCTGGACCGCGGGGGCAGGCGGCGCCAGCGCCAGTTCATCTTGTTCCAAGCCGGTTGCCGTAACCGTCCCGGTCAGGGGCGGCGACGCGGATGCTCGTTCCGAGGAAACAGCGGCAGAAGGGTTCTTCAAATTGTCTTTCGCTTCAGATGAGGCTTGTCCCAGCTGGACCATCACCCACAAGAGAATCGTAGATCCCGTCACGCCGCCCGCCAGGGTCCAGAGCGAAGACCGCCGTGGATCCGGCATGTTGCGTTGAACCGGACTGCGGCTGATCCTGATACGGTCTTCACCAGGCCGAGTTGACGGCATCATAGGCGTTTGTCCAAGGAGGCATGCCGACGCTGTCCGGCCTCATCCAAAGCCAGTTGCTCGCGGCGGCTGACCTCGGTCCGCCGGGCCTGCTCCCGGCGCTCAACAAACCGGTCCAGGATGGTCCGCTCCTGACTGGCGGCCACAAGGCGGGCCTGCGTGTCATGCCAGGCTGCAGTCAGCGAGGCAATGTCCCGCCGCGCCGCGCTCAATACGGCCTGCTGCGCGTCCATGCGCGCGTGCCATTCCAAGATCGATTCGATAAACAGTCCCTCCCCGGTCTGCTGCCGATAGATGGTCACATCACTGTGGAGGCCGGCTTCCAACATCCGAACCGCTTGTTCGTGCCGGCTCAACGACTGTGTAATCTGTGCCAGTTCCATCATCAGGGCTTCCACGGTCTGCGCATGCAGGGTGCGGAGCGTGTCCAGGCTCATGCCGTTTGCTTCTCCAGCGCCGTGAGGCCCTGGACCGACACAGCAAAGGGCGCCGCTTGCTCCACGTCTTGCCGCAGGAACGCGTTGATGGGATCCTGGGCCCGGACCGCCCGGTCGAGCGTCTGGTTCATCCCCGGTTTATAGGCGCCGAGAAGCACGAGGTCTTCGGATTGCCGATAGCGCGCGATTAACTCGACAAGACGGCGCGCCGCGCCGTGGTGCTCGTCGCCCACGATGTCGCGCATGACGCGGCTGGTGCTTTGGAGCAGGTCGATCGCGGGAAAATGATTCTGTGCGGCCAGGGTGCGCGAGAGCACGATGTGGCCGTCGAGTATGGAGCGTGCGGCATCCGCGATGGGATCGGTCAGATCATCTCCATCGACCAGCACCGTATACAACCCGGTGATGGTGCCGGCCCCCGGCCCGGTCCCCACCCGCTCCAGCAGTTTCGGGAGCATGGCGAAGACGGACGGCGTATAGCCTTTGGTGGTCGGCGGTTCCCCGATCGCC
>CBDIWQ010000009.1:0-9802 GCA_965285965.1 uncultured bacterium | reverse complement strand
CTCGCCCGTCAGTGCCTTCGCCATGGTCCTCTACGCGCTCCCCTTCAACCATTGTTTGACGACGACGGCGGTCGTATCGGGATTCTTCCTCGCCATATCGATGATTTGCGCCCGGTCGGGCACCGGTGACAGCGACGCTTCCACGGCGCCCACGGAGGCGGGCAACGAGGGAGCGGCCGTCTCCGTGCCTGCCGGCTGGCCCGTCGAACCCAGCATGGCGATTAACGGCCGCACGACGAAGAGCAGAATGATCATGAACAGGACCGCGCCGACCCCGTACCGGAGATACGGCAGCCACAGCTTCGGCGTCTCAGCCGCCGCTTCGGCTGTCGCCGCCGCCTGCGGTTCCTCCGGCCCGAATCCGAACTGGACGTTGACGACTTCGATCTGGTCCTGCCGTTCAGCCGAATAGCCCATCGCCTTCTTGACGATATCTTCGATCCGCTTCATGTCCTCTTCGGAGCGCGCGACGTACTGTTTGGCAGCCTCGGCGCCGGCGCTGCCTTTCGCCGCTTCATAGATCCCGTCGACCAACACGGCGACCGACAGCTTTTTGATCGAGCCGATGGGCTCCACGATCTTCGACACGGTGCGGCTGATTTCATAGTTGACGGTCTCGTTCTTGGTGGTGCTGGCAGTGGAACTGCTTTGCGCCGGCTCCAGATCCGTCCCCGGCGGCACATTCGATTGCACCCCCGGCACCCCGCCCGAAATTCCGTTGACGCCGTTGGACTTCTCCTGTCCGCGCTGCTCGCTGCGCACCACCTGGCCGTTGGGATCGTAGCGCTCTTCCGTCGTCTCGATCTTTCTGAAATCCAGCAGGCTCGATACGCGCACGACGGCTTTGTTCATCCCCACGATGCGCTCCAGCATGGTTTGAATCCGCGTTTCGATGTCTTTTTCAATCGTGCGCTGATACTCCAGCTGGGTATTGGTGAGGCCGGCCGTCTCGTCGGTGGCCGTGGAGGACAGCATATGGCCGTGGCCGTCCACGACCGTGACGTCCCGGGCCTGCAGCCCTTCGACGCTGCTCGCCACGAGATGGACCACCCCCTGCACCTGCGCTTTCGTCAGGAGCTGCCCGTGACGCAACGAGAGGATGACCGAGGCGCGCGCCCGGTCCTGTTCATTGGCAAACAGGCGCCGTTCGGGCATCGCCAGATGGACGCGGGCCCGTTCCACTTCCGGCATCTGGGCGATCGTTCTCGCCAATTCCCCCTGCAGCGCCCGCCGGTAGTTGAGTTTTTGGACGAATTCCGACATGCCGATCGAAGTCCGGTCGAAAATTTCGTACCCCACCCCACCGCCGTGCGGCAGCCCTTGTGTGGCGAGTGAGAGCCGGAGTTCGTGCACCTGGGCACTGGGGACCAACACCGTCGAACCCCCGCCGGCGGTTTCATACGGCACCTTGGTCTCTTTCAATTTGTCGATAATGCCCGCCGCATCTTCGCCGTTGAGATTGGTGAATAGGACCTGCATGTCGGGCTGCTGCGTCCACAGCGCCAGCGCAATGAGCCCCGCCACGGATCCGGCCAGCGCAACCAGGATGATCATGCGTTGATTGATCGAAAAATTGGAGAACATAGCGGCGGTTTACCTTTATGGAGGCGACAGGTCCCGGGTCACACTTGCATATGTTGAATTTCTTCGTAGGCCGTCACGAGCTTGTTCCGGATTTGCATCATGAGTTGAAAGGACACGTCCGCCTGCTGCAAGGCCACCATCGTGCGATGCACGTCTTGCGTCTGGCCCGTCATGAGAGCGTCCACGGCCTGTGTCGCCTGCAGTTGGACATCGTTGGCCTTGCCGATGGCCGATTTGAGCGAATCCAGAAAGCCCCCGGACTCCGGGGCGGTGCCGTTCGCAACACCCGGTGCCTTGTCGGCAATCCCCTGGACCGCTTTCGCAATGCCTTGGATCTGGCTCATCGCTTACCTCCCGATTTCCAATGCTTTATTCCACATCGCCCGGGTGGCGTTGATCGCCTGCACGTTCGCCTCATACGCCCGCGAGGCGCCCATCATGTTGACCATTTCCTCCATCACATTGACGTTCGGCAACCGGACGAACCCTTTGGCATCCGCGTCGGGATGGTGCGGATCGTAGATCAACTGGCCCGGCTTGCGATCTTCCACGACTTTGGACACGGACACGCCCTCCAGCGCGTGGGCTCCGGGACCCGTGGCCAGCTGGCGAAACGCCCGCTGAAAGGCGCTCGGCACGGGCGTGGAACGGAACACCACATCGCGGCGCTTGTACGGACCGCCTCCGGGTGTCTTCGTCGATTGCGCATTGGCCAGGTTGCTGGCGATCACATTGAGGCGGCGCCGATTGGCGTCGAGCCCTGAGACGGACACCGCGAGACTTTCGGATATTTCCATGAAACACCTCCTTGGCGCTCCGCATTCAGCTTCGTGCTGATTGCTGAGAGCTGATGGCTATTGAGTCGCTATCGGGCATCGCGAATCGCGCTGAGCAACTGACGGAACCGTATGGCCGTAATCGAGGCCGCCGCGTTGTACTGCATGGCGTTGTCCGACAACTTGGCCATTTCCAACTCCAGATTCACCGAGTTGGCATCGAGCGGCAGATCGCCGGCCGGCACTTCACTGAGCTTTCCGTTGACCGCGGATACCCCCTGCGGCCCCCGCGGACCGACGTGCCGCGATTGCGTCACCGCGAGCGTCACCGGCAAGCGGCCCTTCTGCGCGGATTGCAATTGATCCATGAAAGTCAGCTCGGAGGCGCGATAGCCCGGCGTTTCTTCATTCGCCAGATTGGAGGCGATCACCCGCTGACGGGCGCTCCGGAGATCCAGGCTTCGCTCTAACAACTGCATGGTGCGATCGAACATCGTCATGGCCGATTCCTTTCTCTGACTGACCGCGGGGTCTTCTGTGCAACCTCGATGCCTGTCCTCGGCGTCCATGCGCCCACTTCCGCGATTTCCAGGCGGCCATTTCTGCCGAGTGAGCATTTGCCGGCTGGTCAACCCTGCCCGGTTGCGACTGATCGGGCATCGACAAGGGCCTGGCCCGCCTCGCGGTACTCACGCAGCTTGTTCCGCAAGGTCCGGATGCTGATCCCCAATTCTTTGGCGGCATGGGTCCGATTGTCCTTCACACGCACCAAGGTCTTGTAGATCAGATCGCGTTCCATCTCCCACAGGGAGCCGTTGGCCGGCACCATGACCGGCGGCGCGGGACTCGGCGCTGCGTCCGGTTGCCTGTCGGCCGGGCAGTGCTCCGGCGTAATGCACCCGCCTCCGGCCAGCAGGACGGCCCGTTCCATCACATTTTCCAATTCCCTGACGTTTCCCTTCCATGGCAAGCACTGGAGATGTTCCAGGGCGCCGTCGCTGATGCGGGGATGAGGCACGCCGTTCCGCGCGGCGGACTGGCCCGCAAAGTGCCGGGCCAACAGCGCAATATCGGTCTGCCGCTCACGCAACGGCGGCACGGTAACGGGAAAGACATTCAAGCGATAGTACAGGTCTTCGCGGAAACGACCCTGTTCGACTTCCTTGTAGAGCGTCCGATTCGTCGTGGCGATGATGCGGATGTTCACGGGCACCGGGTCGCGCCCGCCGATCCGGTCGACCTCACGCTCTTGCAGCACGCGCAGCAGCTTGGCCTGCAACCCCATGTTCATTTCACTGATTTCGTCCAGCAAGAGAGTGCCGGTATGGGCCATTTCAAACTTGCCGATCTTCCTGATCAGGGCGCCGGTAAATGCGCCCCGCTCGTGCCCGAACAATTCACTTTCCAACAGGCCGTCCGGGAGCGCCGCGCAATTGACGGCGATGAACGGTCGATGCGCGCGCGGGCTCCGGCTGTGAATGAACCGGGCGAGCAGTTCCTTGCCGGTGCCGCTCTCGCCGTTGATCAGAACCGTGGCCTGGCTTGCGGCGACCCCTTCAATGGTGCTGAGCAAGCGCACCATCCCCGGGTCCTGCGTGAGAATGGCACGGTGATCCGGCGTCCCGGAAGCGGGCACCGTACCCGAATCGCGCCCTTCTTTGAGATTGGCGATGACCCGTTCCAGAAGGTCCATGGAAAAGGGCTTCAACAAATATTCGCTCGCGCCCTGCTTCATGGCTTCCACGGCGGTCTCCACTGTGCCATAGGCCGTCATGAGCACAATCATCGCGTGCGGGGCCCGCACTTTGAGGTCTTTAATGAGATCGAGCCCCGTCATGCGCGGCATCTTGAGATCGGTGAGCACGAGCCAGGGACGGAACCGGCCGACCCGCTCCAGGGCATCCGCGCCATCGGTCGCGCCCTGGACCTCATAGCCCAGGCGCCGCACCGACTCCATCAGCGCAGTCCGCATCGAAGGATCATCGTCCACAATCAAAATTCGCTCCTGGGCCTCCGGCTGCTCTGTTACGCTGCTGTCCATCTCCCGTTCAATCATGAGCCGTCTCCTCCATCAGCATCAGGGGTTCGGCGGTGTCGGCTCCGTTCGTGCCGCGCAGGAACCGGTTGCCGGCCGGCGCCTGTTCCCTCTCCACCAAACCGATCGGCTCAGGATGCGGCAGGATGATGGTAAACGAGGTGCCCCGTCCCACCACGCTGTCCACATCGATGCGCCCCTGATGCGCTTCCACAATGGCATGGACGATGGCCAGTCCCAACCCGGTCCCTTCGTCCTTCGTCGTGAAAAACGGATCAAATATCCTGGAGCGGAGTCCGGCATCGATGCCCGGTCCTGAATCGGTCACCGTCAAACAGACGGCTGGAAGACCCAGCAGGTGATCGGGTTCAGGCTTCAGGCTGATGGTCAACACGCCGCCCGCCGGCATGGCTTGCGCCGCATTGATGATCAGATTCAGGCATACCTGTTTCAGTTGGCCTTCATGACACCACAGGGACGGAATCCGAGGATCCAAATCCAGACGGAGATCGACGGAGACTTTGGTAATGGCGTGTGCCGCTAATGTCAGTGAGTCGAGGATCATCCGTTCGGCGTGATGCCAGGCGCGCGGCGTGCGCTCCGGTTTGGTGTAGACCAACAGATTGGCGAGTAGCCGGTCCATCCCATGGACCGCGTGTGAAATCTGTTCGGCATACGTCTTGAGCCCCGGCATGTCTGCGAGGTCTCTCCGGAGCATGGACGCGAACAATTCGACGCTGCCGAGCGGATTTCTGATTTCATGCGCGATGCGGCCGATCATTTCTCCCATGGCCGCCAAGCGTTCTTTCCGTTGCAGTTGCTCCTCCAGCTGATAGATGCGGGTGACGTCGTGGATCAGGAGCAGGCTTCCCGACCCGCCGCCCGAGATGCTCGTCAATGCCGCACGACCAATGGTGACGATGGTCTGCCCGATCCGCTGGGGATGTTCCGTCACCGTCAGGCCCAACCAGTCCAAGACCTCCTCGCCGTCATGCCCCTCCAGCGCCGAGGGGGTCATGCCCAGGAGCCGGGCCGCCGACACGTTGCAGCGGGTGATGAGTCCGGCGTCGTCCAAGACCACCACGCCGGTTTCCAGCGATTCCAGGATCCCGTCGAGGTGGCTCCGCATCGCCTCGTTGTCATGCAGCTGTTGTCGCAGCGCGCCGTTGCTCTGCGCTAATTCCAGGTCCATCTGCTCGACGCGCCGGGTGAGCGTGCCGTACGACTGCTGCAAGGTCTGCGCGGCCTGGTCGAAACTCTGGAACGCCGCCTCAAGCAACTGGCGCTCACCGGTCTGCCATGTGATGCTCGTCGTCATAAACCCTCCCCGTTCGTCGGGCGACGTGCGGCTTGCAAGCTGCCCTTAAAGGATGATGCATACCGATGGAGCAACTGATCGTCATCGGCGGCGACTTGCGCCAGTGCCGCCGCGGCCCGATCGTCTTGCCGCAAGGCATGCCAATGTTTGGCGGTCTGGAGGTATGCCCATTCCGCTTGTCGCGCAGACGGCTTCTTCTCGACGACTGAGCGATATGCGGCGATGGCCTCCTCATGGCGGCTGAGGCGCGACAGGATGTCGGCATAGGCCAACAGTGCATCGGGGGTCTCGCCGGCGCCGGCTTTGAAAGCTTCCTTGTAGGCCATGGCCGACTCTTCCCACTTTTCCTGACGGCCAAGAGTAGCGGCCAGGTGGAGATACATGGTGGCACGGCCAGGGTGGGTTCGATGATGCAGCAACCAATTGCGGCAGAGGTGCAGCAGGCCCACCGGATCCTGCTGGCGCTCCATCACCTCGACCAGCAACTGCAGCACCTCGGACTCGTATCGGCCGGCGGGAAACTGGAAGCGGTAGCGTTCGAGGACTTTACGGGCGGACTCCGGATCCCGTTGGTCAAGATAGGTTCGACCCAACCCGATCAACGTCGGCTCCAGGATTGCCGGATCCTTGCTCTTCGCGAGAGGCTGATAGAGCCGCACCGCTTCCGGCAAGAAGCCCAGGCGCCGATGGGCTTCGGCGATCTCCAGGAGCAGCGGCGACCGGGCATAGAGCTGGTCGGCGAATGGGCCATGCCGGTGAAAGAGTGTGACGACCGTCAGATCGTCATGTGAGGTCACCGCCGCTTCCAGCCAGGGCTTCAAAAGCGTTGAGAGACGCTCGCCCGCTTTCCCCGGCCAAGGATCGTCGGCAGGCCGATGTCGCGACACAGCGGCTTTGTACAGCAGGAGCGCCCGGCTCATGTCCGATCGTGTTTCGAAGTAGCGTCCCAAGTGCACCAGGGCTTCGGTTCCCGCCGGGTCGTCGGCATACCGTGTCGCAATCGTTTGCAGGATGGACGGCAAGATCGTTTCCAGTTGATCCGGGATGGCGGCGTTGTGCATCATGGCGCTCACCGTCAAACCCACCCAATTTTGGCCCGCCGGCAACATCCGGTCCGCGCGTAGCGTGACCATCCGCATCCGGGCAGTGGTGTCCTCGACGGAGTCTTGATAGAGGGATGACGTCAGCGCATAAAAGAACTCGGCCAAGGAAGGTTGAGAGGCTGCGAGCAGGCTGTCGCCCACCTGCAACAGAGCGACGGGGGCAAAGTTGTGGCGCGGATACATATTGTAAAACAGGATCAACAGTTCCCGGGCCGAGGCGTCCTGGCGCAACGCCACCTGCGTCATCGCAAAGCGTTCCAGCGCCAGCGGGTCGAGCCGGAAGACCTTCGGCCAGCGGCGATACCCGGACTCATACAGGGCTTGCGCATCCGTGAGGCGGCGCTGGCGGTAGAGTGCATGGGCCAATCCGATCGTAGCCCCGCGTGACAACTCCTCGTCGTCAGTGCGCTTCCGCATCATGCTGAAGGCATGCTCAGCATCGCTCCATTTTTGCATCGCCATAAACGTGTACCCCAAGCCGAGCAATGCCCGGCTGCCCTCGAACGGCAAATGGAGCGCATGGGCCAGCGCCTGCTCATAGGCGGCCTGCGCCTCCTGCAGCCAGCCCTGCTCCAAGTAGAGATCGGCGATGCGCCATTCCGCACGCCGGGCATTCTGCGAATGCGGATAATCCCGCAACAGCGTCTTGTACGATTGGATCGCGGCGGCAAGATTGCGGCGAGGCGAGCCGCGAAGAGATATTTCTATTAAGAATGCCTGCGCAGAAGGCACCAGCGGGCTTTCCTGATGGCCTGTGACAATCGTTTGAAATAGTCGACCGGCCTCGATCCAGGCCCCCTTTTGGTAGGCAGCCCATCCCTCTTGCCAGGCGAGTCCTTCGGGGCCGCCAAGCGGTCCCTCGGGTGCCGGCCCTTCATCCGGCATATCTTGGCCGGGCATTTCGAAACTCTTTTGAGAGGCGCTTGTTTGGAGAGGCGGCGGCGGTGTCGCGTGCGTCATTGCCGGCGCACCAACGGCCGCGGCAATCACAAAGAGACAACGGGTGAACGAGGTGCGAAAGAGAATCACGGAGCCGGGAGGTCAGCAAAGAGCATGCCTTCCGGCGGCAAGGAAGAAAAGGTGGAAACTATGGGATTTTTGGTAGTGGAGGACGAACGGCAGCCGCGCTCGTCAGGATTGGCATCATCAGCGCGTTGCCCCCGTCAAGGCTTTGACGTGCGACTCGCTCAATTCGCCAAGGATTCGGAATGCGACTTGGGGTCAACGCCTTTGCGTTTCAGCTTTTCCACTAAGGTCGTCCGATTGAGATGGAGGAGTTGAGCCGCTCGGGTCGTGACGCCGTTGGCTTTCCGCAACGCTTCAACGATAAGTTGATTCTCATACTGCTCCACTTCTCTGGACAGGTTGATCCCGTCCTCATTGAAGCGGATAAATTGCTCTTGTAGTTCTGGGGCGGCGGCAGGCTTGCGATAGATTTTTTCCGGCAGGTCCGCAGATGACAGCATGCCCTGTTTTTTCAACACCACCAGGCGCTCGACCATGTTCTCCAGCTCGCGGATGTTGCCGGGCCAGTCATAGTCGGTCAAGAACCGCAAGGTTTCGGGCTCGAGGCCTGTCACGCTCGTATGTTTACTCGCATTGAAACGGGTCAAAAAGTGTTCGATGAGCAACGGAATATCGCTGCGTCGTTCCCGAAGCGGGGGAATGACAATGGGGATGACGTTCAACCGATAGAACAGATCCTGGCGGAAACGCTTTTCCTCCACCATCTTTTCCAGATCTTGGTTGGTCGCCGCGACGATGCGCACGTCGACATGAATGGTCCGATTGCCCCCGACCCGCTCGAATGCCCGCTCCTGCAAGACACGCAGCAGTTTCACTTGCAGCGGGAGACTGAGTTCCCCGATTTCATCGAGGAAGATCGTGCCGCCGTTGGCCAGTTCGAAACGGCCCATCCGCGTGTGGGTGGCGCCGGTGAAGGCGCCTTTCTCATGACCGAACAATTCCGATTCCAGGAGCGTCTCAGGAATGGCGCCGCAGTTGACCGGCACCAGCGGCCGGTCCTTGCGAAAACTGTTGAAATGCAGCATGCGGGCGACCAATTCCTTCCCCGTGCCGCTCTCTCCTTGAATCATCACCGTACTATCGCTATCGGCGACCTTCCTGACGAAATCCATGACTTGGCGAATCGGCTCGCTGCCGCCGATCAATTGCTCCAATTGATACTGCTCGCGCACCGCTTTTCGCAGCAGGTGGTTTTCCTGTCGTAACCGCTGAAACTCAATTGCTTTGCGAACCACGACGGTGACCGTCTCAGGATTGAACGGCTTGGTAATGAAATCGAAGGCGCCGGATTTCATGGCCCGCACCGCCGTCTCGATCGTGCCGAATCCGGTCATCATGATTGGAAGAATCTTTGCATCCACCCGCGACAGCCGATCAATGAGATCCAGTCCGTCGATGTCGGGCAGTTGATAATCGGTGAGGGCGATTTGGATCGGATGTTCCTTGGCGAGTTGCAAGCCCGACGCTCCATCGCCGGCCATGGAAACGGTATGGCCCTCGCTGGTCAGGGTTTCTTCCAGGACCTCCCGGACCGCCGGATCGTCGTCTATAACCAGGATGTGAGCTTGGCTCATCAAGTCAACTCTGAAAAACCGGATATGAAGTGGGCGTTAGGATAGTGATGTGCACGATGCAATGCAAGTACCGACCGCCTGCGGGAAAGCGCGGCAGAAACAGAAATTAGGGTTTCTTGACAGGATCTCGAGGCTGTTGGTACTGTGCGACCGTCTGCCACGGTGTCTTCTTCCCAGGTGTCCTTAGCGGGCTGGCGTAGCTCAATCGGCAGAGCAGCGGTAAGTCGGAGGCCAAGCGGTCTTAGGAAGACAACATTAAGGCCCAACTCCTTGGCTCACAGAACGACATGGCTACGATCCGACTTTACTGTGCGACCGTCTGCCACGGTGTCTTCTTCCCAGGTGTCCTTAGCGGGCTGGCGTAGCTCAATCGGCAGAGCAGCGGT
>CBDIWQ010000008.1:0-9978 GCA_965285965.1 uncultured bacterium | reverse complement strand
AGCCGATGAAACAACGCCTTCTGGATGAGCTCCCGGCTCACCAGACCGGTATACCGCTCCTTCTCGTCCAGGATCGGAAAGACGTTCAGGCCATAGTTCGTCATCCGTTGACCGGCCTCCGCGATGGTGGTGTGGAGTTCGATCGCCTTCACCGGACGGGTCATGACATCCTGCGCCAGCAACGTGGGCCGATAGTGGGTGGTCAGCAATTGCACGAGCCGCTCTTTGACTTCGGCCAGGGGCTTGCCTTTGACGCTGGCGGCGGCGGCCACCGCATGGCCCCCGCCGCCGAACTCCCGCGCGATCCAGCCGACATCGATCTCGGGGCGCCGGCTTCGTCCGATGATTTGGACCCGCTCCTCCATGGTCACCGCCACGAGGACCGCATCGACGCCCTGGAGTTCGGCCAGCATATGGACCACTTCCGCAGCCTCGCCCCGCCGGCGGTCCAGCGTGCTCGTAGCCACCAGGATTTTCCGCCCCTCGAGATAGTGCACGTCACTGTGCTCCAACAGATCATTCAACAGAGCCACGGCATCCGGGTTGAGCGGACGGCGCAAGGTGTCGGCGACGAGGTTCAAATCCGCACCGGCCTCCACCACGAAGGCGGCGGCGGTTAGATCGCGGCTGGTCGTCGATGAAAAGAGAAATGAGCCGGTCTCCTCATAGAGACCTAAGGCCAGCACGGTGGCTTCAAACGGGGTCGGCCTGATCTGCCGCTGCCTAAGTTGTTCAATGAGAAGCGTCGTGGTGGCCCCGGCCGACTCGACCACTGAATCTGGCGAGCGGCCGGCGCAGACGGATGCCTCGTCGACATGGTGGTCAAAGACCACCACTTCAACGGAGGGGTTCTCGATGCAGGCGCGCAGCGCGCCTACGCGTTCCGGCTCTTGTGTATCGACCAGAATCAGCCGCGTCACCGACGAAAGGTCGAGCTCTTTCAGCTTACTGAGCCCCAGATCATGCTGACTGAGGAAATTTCTGACCGTCTCCTGGCCGCCGGCGGGGAGCACGAGCTTGGCTTCAGGATAGATTCTCTTCGCCGCCACCATAGAGGCCAGGCCGTCGAAGTCAGCGTTGCTGTGGGTCGCGATGACGTCCATGCCGGCATTCTAGCAGGGTCCTGAGGGACAGGGTATGTTGCGCTGCCTCTCGGGTGTGAGTGGCGGCTTGAAAAGGGCGGATAAGGAGCAAACCTGGCGCGACCATCGCACGGGGCAGCGCCTCTTGCATGCTCAGCTTTGTTTACCGGCGCGCGCTCTGCCTATCATGCTTCTGGCGGGCAATGTGCCGTGACGCGCGGTTCTGCGCCGCTCCAATGCGGGCACGCTCCTTATCCGTCACCACGCCATCGGTCTTCGCGCGATTTTCCATCCGATCGATGCGGTGCTGCTCCCGTTCCAACCGGTTGGCTTCTCGCTGATTCAGCTGGCCACTGGCAATGCCTTGATCAATCCGTCGCTCTTGATTGGCCTGCCGCTGGTCGATCACCGGGATTTCGCCCTCGGCAAACGCCGCGCTACTCATACCCGCACACAGTGCCACCGCCCACATCATGCGTTTCATGAATCCCTCCTTGAACGGTTCGTTGTGGCCGCCCATCGAGATGCCGCACCCCTTGTATCAAACCGCGCCCGCACCGTCTACGTTTTTGCCTCTTTATCATCCTACGTTCCGGCTGACGCCCGAGCTGGGGGAAAGGCTTGAACGAACGCTGAACCGTGCGCCCCTATAGCAGCTGTTCCAGCCTCCCCGGGGAGGGAGCCTGTGGGATCACCTTAAATCTATTTGTGTTCTCCATGGGCATGGCCAGATTTGCACAGCCTGATGCCAATTATTTTCGGTTTCCCTCAATACGAGGCGCCTTCTTTGGACATGCCTCCAATCTCTGTTGAAAACCGCGTGTTTAAGGCCACCTTCCAATGGCACATGGTTTGCTGAACAAAACAGGAATGGTCGTACGGCATTCCAATAAGGAGGGGTTGCGATGAAGATGACACAGCTGCTTTCGGTCACGGTCGGCGCCCTGGCCATGGTCGCTCTGACGACGACGCCGTCATTGGCGAAAGACGAGAAGAAAAAAAGCCCGAATAAACCAAAGAGCCATGCCTCAGCCAATGCCGCAGCCGCTGCGGCGGGCGCTCAGATATCGGATCCGGACCCCGCTCCGAGGAGCGGCCAGCATGATTCAAAACCGGGGCCCGCCTGGAAGACCGTCGGGGGAACCGTGAAAACCATTCATGGGGATGTCTACACGGTGGAAGATTACGAAGGCAACCAGGTCCAGCTTTACGTCGGTCAGGGAACCAAGCGGATCCGTGGCAATAAGAAGATCGGCGATACAGTACGCGCGGAAATCACGCGGGGCGGCTTCGCCAATTCCATGCAGTAACCCCTCACGATTCCGCCCTCCCCTCCGCACAACCTATCTTAAAGAGGGCCGGCTCCTACAGCCGGCCCTCTTGCCGTCGTCGACTTGCCCCACGGTTCACTCCTTCACGAACGTAATGTCTCCATAGTACGCCGTTGCGCGCTCCTTCGTGTTATCGGTGTCCGTCATAATGGCGACGCCGTTGATCCGGGGCGGCTCTTCGCCGAATGCGCGCTTATAATCCTGGTAGACGTTCCGTTCTTCGTTCACCCACCGGCCGAGCCTTTCGGGCCCGCTCTCGACCACGATCATCTGCGCAAAATCGGTATAGGCATTTTCCACAAGCGTGCCGACCGGGGTCGTTGTTTCCCAGATATAATTGAGGGCCGCAATCGGGATATCGCCGAACAAGACCCGTCCCGCCTTGTACTTCAGCTTTCTTGTGAAGCTCACTTTATCCGGCTCGTACTGAAACGTGATGTACAGCCGAGCGGGATAATCGTCGCCGTCTTTACGCCGCACATCGCTGTGCGCGAGCAGATTCTCGACCTTCCAGCGCCATCGAACGATCGGGTATTCCCGGGGGTCAATAGTGACCTCTTTGGTCAGGCCCGATGCCCCCGCCTCGCTGTCGGCCTTGACGACGATCGTGTCGCCGTCTTTGACGACCGAATATCTTGTATGCTGCGCGACGTTCTTGAACGTGAGCGCTTTCCACCCGGCAGGCGCCGTCGCTCCCGGTGAGGCAGCGGAGAAAGGGCCGACTTCGAGGAGACGATCAGCTTCGGCCGATCCAGGGCCGGGCGTGAAGCAAAAGACGGCAAGCAGCAACCCGTACGTGAGGCCGCTTCGTACCGTCACCGTCTCATCCACGCGAACAACTTCGTCAGGATAGCTTTCGTTCGCGGAGTGAAGTGCGCCTTCCGCCATAAATTGACAGCTTTTTTATTGGCCTCCGCCCGGGTCGGATAGGGATGAATCGTCGACGCGATAAGTTTGGCGCCCGCGCCCGCCTTCATGGCCACGGAGAATTCTCCGATCATCTCGCCCGCATGCGCGGCCACGATCGTCGCACCGAGAAGTTTGTCGGTACCAGCCTTTATGTGCACCCGCACAAACCCGTCTTCCTCGCCCTCAAGAATGGCCCGGTCCACTTCGTCCAGCTTGTACGTGTACGTTTCCACACCTAGGCCGTTGGCCTTGGCCTCGGCTTCGTACAGGCCCACGTGGGCGATCTCGGGAGCCGTAAAGGTACACCAGGGCATGATCAGCGATGTCATGCTCGCATAGCCCAATCCCAGCGGATGGGGAAACAAGGCGTTCTGGATCACGATTTGGGCCATGGCATCGGCCGCGTGAGTGAACTTATATTTCGAGCAGATGTCCCCCGCGGCAAAGATGCGCGGATTGGACGTCTGCAGCCTCTCGTTCACCTTGACGCCGGTCCGATCGTATTGGACCCCCACCGCCTCAAGACCCAGCCCCTCCACATTGGGCGCCCGCCCCACCCCGACCAGGATATCGTCCACCTCGATGTCGTACGGCTTGCCGTGTGACTCGACCGTCATCCGCTTCCCGGTTTCCGACTTCTGGATGCGGAGATCTTTCCCGCAACAGAACAGAGCCGCACCGTCTCTCCCCAACGCCTGCTCCACAATGCCGGCCGCATCGCGATCTTCGTTCGGCATGATTCCGTGCTGCGCTTCGATCAGCGACACCCGGCTTCCGAACCGGGCAAAGGCCTGGGCCAGTTCGCAGCCGATCGGCCCCGCCCCGATCACGCCGAGGCGCCGTGGCAACTCGGTGAGCGAAAACACCGTTTCATTGGTCAGATAGCCGGCTTCCTCCAATCCGGGCACCAAGGGAACCGCCGGCCGCGCGCCCGTGCAGATGGCCGCCTTGACCCACCTCAAGGTCCGGGCGCCGGCAGGACCTTCCACGGCGACGGTGTCCGAATCCACAAACCGCGCAGGACCGATATAGACGTCGACGCCGAGGCCCTTGTACCGATGAGCGGAATCAATATGACTGATACGCGCCCGCAGCTGCCGCATCCGGGCCATCACCGCCCCAAAGTCGTATTGCGTGCCGGGCGGAATCCGGACGCCGAAATGGTCCATTTCTTTGACGTCCGCCCATGCCCGGGCGGCCCGTATCATGGCTTTCGACGGCACGCATCCCACGTTCAGACAATCGCCGCCCATGAGATGCCGCTCGATCAGCGCCACCTTGGCGCCCAAACCGGCGGCAATGACCGCCGTGACCAAGCCGGCCGTCCCGGCGCCGATCACCACAAGGTTGTACCGCCCGTCCGGTTGCGGGTTGATCCATTCGGGCGGATGCACGTTGGCGACCAACATGCGGTTGTACTCGTCGTCCGGAAGCACATGGCTGTCCTCGTGCCGATTCATCGCTGCAGTCCCCGCGGACGGCTCGTTCGTTCCTGTCGCATCTGGGTCACCTTCATCCTGCAGGGCGTTCAGGCCGGTTGACGAAAATACTTGTTGTAGAGAGCCGGCACCAGAGCCAGCAGCCCCAGAAGCACCAACGCCGCGATCACGTTCGGCGAGGCCACTTCTTTGAGCGAATTGATCGTCCCGAGTTGCTGGCCTGCATAGGCATAGACAAACGAGCCGGGGATAATGCCGAGGGCCGTGGCCGCCACATACGTCCCGAGCGTCACCCGCGTGAGCCCGGACACGAGATTCACCACGAAAAAGGGAAACAACGGGATCAACCGTAACGTCATCAAATAGCTGAAGGCGTTTTGGTTGAACCCTTCCTGGAACGGTCCGAGCCATCGGCCGAATTTTTGCTCGACGGCATCACGCAGCAGATACCGGGCGACCAGAAAGGCCAGCGTCGCGCCGGTCGTGGCGCCAACGTTCACCAACAAGGTGCCTACCAATCCGCCGAAGAGGAACCCGCCGGCCAGGGTCAGAATGACGGCTCCAGGCAGAGAAAGCCCGGTCACGGCGATATAGGTGACGATGAACAAGCCGGCTGCCACGGCATAGTGAGTTTGCGTGAACGAAAGCAGCCGGTCCCGGTTCTCCTTGAGCGCCGCCAGGGACAGAAACCGGGCCAGATCAAAATAGAAAAACGCCCCGATCGCCAACACCACGATACCGGCAAGGACCAGCCTTCGGGTCATGGATCCGGCTGACGCATTCGGTACTGGCATAGAGGTCGACATGGCGATTGGCCGCGTATCATGGAGGGCTCCGCTGATGGCTGTCAATGTGGCAGTCCATCGGCGCCGCCTCACGATCCATCGACAAGGAGCGTCCCGGAGACACGATCATCCAGGCAACTCGGCTCTCGGAAGGCTGCCGCGGCGGGGCCGAACAGGCAAGATCGGCGGAAAACACCTTGACGGCTTGTCAGCCGGCCCCCAGCTCCCGTAGTCTGTGGCTTGGAGGTTTGTCATGGATGAACAGAGCCGTCTGACCAAAACGAAAGAGCAGTGGGCGAAGGCGCGGCGCGGCGGAGAAGAGCGTGAAGTGTTTTACGAGGGCGACAGCCGCCTCCCTCCGGGACAACATCTGGTGGAAACCTTCCCGGTTCTGGACCTCGGATTCAAACCGGAGGTGCCCCTGACCGAATGGAGTCTCACGATCGGGGGGTTCGTGGCGACCCCGGTCACGTGGAATTGGGAACAGTATCTGGCGCAACCTCCATTCAAGGACATTTCCGACTTCCACTGCGTCACCTCCTGGAGCCGGTACGATAACGAATGGGAAGGCGTCAGCTTTCGGCACATCCTCTCCGTGGTGAAGCCGCTGTCACTCGCCAAATTCGTCTTGTTCAAATCCTACGACGATTACACGACCAACCTGCCGCTTGACGTCTGCGACGATGACGACGTGCTGATCGCCTATAAGTGGAACGGCAAGCCTTTGACCAAAGAACACGGAGGCCCGGCCAGGATCATCGTGCCCAAACGGTATGCCTGGAAGGGTGCGAAGTGGGTGAAGGAAATCACGTTCTCGGACAAAGATGAGAAGGGCTTCTGGGAAGTGCGCGGTTATTCCAACACGGCGCTGCCTTGGAACAATGACCGGTACGGCTGAGCCTGCTACTTCCTGACCCATCCGCCGGGCCCTTCCACGAACAGCCCCGGCTTGGTGTTGTGGATTGCTTTCTCACCGGCCAAGGTTTCCACCGCCTGCAGCGGCGTTCCGTTGCGGCGCGCGATGTCTTCATACGCCTGGCGGCGCTTGCTGTTCACCTCTTTGACCAGCGCCTGCGCCGCTTCGTGCTCCGGCTTGACCACCCCCAGGTAGCCGCTTGTCTGTTCCCCCACCAGACCCTGCGTTTTCGCTTCCTCCAGTGAAAGCGCCCACAGGGGCGCCGCGCTCCCGATACAGACGAGCACTGCGGGTAGGATCGCCAATATCCACTTCGTCATCGTCGTGTTCCTTTCCGATATGTCGTCAAGAGCGCGTACCCAGACCGCTCTTACCCTCGAGCGCCCTCACGAAGAGGCACAGCCTGCTGCGAGTCGGCCTTATGCTCCTTCGGAATAGCGGTCGAGGCACCAATACGTCGGGCCTTAAATATCGCGGCTAAAATAACCCGCCGTCGTCAGCCAGCACCCGATCCAAATCCTTCTGCACGTTCACGCGAACCTCATGATCGATCTTCACGTTGAGATTGATCGTGATCGGCTTTTCGGCGCTGACCTCCACCCGCGGCGTACAACCCGGGGTCAGAAGCAGCAGCACGCCGACGCTCCACCAAAGGACTGCGGACGGCTCCGTCCTCCGCTTGCCAGATGACAGGACTGTGCTCGTTGTCACAGCGTATTGGCTTTCATCTGTAGGGCCTCCTCAATATCCTGGACCAGGCGCAGGCTTTTCAACAAAGTGGGCACATGTTCCTGGACGGTCAGATTGACATGAATCGGAGGAGTGGTCTTGAGATCGGGGTTCCGTCCCTCCAGCCGGACGCTCAGATCAAGCGCTCCGGCTTCGGCATACTGCACTCGGACGCGCAGAACCGTGTAATGAAAGTTCGTGAGCGCTTGCCCCACCAGCCGCAAGTGACTATCGGATTCCGTAATCACCTTGGATGGATCCTCGACCGACGCATAGCGGAAGACTCCCCCGGGCGGTTGCGCTTCCAGCACCCCGTCTTCCACCGTCAGGCCTGACGCCGTCATGGTGACCGGGAGCGTCCCATTGAGCAGCCCCGTCCCCTGCAGGTCCTTCTGTTGTTCGACACTCAGGATCTTGCCCAGATCCAGATTCCGTAACGAAAACGTGATGCGGCGGGATGGCTGGGTCCAATCGAGGTGTACGCCGGGGCTGGTGGCCGCGCCTCCGAACAGGCCGCACTGAATATCCTTGAGATCGATGACCGGCCAGGCATCCGACGACTTCCAAGCCGCCTGCATGGTCATACCCACGTTGGTCACCTCCACCCCGGTCGCGATCGACGCAATCCTGAGCGCGGTTGGCTCGAGCATCGTGATCGATTCGGTGCCTTCGGCATGCAGCCTTGCGGTCGTACTCAAGCCGTTGACGGCATACCACCGATAATGGCCGGACAGGGCATCAGCGGTCAGCACCGCGCCTGCGGACGTCATCCGGAAGCGGCGCTGAGGGTCCGCCGCACTAAACGACCAGGACAGATCGACCGTGGCGGTGAATTGACCGTCCGTCAGGTCAAAGGGAACAGATAACCCTGTCACCATGCGGCTAAAACGTCTCTTGCCGGTATCGAATGTGACCGGGCCGACTTTGGCGTGCAGCGAGCCAAGGGAAGTTCGAAAGGATTGCTCGATCGCCGCCGCGACGACCGCCCCATGAGCAGGGGCATCGGCCCTGACGTCGGCCTTCACACCCGCTTCATTGGCCGCCAGCTGTATCTTCCAGTCTGTCGGAGACAAGGCGCCCTTCGGCAGATCGACCGTCACGCCCAAGGCATGGAGTGTGGCCTGAACATTCCATGAGGCCTTTGCGGCCTCCGCCTGCTGCAGCACCAGCGTACCCTGCGTCAGACGTGTCTCCCGGCCCTGCACCTGCATCGACGGCAGGCGGATGCCCACCGAGGCCGGGCCGGCGCTGCAGCGGCTGGAGGCGAGTTCACACCGCATGGGAAGCGCATCAGCCAGTTGCAGCGTCACCCGGGAGATCGACAGGGTCCCTTGCTCCAGCTGCTTGATCGTGAGCGATGAGGAGGGCAGCACCGCGCCCTCCACCCGGCCACCGAGAAGCGACAACGTCCCATGAAGCCCGCCCGTCGCCTCTTTGGCCGACAGCATGTCGGTCACCCCTTTGGGCAGCTCGCCCTCGGCTCGAAAGGTGCCTTCTGCCGAGACCAGCTCACGCCCGATGCCTTCCGCATGGCTTGCGACGAATTCGACCGCCAAGGGACCCGGGGTGATCCCGTAGCTGACATGAATCGGTCCTTCCGCCGTGATGCGATAGGGCGGCGCTCCCCAATACAGCGTCCCCTGCACCGGTTCGGTCTGTGCAATTCTCACCGGTTGATCACCCCGTGGAAGAATCGCGCGCACGACCTCGGGAATGACTTGCGGCTGCGCGTTCACGGTGGCCGTGACAAGGACCCCCGGGTTTAGCGTCCAACCGACCTGCGTCGCGTTCGCGATGAAGGTGCCCTCCCCGGCGAGCGACAGATCCTTCGCCACCCCCTCGAGCGCGGGCAACGTCATGCGGGCTTGAATCTGGCCGTTCATCTGGGTTTGAGGATCATCCCAGATGTCGGCCAGCGTGGCATCGACCGCCGCCGTTCCCGTCCAGCGCATGGCGATTTGGCCGGTGACTTTGCCCAACTCCGGGCCAATGGGAACCAGCAAGGCGATAAAGGGCGCCAACTCGCGGACATTGACTTCCAGCCGGCCTTCCATGTGAATCTGGGGTCCATTCGGCTGGGCATGAGACTGCCACGAAATAATGGGCGCGGCTTGCGGCCGCTGCGACACTAACGTGGCCGACCAGGTGCTCGCGGAGTGTCCGGTCACGGTCAGACCATAGGACGCGGTTTCCTGGCCTTGGAAGGAAAGGTGCCCACCGAGTTCGCCCCCCTCTTGCACGAGCAGGCCTGCAATCGTCACCTTCCGCAAAGGACCGGTCGCCTGTTCGCGGAAGATGTGCACGCGCTGCAACTCCAACTCGTCAAAGGGAAGGATCGGAAGACGCCGCAACAGATCGCCGGCCGTCAGCAAACTCCAGGGCGAGGTTTCACGCGGCCCCAGGTCACGGCTCCCGCCGGGATCTTCGGCCGTACCGATCGTCGCCGTATTGAGGATTTGGACCGCGACATACGGCAACACCACCCGGTCGATATGCCCTCGCAGCAGGGGCAGCAGCCGGTAGCGCAGTTCTGCGTCGGTGAGAGAAATCATCAAGCTTTCGTTGCCGAGATCCTGCTGGAACGAGACCACCGGAATGCGCATGCCTCGCCCGGGATAACCGAGCTGAATAATGACGTGCTGATAGCCATAGTGGCGAAGCCCTTGGGCAAGCAGATAGGAGGCCGTCAGCGGCAGGAGGAGATAAAGCGTGACCCCGAGCATCACCCCGGCGACCAGCCATCGTTGATATCGGTAGGTGAGCATCATGGCTTGCGCGAGTTGTCAA
>CBDIWQ010000007.1:0-2673 GCA_965285965.1 uncultured bacterium | reverse complement strand
TCATGGTCACATTTTCGCGCTCCGACCGTCGCCCGTTCGATGCGAACCAGGCCCTGGCGACCATGCTGTTCGAACGGGACGCCGCCCGCTTCCGTGCGCGCTATCCCGAATTCACGCTCCGCTCTTTGACGCGCCTCGGGTTCTTCGCGTATCCGTTGAGCGGCGGATTCGATTATCCTTCGCTCGTTCCGGCCTGGGCGGTGCGGCCGCTCGTGACGCTCGAGCAGCGCCTCGCATGGCTGGGGCGCTGGCTCGCCTTTCGCATTCTCATCGTACTGGAGCGGCAAGGCGATCAAGGCCATCGAGCGTGACGCGCTGGGGTGTTCGTTCGGCGGAGGTGGCAACGCCAATGGGGCCGGCCGGGGTGTCACGTGATTGCGGGTCGCTTGCCGACTAGGTCGCGGTGGGATCGGATGAAGCAGCCGGAGGGTCGACAGGCCGCTCCCTCGCAGTTCTCTTTTTGTTGGTGCCGGCGGTGGGGGTCTGTCCTGTCCGCTTGTCTCTCGCCCAGATGTTGTATTCGATCTGCAGGATCATGAGACGGTTCTCGATAAACAGCTGTTCACTCTCGGTCAAGGATTGACGCGTCCGAAAAAATGCACAGAGCTCTTGCACCGACTCGTCCAGACGCTTCAACAGCTTTTCCGTATCGGGCACCATACGCGGCCACTATACGGACCGCGCCGGCCTTGCGCACCCGCGAAACTGCTGATTACTGCGGGATCATTGGGATTAGGCATAAGGACTACAAGCGTGCACGCACGCTGCGACAGTTGGCGTCATGGAGGCGGACCTGGACGGCCTTGCACCGCATGCCTGGTTCGGCTACAACTCTTCCCCATGATCCCTACGGTTGAATGGAAGGACGGCGCGGTCCGTCTGCTGGACCAAAGCCGGTTGCCCGGCGAGGTCACCTATCTCGACTGCCGGGATGTCGAGAGCGTGGCGCGGGCGATTCGCGAATTGAAAGTGCGCGGCGCGCCCGCGATCGGCGTGACGGCCGCCATGGGCGTGGCCCTGGGCGCGCAGGCCCTGGCAGCCACGGATGAAGCCGCGTTTCAGCAATCCATGCTGGCCGTCTGCAATCAATTGGCTGCCACGCGTCCGACCGCCGTGAACCTCTTCTGGGCCATTGAACGGATGAAAGCGCGGCTGGCGCAGCTCACGGGTCAGCCGTTGAGCGGGATCAAGGCGGCGCTGATCACGGAAGCGCAGGCCATTCATGACGAGGACATCGCGCTCTGCAAGGCCATGGGGCGGCATGGCGCAGAATTGATCCGGGACGGTCAGACTGTGCTGACGCATTGCAACGCCGGCGCCCTGGCGACGGCGGGGTACGGCACGGCCTTGGGTGTGGTCCGGGCGGCCTGGGAGCAAGGGAAGCAGATTCAGGTGATCGCCGATGAAACGAGGCCGGTCCTGCAAGGCGCGCGATTGACGGCCTGGGAACTCATGCAGGATCACATTCCGGTGACCCTCATTACCGACAACATGGCGGGTGCCCTCATGCGGCAGGGCCGGATTCATATCTGCGTGGTTGGCGCCGACCGGATCGCGGCGAACGGGGACGTGGCCAACAAGATCGGCACCTATTCGGTCGCGGTGCTCGCGAAGGCGCATGGCATTCCCTTCTACGTGGCGGCGCCGTATTCGACGATCGATCTGACGACGAAGTCGGGGGACGACATTCCGATCGAACAGCGTCACGCGCTGGAGGTCACCTCGATCCACGGCAGCCATCCGGTGGCGCCTGACGGAGTGCCCGTCTATAATCCGGCCTTCGACGTGACGCCGGCCGAATGGATCACCGGCATCATCACGGAACGCGGCGTCTTCACGCCTCACGAACTGGCCGCCCGGTTTGCCTCCTAACCCCCGGCCCGGGACCCCTGATGGACGGATCCGCTCCCGATCTCATCCTCAAAGAACTGCGCCGCATCAAGTGGCTGCTCCTGCTGATCCTCCTGACTCTGCTCAGCCTGCCGGTGTTCCTGCTGTACGTCGGATGGGAAGTGGCCGCGCTGCTGCAGGACAATCAGGTCGAGGAAGAAGGGGGCAGCGTGGAAACCACGGCCGAAGACTTTCGCCGGCCGGGCCATCCCCCGGGACAGCTGATCCATCGTCCCGCCCAGAACGATTGAAGACACCACGGTCGGGGACACAGGGGTGCTCTGCCAGAGAGCGAGAACACTGACACACGGGCTCGGCAAGCCAAGTGTATTGAGCACGTTCTGTGTTAGCGCCTACCGATGGTGCCTTACCCCATTGCTTTTGGGACCATTCATGACTACTATGTGTCCATGATTAACGTACGGGTGGCAGATCTGAAGAGTAGGCTCAGTGAGCACCTCCGGAAAGTACGCGCTGGACGAACGGTCACCGTGCTGGACCGAAGCACCCCAATCGCGCGCATTGTTCCGTATGAGGAGCAAGGACAGTCCTTAACCGTGCGAAGTCCTTTACCGGGTTCTCCGCCATTGAGAAGCGTTCCATTACCGCCGCCTCTCCGGCTCCGTCGCGATATCGTCGCGCTGTTGATGGAAGAGAGACAGGCTGAGCAGTGATCGCCTACCTCGACTCTTCCACGATCCTTCGTATCATTCTGGGTCAAGCCAATGCATTGAAGGAATGGCGGTCGGTCACCCGGGGAGTGGTGTCGGCTTTGGTCGAAGT
>CBDIWQ010000006.1:0-11062 GCA_965285965.1 uncultured bacterium | reverse complement strand
GTGGGTCTCGGTGCCCCGCCTTGCGGCGTTCGCGCTTTTCTTCGCCGTAGCCTCGCTGGGATTGCCGGGCCTGGCCAATTTCGTGGGGGAATTCCTCGTCCTGTTCGGCACCTATCCCGTTCACCCGATGGTCACGGTGGTGGCGGCGCTCGGTATGGTGATCACAGCGGCCTATTCGCTCGTATTGCTCCAACGCACGTTTTTCGGACGGCCCGTCGAGGAACGGCTTCTCCCTGATCTGTCCCGGCTGGCGTTCACGGCGCTGCTCGCCATGGCCGCCGTGCAACTCTGGCTCGGCTGGTACCCCGGCTCCGTGCTGTCGACGACCGAGTCCTCCGTTCAGTATCTCATTCGGAGCCATCCCGCCGTCGTGGAGGGAATCACCCGATCGGCGCGGCATGGCCCTTCAACCGCCCCGGCATTACCAGCGGGCCATCCATGAACGCCACGGATCTCATTGCGCTCTTACCGATCCTGGTTTTGGGGACCTGCTGCATTTTCACGATGCTTGCCATCGCCGTCCGTCGCGATCACCTGACGATCGTCCTCGTCTCCGCCAGCTCCTGCCTGCTCACGCTGGCCGCCTTGCCCGTCGCGGCGACCGCCGCACCACATGCGGTCACCGCACTCCTGCTCATTGACGGCTATGCCATGTTCTTCATGGGACTATTGGTCTCGGCCACGGTCGTGGTCATGGCTCTCTCGTACGGATATCTCACCCTGCACTTTGACCAGCATGAGGAGGTCGAAGAGTTCTATCTCCTCTTGCTGCTGGCCACGCTCGGCGGGCTGGTCTTGGTCGCGTCCGTTCATTTCGCATCGTTGTTCCTCGGATTGGAACTGATCGGCGTGTCGCTCTACACCCTGATCGGCTACCTCCGCACGCGCCGCGGTCCGCTGGAAGCCGCGCTGAAATACCTGACCCTGTCCGCTTCGGCGTCCGCCTTTCTGTTGCTCGGCATGGCGCTGATGTACTTTGAAACCGGGACCATGGCCTTTCGCGAGATGGGCGCCCGTCTCGCCGGGGAGCCGCAGACGCCCGCGCTCTGGCTCGCCGGGTTCGTGCTGACCGTGACAGGAATCGGCTTCAAGCTCGGGCTCGTGCCGTTTCACCTGTGGATCCCTGATGTCTACCAGGGGGCGCCCGCCCCCATCACCGCCTTTGTGGCGACGGTCTCCAAGGGAGCGGTGTTCGCGCTGCTGCTCCGCTTGGTGGGAGAGCTGCATGCGCTGCAGCTCGGCCGGCTCGGCCTGCTGTTCGGCGTGCTCTCCGCCGCCTCGATGTTCGCCGGGAACTTCCTCGCGCTGCTCCAGAACAATGTCAAACGGCTCCTGGCCTACTCCTCCATTGCCCACTTCGGCTACCTGCTGGTGGCCCTCCTGGCCGGCGGGCCGTTGGCCGCCGAGGCCGTCACCTTCTATCTCGTCGCCTATTTCGTCACCACATTGGGTGCCTTCGGCATCGTCACGATCCTGTCCCAAAAGTCCCGGGACGCCGACGTCATGGAGGATTATCGCGGCCTCTTCTGGTCGCAGCCCTGGTTGGCCGGCAGCTTCATGCTCATGCTGCTTTCCCTGGCCGGTATTCCGTTGACGGCGGGATTTGTCGGAAAATTTTATGCGATCGCGGCCGGCGTGGAGGGACGTCTCTGGCTGCTGGTGGTCCTACTGGTCATCAATAGCGCGATCAGCGCCTACTACTATCTTCGCCTCATCCTGACCATGGTGGAACAGCCGGCCTATGGGATGCCGGTCTCGCCACCGTTTGGCCCGGCTGCAGGCAGCCGCTGGACCGTGATGATGTCCCTCGGGTTTGTCACGGCGGTGCTGCTCTGGCTCGGCGTCTACCCGGATCCGCTCATCGGGTTTATCCGCGACATCCTAGGACCGCTGGTTGGCTCCGTCATGACCGCCTCCTCTTGAACGCCCCGAGCATTCCTCAACCGATTCTTGATGAATTATTAGGATCGGCTATGCAGGACGTTAGTTCAGCTGATGACCGGTCAAGGCAAGGTAGGCTTGCTGGACGGAGCCGACAGGGCTTACATGCATGAGAAAGGGGATCGTCCAGTCCCCCTCGGCCGGGTCCACCTCGTCGGAGACGACGACCCGGCGAATGTGCGCGGCCTTGGCCGCCGCAATTTTGAGCGACAGGCCCCCCACCTTGCTGATATGCCCTTCCGGAGTGATGCCGCCGGTGATCACACGATCTTCCACGATCGGCTCCTGTTTCACAATGGCGATGACGGTTAAGGCGATCATCGCGGAGAGACTGTCTCCGTAGACCGTCACATCTTCGGGAGCCGACAACCGGACGGTCCAGGAGTCGGTCGAGAGCTTTGCCGCCCGAGCGGCCCGATAGAGAGCCTGCTGGACGGAGGTCTGGGCCTTGGGCGAGAATTTGCCGGCTCCGGTCATAAACAACACCATGAGCCCGCTGCGGTCGGACCGTTCCTCAAAGTGCAATTCGACTCTCGCCACGATGCCGACCGGTCCTCTCTCCGAGAGCGTCACACCCAGAATGGGAATGGACCGGTTTTGCTGGACAACCGAAGGCTGAATCGAACCGGAGGCCTGCTCCGACCCGATACAGAACAGCGCCCCTGCCAACAAGGCCGACCGTAGCAATACTGTTAGCCGCATATTCGCTGCCTACCTATTCGCTCGACAACTATAGTGACCAGCAACAATCGGACCACGACCATAGAGAATCGCTTCCCTCCAGAACCAGCATACATATCCTACAGGAATCCTCGATTGCGCAGAAGACCACGGAGGGACAGTCCGCCTTGAAGACGACATGTCCCTGTTGCAAGACGGCCTGTCTTGCTCTCTGGCTTCAAGAAAGCACCGGCCACTGGGGCTCACAATTGGGCCCGGACGGGCGAGCGGTCGCTAGCGCCAGAGGGGCCCGCCGCATTCCTCGTTCCATCTGACCAGAACCGGCTCCTCACGGCTGCCGTGTTCGTAGCCCAACAGCCCGATTGCGGCCGGATGAACCACAAACCCGAGCGCCGCCAGGGGGTCGAACTGCATCCACCGAGCCGTCAGGACCCGGAGAAAGTGGGCGTGCGAGAAAACCGCTACATTTCCTTCTACTTCCCGCAATCGCGCCACCACCCGATCCGCGCGTTCGGAGACGTCGCGGAGAGACTCCCCATGGGGACAGCCATCACGGAATACATTCCAGCCCGGCCGCTCACCGCGAATTTCTGCCGTGCGCCGGCCTTCATAGTCACCGTAATCCCACTCGAGCAGGTCCGGATCAATCTGCAGCAATGAGCCGAACCCCGCCAGCTCCGCCGTGTGCGTCGCCCGCTGTAACGGGCTGCTGAAGACCCGGAGGAACGCCATGTCCTTCAACCGCCTGCCGACCGACAAGGCTTGCTCCCGCCCGTGGTCGGTGAGCGCCAGGTCGGTGCGTCCCGTGTGCCGGCCGGATCGGCTCCATTCGGTTTCGCCATGCCGGATGATTGCAATGTGGGGTAGTGCGTCGGTCATGAATCGCTGCGGTCTCCAGCGTCGAGGCCCCTCGCCGTGCCTTACGCCGATTTCCGGCCGGCAGACTTGGCAGGACGGGAGGGTTTTGCTTTGGAAGGGGGGCGCCGCGCCTGCGCCTTGTCTTCCACGCTGCGCTTCAGCAACGCCATCAGATCGATGACGTCGCCTCCGGCCGGCCGTTCCTCTTCGGGGCCGGCGGGTTCCGTGATGGCTTCCGTCTGTCCGGCCTGGATGCGCTTGTCGATCAGCGCCAGCAGGTCCTCGTGATACGTGTCGCGGAATTCCTCCGGCTTCCACTTGTCGGTCATGCCCTCCACCAACCGGCGGGCCATGTCCATTTCGCGCGGACTGATGCCGACGGCTTTGAGATCGCGGGGTGGGACGGTGAGCTCGTCGGCGGATCGCAGTTCGTTGGCGTAGCGCAAGGTATTCATGACAATGACGTCGTCGACCGGCAGGAGCGCCGCCACATATTGCCTGGTGCGGATGACCACATTGGCGATCCCGACCTTGCCGGTCTGCAAGAGCGTCTCCCGAAGCAATGCATACCCCTTTTCTCCGCGTTTGTCGGGGGCCAGGTAGTAGGGCGTTTCAAAGTACATGGGCGGTATCTCGGCGCCGTTGACGAAGCTGTGGATGTCGACGGTCTGCGTCGCCTCGATATTTGCGCGCTTGAAGTCCTCTTCGGTCAGGACCACGTACCGGTCTTTTTCATACTCATAGCCCTTCACGATGTCGTCCCAGGACACATCTTCGCCGGTTTCCTTATTGTAGCGTTTGAAGCCGACCGGTTTCATCGTCCGGCGGTCGAGCATGGTCAGATCGAAATTATTGCGCTTCTCGGCCGAATAGACCCCGACAGGGATGTGCACCAGGCCGAAACTGATCGCCCCTTTCCAAAGGACTCTGGGCATCCTTCACTCCAGTTTTGAATTGTTAGTGTTGAATTTTGAATTATCCGACCAACTCAACAATCAACACTCACAATTCAACATTATCTTTTTACGCCGCCTGTCGGTCCTGCGTCGTTTCATCGCCTGCGGCGCCTTGCCGCTCCGTCGCCGCGTGCTCGATTTCGGCGTTGATCTCCCCGCCCAGCAGGAGCACCGCCCCGCTCAGGTAGAGCCAGAGCATCAACACGATCACGCCGGCGATCGAACCGTAGACGGCGTTATAATTGCCGAAGTTTTCCACATACGCCTTGAACCCGAGCGAGACGACGATCCACATGCCGACGGCAAAGACCGACCCCGGCGACACCCAGCGCCAGTCCTGCGTGATCGCGGGACAAAAGTAATAGATACAGGCCACGACGGTCAGCATCAGCGCGATGATGACCGGCCACTGCAGAATGATCCAGGCGCGGGTGAACAACGGCCCGAGCCCCACCCAGCCGGCGACCCATGCGGCGATGTGCTCTCCGTACAACACCAGCGCCACAGAAAAAATCACGAACCCGGCCAGGCCGATCGTCAACACGATGGCGGTGAGCCTGACACGCCAGAACGGCCGCGGGTCTTCCTTCACATCGTACACGACGTTGAGCGCCTCCATGATCGCCGTCACCCCGCTCGAGGAGGCCCACAGGGCTCCCAGTCCCCCAAAAGACAGGATGTTGGCGCCGCTGCCTTGCGCGACCTGCGCGAGGAACCGTTCCACCATGGATAACGCATCGCCCGGGAGGACGGTGCGCAGGTAACTCATCAGCTCCGGCATGTAATTCTGCACGGACAGCAAGCCCATCAGAGCCGTCAGGACAATGAGCGCCGGAAACAGGGCAAGCAACACGTAGTAGGACAACTGCGCCGCGCGGCCGAGAATCTCATCTTCCTGGCTTTCACGCCAGATCCGCCGTGCAAGCTCTGCGACGGTGAGGCCTCCCAACTTCCAGGGATTGTAGGCTCGCGAGCCGCTCGTCAGGGACGCGGTTTGAGACGTCCGGCTCATGACGACGTTATCCCTTCAAGCCCGGGTTGATGGCCTCAAAAAATGCGTTCTGCACCAGATTGCCAAGCAGCTGCCACGTGTGGGCCTGCGGATTTTCCACGGGTCCGCTGACGTCGGTGTCCGTCGCAACCTCGTTGCGGGGCTCGTCGTTTTTGAAGATCGAGGCGACCCCCCCGACAATGGCCTGATAAGCCTTGTTGAGGGTGGACTTATTCCGGTCCTGCGCCGGATCGTACACGTCCACGTCCTTGAGGAACGGACGGACATAGCCGTCGACCTTCCCATCTTTGACCTTGATCTCGCTGAAAAAGGCGAACATGCCTTCCTGCAGATCCAGATTGCCATGAGCCCGGAACACGTTGTTCAACGATCTCAGCTTGGTCTTGATAATCCGGATGTTCAAATCGAAATCGGGGTTGGGTTTCTCAGGGCGGAAGGTGCCGCTCACGACGGTGGGCCCGCTGCCCATAAATCTGCCCGTCACCTTGACGACGCCCGTGCCTTCCGAAACCCGATTGCTCACATTTTCCAAGTCAACGTTCATATCGGCCATGAATACTCGGTAATCGGGAGAGGCGGATTGATTCACAAACCCGACCTCGCTGTGCAGGATTTTTCCCCGCTGGACCTTCAACATCAAAGCGGGATCCGAATGGGCCTGTTTGACTTCGCCGGCACCCTTCTTCGCGCGTTGCATTTCCTTGCCTTTGGTTGTGGCGGTATGGACGTAATCCAGCTTGGCCTCATCCAGGAGAAAGTCTTCCACCACAATCGCGGTCCTCCCCTTGGATTGCTTGACCAGGCCCTTGAGATCGAGCACCCCTTGGCTGAGATACACATGGAACGGCTCCGCAACCGGCCGCAGACTGTCGAGATGGAGGCGCTCCACCTTCAGGGCGGCTTCCGCGGCGGGCAGGGGTTTGGCCAGCAGGTCGGCGCGGCCCTCCACCGTCAACGCGGCGTCCTCCGGCAGCTGCGCACTCACCTGCACGCCTGAGGGTAAGTCGTCCGTGCCGCTGCCGGATTCGGGCGGTACGTCACGTGACCATCTTGGATCGACACGCGCTGGAGGGTGATGGGAAACAGTTCAGTGATCCTGTCTTGCCAGGCGGGCCCCTTGGCGGCCGCCGCGTCTTTCGTCTGAGCCGCCTGCTCCCCGGACGGCGCGCCGCCCACATAGGCGATGACGGGCTTCTCGACAGCCACCTCCTCAATGGCAACCGCCTGTTTGGACGGCGCATAGTCCACATGCCCCGTCACCTTGACCACGCCGGCCTTGACCGGCAGATCCTCCCTGCCGGCCGCTTTCAGTGCAGTCGGAATATCGACGTTCTCCACTTTCATGTCCGCAGTCACCGCGGGGAACGGCTTGGCCAGCGGATCGGCATGACCGTCCACCGTCAGCTGCGCCTGATCTAGAAAGAGCGCCTTGACACGCACGTCGGCCGGATAGGCCTGGTCGGGTTTCGGCCGGTTCGTCACATTGTTGGCCGCGATCTCGAGTTGCACATAGACCGGCTCGGCCGCCGGTGCACCACGATACGTGACGTCGCTGTTGGTGATCGATAACGCGAGACGGATAGGCAGCATCTCGCGCAGAGTATCCTGCCAGGCCACCGCCTGTTCTTTCGATTCCTGCTGATCGCCCTTCCGGAGTGCCGTATCGACTTGCTCGCGGGTCGCCGACAAGGCCAGCCGATCCACATGCAGATCAGCCGAAATCGTACCCGTCAATAATGGAAACAGGCCGACGCCGGTCCGGGCATAGGGAATGACCGCCAGCGCCGGTTCAGGATGCGCCTGTTGCCGGATGACAATATCGGTAAAATCGGCGGCGAGCGTCAGCGGATGCAGATCCAGCCCGCCGATGGTGGTACGGTATTCCGGCAGCCGCGCATTCGCCTGAGCCTCCGCGTACCGCCGTAACGGCTCTTCAGCCAAGAAGGCGGCCGTGACGACCAGCAACAGGACAACCGCAATAACGCCGACAGCAATCCACCACCCTCGATGCCGAGTCCCTGATTGGGTCGCCATAAACGGCCTCTCCTTCACGCGCTTTTTACTGCGACCGCCTGGCTCTCACACTCCCGCGGGCGGCAAGAGCCGCACCGGTCCCTTTGGCCGTGCCTCATGGACGGTCCAGGGTCAGCCGGACAGCGGAAATGGAGTCAGGAGAGAGATCGGCCTGCCGTGAACGCACGCGCCTGTTGTGATGAGGATCGCTTCTCCTCTTCAGCACATGCGTGGGCCCTGGTCGCCACGGGATGTTTCAGGCCGCCGCACGAGGTTTGATCTGGGTCGTGGGCTCCTCAGGCCGCGGCGCGCCCACCGGCAGCTGGGAGACCCGGGAAACCGGCCTCCGGCTCAGCGAATCGATCACAGCCTGCACGGCGATGTGCCCCAGTTCGTGAAGGAACGTCCGGCCCATTTCAATGGCGGCGCCCTGTACACGCTCCTTTTCCTTGTTCAACTCTCCGGCGACATCGTCCCACACTGAAGACAGTTCATGGAGAGTCTTGACCGCTGTGTCCTTGATCCGGCGCCTTTGGCCACCGGATGGCTCAGGCTGACCATGCTCTGGCTCGCCCGACGGATAAAACGGATAGACGCCGTGACGCGGTCCGCCGCCCCCTTCCGCGGGCATCACCTCGGCCGGGTGGGCTTCCGGAGGCGCGTACGCATATCGCCCGGTGGATTTCCGTCTCTGGTCGAACCATCCGGCCAGCAATCCGACCGCAATAGCGCCGCCTACCAGCAGCCATGGCCGCCGTGACGCTTGTACCGCGGGATTGAACTGTGCGGTCGTCGACTCGACGAAATCCACCGCAGTATTTTTGGCGTGGGTGATGATGTCCAGGGCCGCCGATTTGGTCCCCAGGACGCTTTCTTCGACGCGCCGTTCCAGCAGTTGCAGCTTGTCGGCCAGGGCCAGCCGCGTCTGGAGGATATTCTTCAGGTCCGCTTCGACATCACTTGTTCTTTGATCCATTGTGCGTCTTCCTTAATGGCAAAGAGGGTTCTCCGGGGCATCGCTTGCACGGTGGCCGCCAAGGACCTCGCCCGGATCAATAACGCGACGCCGGTTCCGGCTAGAATTCCGCCCACGATTCCGTAGGACAGCCAGAGAGGCATGTCGAACCATTCGTGCAAGCCATGCACCAGCATGGTGAGAAGAAAGATACCGCCCACGGCGAGCAAGCCGATTCCAATGCCTAAGCCGGAGGCCGCCCGGCCGGCTTTGTTCACCTCGAGCTTCACTTCATCGCGCAGCAACTGCGCCTCTTGGCGCATGAGAGTCCGGAAGTCGTCGAGAATACCCGATACGATATCGAACAGGCCTGATCGGGGAGGAGGAGTCGTGTATACAGCCATGCCGCTACCTCATACGCCGGGCAAGTAAAAAGCCCAGGCCGATCCCGAACAACACGGTCGGCCAGGGATATTGTGCGATGAGACCTTCCAATCGTCCGATGCCGTCCCCTACCATGCCGGCCATGCGGGCAACGCCATGGGTGTCGGCATGCGGCGGCAAGGGATCCGGTTGGACGCTGTGCCCGGAATAACCTGCCGCAGTCCGAAACTCCGGCCCGGCAAACAGCGTCGTCCGCTCCTGTGAATCCATAGCAGGCTTCCTGGTGTTTCTTGCACCCGCGACCGAGTCCGTTTCCCACGCCGGGCTGGCCGACGGCAGGCGCTCCTGAGACACCATCAATGAACAGATGCCGGCCAACAGCACGTAGCCGGCTGTCAATCTCAAGGGCGTCTCCCAACCGCCCTTGTGCGACGCCCGGACCTTCGCGCGTCGCCCGTCCTTCCCCACCGTCCAGCTAGGCGGCAAACTGGTGTTCAATCGCATCCTTGCGCTGCCGAAGATCACGCCACAGCCGGACGAGCCCTGATTCGCCGAGGAGCGTCTGCGCCAGCGGAAACATGTCCCGCTCCTCCCGCTCGACATGCGCGTGAACGTCCTGCATCAGATCTTCGACCTGCCGCAGAAAGAGGTCGTCCTGCGTGACATCGTTCAACCGATCCATATGGCGGTCCATGGCCCGGTGCTCACGGAGCGCGTCGCGCACCAGGGCCAGGGCTTTCCGATGCCCCTGGCGTTCCGCCTGCCGTTGAACCGCCGGATAAAAGACGTCCGCCTCGAGCTGCGCATGCTGCGCCAGTTGTCGCAGGATGCGAGTGGCCAGGAAATACCGGTCGTCTCCCCCGGACGTCTGGAATCCTTCGTATTCGCTTTGAAGATTTTCATGGTCGGCCCGCAGCAGAACCAACCCATTCTGCTCCGTTCGCCGCCCGGCACTCCGGCCGGCTTCAGAGGTCCTCGGTGCTTTGGGGACCGTGGTCGCACGTCTATCGAGCACCCGCATGAGTCCTTTCACTTGTTATCCTTGGGTACACCGCTCAAGAAAAGACTATCAACGGACCTCACCACCACCAACTGGTCTCATCCCTAGCAGGAGGGTGACCCACTGGAACTGAAATGCAATGGACGGCCGACGGACGGGAGAGGCATTCAGGTAATTCGTTCGAGGAGTCCGATGGGACAATGATGGAAAATTTTGGCCGCCTGCAGCACGCGGCGTCCTTGAACCGATTCCGCCCCAAACACTTCCCCGGTCAATACATGCCGGAACCTGGCCAGAGTGGGCCAGGGCGGCACGGCGACCCAGGTGTCTTCCCAGGTCGAAGAACCCAGCGGCGGATGGAGGGCCTGGGACATCAACGTGGCCAGAAACCGGGGGACGACCGTCACGACCGCCTCGTCTTCATGCACTCGCGCAAAAGCACAGAGGTGCTGCTTCTTAGTGCCGCCTGTCTCCAGCGCCAGATAGTCGCCGCGCTCGAACAACGCCGCATGCAGCCGCCGGTATTCGAGCGTCGCCATGGTGGTGAATACTTTCACGCGGCCGTCCCGCGCGTCCTCCGCCAATGCGCGGACCCACTCGGCCCTCGGGGTCTCTTGGGCGTTCATGGCCCGGCGCAGGTCGTTCAGCATCGCGCTCCTCATCCCGTAATCGACCGGCCGGCGATTGTCCGGATCGACCAGGCTGAAATCCCATAGCTCGGTGCCTTGATAGAAGTCCGGAATCCCGGGGGCCGTCATCTTCAACAGCAATTGGGAAAGCGCCCCGAAGAGCCCGTAGTAGGCGAGGCGCTCCTGGAAGGGAAGAAAATCCTCAAGGAAGGCGTTGGGAGCGGTGCGGTCGAGCGCCGCCGTCACGAAGTCCTGCATCGCTTGATCATACGCAAAACTGGGGTTGATCCAGCTGGTGTGGACCTTTGCTTCGTGGATCGCCTTTTCCATGTAGTGCTGGATCCGGCTGCAAAAGATGCGATAGGCGTCCGCCTCCATAGGCTGCAAGGGCCAGGCGCCCACCAAGGTCTGATAGAACAGATACTCATCGTTCCGGTCCGGCAGCCGTTCTCCTTCGGTTTCCCGCCGATGCTTGCGGTTCATCCGGCTCCATCGGCCGACCCGGGTTTTCCACTCCTGCGGAATTTCCGAGAGCAGATTGAGGCGCGCCCGGACGTCTTCGCTGCGCTTCGTATCATGCGTGGACGACGCCGACAGGGCGTGCGGCCAGCGCGCCTGGCGCTCCCGCATCCG
>CBDIWQ010000005.1:0-4010 GCA_965285965.1 uncultured bacterium | reverse complement strand
AATAACATGGAGCCGAACGCCGGGCCCATGCGCGGGGTGCCGTGCACGGCGGCGACGGCGAGACCGATGACGAAGCAGTTGGGATAGACTTCGCCGGTCCGGTCCATGACTTCCTCTTCCGACCGCGAGACCCACATGGCGCCGTTCCCCGGCACCGGTTTGTACAGATTCCGTTTATGCAGCAGTTCGACCACGACGGCATCATGGCCGGTGGCATCCACGACGATCTTGCTTTCGAGCGCGATCGGGTCCACGTGGATGATGTCGTGGCCGGCCATTTCGGCCGTGGTGTTATTCATCACCACCCCTTCCAGGATACCATCTCTCCTGAGAATCAGATCCACTACACGCGTCAGGTTCAGGACTTTGGCACCCCCCCGGTAGGCCGCCGCAATCAAGGCGCCGGTGGCATGCGGCGGATCGACCATGTACATGCCCTCACATTCCTTGATTTTCTTGCAGGGCACGCCGATCTCGTCGAGGATTTCATTGGCCGGTTCGCAAATGGTGGCTTTATTCATCAAATAGCCGCCATGCCAGAAGCCGCCGCCCAAGGCGAGGCTTTGTTCGATGATGAGCGTGCGGAACCCCATCTTGGCCAGGTCATGCGCGCAGATGAGGCCCGAGGGCCCGGCACCCACGATGATGACGTCGCTCTCGATGAGCTGGTCGAACTCTTTATAATATTCCCGGGCGATATGCCGGGTGATGTCGCGTTCTCTTAACGGCGCAGGTCGAGGCTTACTCATGGTCGATTCTCCGTTCAGCGGATGCTGAAAACGGCCCCCCAACTTCGTTCTCCGTTCATCGAAATCCTCAACGTACCCCAGAGGGTACGCCTCCGGTTTCGATTCACTTCGGGCCTTGTTGGATGACCGTTTTGAGCCTCCTCATACTCTATCGATAAATCTCGGAGCCGGTCTTTTTGAATTCTTCGGCTTTTTCCTTCATGCCGATTTGGATGGCCTGCTGTTCGTCCACCTGCAGCTGCGCAGCGTAGTCCCGCACGTCTTGCGTGATCTTCATGGAACAGAAATGCGGTCCGCACATGCTGCAGAAGTGCGAGACCTTCGCGGCATTGTCCGGCAGCGTCTCGTCATGGAATTGTTTGGCGGTATCCGGATCGAGCGACAGATGGAACTGATCTTCCCACCGGAATTCGAACCGCGCTTTGGAGAGCGCATTGTCGCGAATCTGCGCACCCGGATGCCCCTTGGCCAAGTCGGCCGCATGCGCGGCGATCTTGTAGGTGATCACGCCGGTCTTGACGTCTTCCCGGTCCGGCAACCCCAGATGTTCTTTGGGGGTGACATAACAGAGCATCGCACAGCCGTACCAGCCGATCATGGCCGCGCCGATGCCGGAGGTGATGTGATCATAGCCCGGCGCAATATCGGTCGTCAGCGGACCGAGCGTGTAGAAGGGCGCCTCATGGCACTCTTTCAATTGCTTCTCCATGTTCACCTGGATCATGTGCATCGGGACGTGGCCCGGACCTTCGATCATGACCTGCACGTCGTGACGCCACGCCGTCTTGGTCAGTTCGCCCAGGGTTTCCAGCTCGGCGAACTGCGCCTCATCGTTGGCATCGGCGATGGAGCCGGGCCGGAGGCCGTCGCCGAGACTGAACGACACGTCGTAGGCCTTCATGATCTCGCAGATCTCTTCGAAATGGGTGTAGGCGAAGTTCTCTTGATGATGCGCCAGACACCACTTGGCATGGATCGACCCGCCGCGCGATACGATCCCGGTCATCCGCCTGGCCGTCATGGGCACATAGGCCAGCCGGACGCCGGCATGGATCGTAAAATAGTCCACGCCTTGTTCGGCCTGTTCGATCAACGTGTCGCGGAAGATCTCCCAGGTGAGGTCTTCGGCCTTGCCGCCGACCTTTTCGAGCGCCTGATAGATCGGCACGGTGCCGATCGGCACGGGTGAATTGCGGATGATCCACTCGCGCGTCTCATGGATGTTCTTCCCGGTCGAGAGATCCATAACGGTGTCGGCGCCCCAGCGGATGGACCAGATCATTTTCTCGACTTCTTCTTCGATCGAGGAGGCTACGGCCGAATTGCCGATATTCGAATTGATCTTCACCAGAAAGTTTCGGCCGATGATCATCGGCTCGCTTTCGGGATGGTTGATATTGGCCGGGATGATGGCCCGCCCGCGGGCCACTTCGTCGCGCACGAACTCCGGCGTGATGGTGGACGGAATGCTGGCTCCCCAGGACTGTCCGGGATGCTGCGCCATGCCGCCCCCATGACCGTTCCGCGAGGCTAGTTCACGGGCGACTTCGCGGGATTGGTTTTCACGGATGGCGATAAACTCCATTTCCGGCGTGACCAGGCCCTTGCGGGCATAGTGCAGCTGCGTGACGTTGACACCTGTCTTGGCGCGCAGCGGTTTGCGGATATGCTGGAAACGGAGCTCGGCCAGCTTCGGATCGTCGGCGCGCTGGCGGCCGTAGGCCGACGTGACGGCCGGAAGTTCCTCCACATCCTGGCGGTTGACGATCCAGTCGCGTCGCAAGGGCGCCAGGCCGGATCGCACGTCGATGGCGACGCCGGGATCGGTGTAGGGACCCGAGGTGTCATAGACCGTGACAGGCGCATTGGCCACGGCACCGCCGCCGTTCATGGATTTGGTCGGGGTCAAACGGACTTCTCTCATGGGCACGCGAACGCCCGGCAGGCTGCCCTCGACATACACTTTTTGGGAAGCGGGAAACGGTGTCGTGGAGAGCGTGGAAGTCGGGATACCGGCGCCGTTTCCGTTGGCGGAACCAGGATTGGTATGGTCACCCATGTGGGGGTCCTTTCGCTCGGATGTTCACTCGCGCGGACATAAAAAAGCCGCACCCTGAAGCCAGAGGGGGTGCGGCTGAGTGCTCACAAAGACCGCTGTATTCCGGCTTCCCTACGCTGGTATTACCCAGTTCAGGTTGTGAGGGTCGTCCGATCTTTCGGACTCTCAGCCTCGAGGGCTCCCCTAGCTATTGCGATCAAATCGTAAGCTTGCGGCCGAAGCGAAGTCAACCGGCTATTAGGCCTAGCATCCGGGACGCGAATGGGCGCGTCTATGGGACTTCTTTCCAGACGCCGTTCGTTGATTGTGCGGTATGGCTATCGTAGAATCAGAGGCTCTCTGAGAGGCAATGACATCCATGAAAATTGTGGCGACTGTACCTCAACCGATCACCGACTATCTCGGGCTGCCCGAACAGGAATTGTTCGACCGGACGGTGGCGGCCAAGCAAGCGCTTGGTGATCAGGTGATGGTTCTCGGGCATAATTATCAACGCGATGAAGTCATCCGGCATGCCGACTTTCGTGGCGATTCGCTCTTGCTCGCCAAATTGGCCGCGGAACGATCGGAACGGCCGTACATCGTGTTTTGCGGCGTCCACTTCATGGCGGAAACGGCGGATATCCTGAGCCGGTCCAATCAGACGGTCATCCTGCCCGACATGGCGGCCGGCTGTTCGATGGCGGACATGGCGGCGATTGAGCAGGTCGATCAATGTTGGGAATCGCTCGGACGGGTCATCCCGGTCGAGGAGACGGTCATGCCGGCGGTCTATGTGAATAGCGCCGCTGTGTTGAAGGCCTTTTGCGGAGAACATGGCGGGATTACCTGCACCTCCTCCAATGCGAAGGCCGTCATCGAATGGTCCTGGGCGCGACGTGAGAAAATACTCTTTTTCCCGGACGAACACCTCGGCCGCAATACCGCCAACAAGATGGGAATCCCCCGCGAGCAGATGATCGTCTGGGACCCCTATCAACCGAACGGCGGGAACACGAAAGAAGCCATCAAGCGGGCCAGGCTAAGTCGGAGGCCAAGCGGTCTTAGGAAGACAAATGTACGCAGCAACTCCTTGGCTCACAGAACGACATGGCTACGATCCGACTTAACAAGATGGGAATCCCCCGCGAGCAGATGATCGTCTGGGACCCCTATCAACCGAACGGCGGGAACACGAAAGAAGCCATCAAGCGGGCCAGGCT
>CBDIWQ010000004.1:0-3994 GCA_965285965.1 uncultured bacterium | reverse complement strand
ATTCGCGACGAGGATCTTCTTGAACACGTGTTTGCTCCGGCTGTAGATGACCAGGAAGTGCTTACTGGGTGGCTTTCGGATCGATGAGAAAGAGCGCCTGCCCATACTCGACCGATTTCGTGCTTTCGGCCAATATTTTCACGATGCGCCCATCCACTTCGGATTCGATTTCATTCATGAGCTTCATCGCTTCCACAATACACAGCACTTGCCCTTTCCTCGCGTAGTCCCCTTCTTCGACATACGGATCGGCGTCCGGCGAAGGTGATCGGTAGAAGGTGCCGACGATGGGGGACGTGATCGTGACGAGGCCGGCGGCTTCGTCCGAAGACCCGGTCGAGGACGGCGTGTGAGATGACGCCTGCGGGCTCGATATAGTCGATTCCTGTAGCGAGGTAGTGACGGTCTTGACGCCGACTTCATGCCGGACGCGGATCCGGACACCCTGCCGCTCCAGTTCCAATTCCGTCAAGTTGTTGCGTCGCAAGAGATCGATGAGGTCTTGGATCTGCTTGGTCTGGCTTCCCGTGAGCAGGGCGTCTGATGCCGGAGACGGCTCGGCGAACCGGTTCGGCAGAACAATCGGGCGGGGCTTTTTCTTGGGTCCTGCAGGTCGGCGTGGGCTCACCGGACACGCTCCACATAGGCTCTTGTGCGGGTATCGATCTTAATGACGGTGCCCACTTCCAGATAGAGCGGCACCTTAATCGTGGCGCCGGTTTCCACAATGGCGGGTTTGGTGCCGCCGGATGCCGTGTCACCGCGCACGCCCGGTTCGGCGTCTACGACCTTGAGTTCAATGAAAATCGGCAAGTCGACGGCAATGGGCCGGTGTTCGTAAATCAAAATCTTCGCGATCATGTTTTCTTTTAACAGATCGGCGTTGTCGCCTAGCTGGCGCTTGTTGAACGTCAGCTGCTCATACGTCTCCGTATCCATGAACGTGTAGTCGTCTCCCGTCGCGTAGAGAAACTGCATTTCACGCTCTTCCAGATCCGGATCCTCAAAGCGTTCCCCCGACCGGAAGGTCCGGTCAAGGACATTCCCGGAGAGATAGCTTTTGAGTTTGGTCCGTACGAAGGCGCCGCCCTTTCCCGGCTTCACATGCTGGAACTCGACGATGTAAAACGGCTCGCCGTCCACCATGAGGCGCACTCCATTTCGAAAATCAACAGTCGATATCACTCTCCACTCCCTTCACTCGGAATCGTCAAGTCGGTTTGGATGTCACTGGTTGGGCGTTCGCCGCACTCCGGCTGCGGTGGTGCGAGAGGCGTCCGGCTTTGATGGATTGGCAGAGAGGTGCTGGGAGAGCCCCCGTAAGGCCAGCAGATAGCCGCTCGGCCCGAATCCTGAAATTTGCCCCAAGGCCACCCCGGAGATATACGAATGCCGCCGGAATTCTTCCCGCCGGTAGATGTTCGACAAATGGACCTCAATGACGGGGACGTTGACCGCCGCCAGGGCATCCCGGATCGCAATGCTGGTATGGGTATAGGCGGCTGGATTGATGATAATGCCCTGGCAGCTGGTTCTGGCTTCTTGAATCCAGGTGACGAGCTCGCCCTCAAGGTTTGACTGGCGGATATCAAGGGATACTCCAAGGTCCTCACCAAGCTTCAATAAGGACGAGTCAATGGCTGCGAGAGTAGTCGTCCCATAAATGGATTCTTCCCGGTCGCCGAGCAGATTGAGATTCGGACCATGCAGGACCAGCACGTGCAACATGTCAGAGACGGGCAGCCTCCGGCTCACCAAATCAGTCAGCTTTGCCAGCAGTATGCAAACGGCGGCATTCTAGCAGTCCTGTCCAAGGGGGTCAAACGATTGAGAACTAAGACTGTGACGGTACTGAACTTCGGGGACGCCGCCGGCGCTGAATGCCGGCTAGCCATTGCTCCAGCTGTCGGACATACACCTCGCGGGGGTTCGGCGACACGACGACGGAGGGACTCTGAAGCGCGACGGCGTTCTGAACCAATGGCGATATACCAGTCGACATGGGTTCCTCAAGCATCACCGGCAGCTTGCCGATGTCTACGGGCGCGACACCAGCTGTGGATGGTGGTGCAAGAGGGACGGGTTCCAAACGCGGATCCGGTGTCGGTGTAGAAAGTTCAGCAGCTATGCCCGGTTCAGCCGAGACCAGGGCCGCTCGAATGGACAGGGCTTCTTGATCCTGGGGGTTCACTGCCAGGATCACCGCGCATGATCGCAGTGCAGCCTCTTTCGCCTTTTCCGAGACATAGATCTTAGCTAACGTTCGATGGGCCCGCAGATTCTCGGGGCTGAGCTTAATGGCTTCTTCAAGAATGGCTTTAGCTTTAACCGGTAAGTTGAGTTGATCATACGCACGCCCCAGGGCCACCATGGCGGTAATAAAATTCGGGTAGACCTTCAGACCATCTTCGAGCACGCCGGCCGCCTCTTGCCACATCCCGGCTTTGCCATATTCCTCAGCCAGAGGAATGAATGCCTTTGACCCTGGCTCTTTCGCGAGTGCGAAGGCCAAGCGGTCTATCTCTGCTGCGTTTCCGTTGTTGGAAGGTCCGGAAGCCATGGTTACTCCTCGGCGATGGACGAATGAGAGGCGGACTGTGGCTGACGGATATCGCTGACGGCGGTCAGGATTTCATCGGCGATCCTGCGCTTCGTCATCAGCGGAAGTTCCTTTCGCAGGCCGGCGCGCGAGAGCATCACGACGGCGTTATGATCGCTGCCAAAGCCGCTCCCCTCTTTGGTCACATCGTTCGCCACAATGAGGTCCAGTCCTTTTCCCACCAGTTTCTCTTTGGCGTGAGCCTCGAGATCCTCGGTTTCTGCGGCAAATCCCACCAGAATTTGAGAGGTCCGTTGCGCGGACAGCATGGCCAGGATGTCTTGAGCCGGCTCAAGTTGAAGCGATAGGGTTGCCTGCTGACGTTTCTTGATCTTTTGGACGGCCTGGTCCTTTGGACGGAAATCCGCGACGGCCGCGGCCATAATCACGACCGTGGCCCAATCGAAATGCCGGCTGAGCGCGTCGGCCATTTCGCAGGCGGTGGTCACGGGCACGGTTTCGATTCCGGGCAGCGGCGCGAGTCCCGTCGGTCCGGACACCAGCACAACTGAGGCCCCACGGTCGCGCGCGGCTTCAGCAATGGCATAGCCCATCTTTCCTGACGAGCGATTGGAAATAAACCGAACCGGATCGATGGCTTCCTGGGTCGGGCCCGCTGAGACCAGTACACGCTCACCCTGCCAATCCAGCGATGGAACTACCGCGTGCCGAATGGCTTCCAGGATGGCGGCTTCCGCCGCCAGTCGGCCCTGGGCAATTCGACCCGAAGCCAGCGGGCCTTCTTCCGGATCGAGCACGCTCACTCCCCGTGCACGCAGCATGCGTACATGTTCCATGACGGTGGGCTGTGTCCACATGTCTCCGTCCATGGCGGGAGCCAGGATCAATGGACACCGAGTCGTAAGCAGCATGGTCGACAGGACGTCATCGGCCAAACCAATGGCGGCCTTCGCCAAGAAATTCGCCGTGGCCGGGGCCACGATGATGGCATCGGCCTCCGCAGGCACCGTGAGGTGCTTCATCTCTTCGTGCGCCTCAAAGAGATCGGTGGTGACCTGTCCTCCGGATAACACTTCAAAGGTGAGCGGACTGACAAACCGCGTTGCCGCTTGCGTCATGACGACGGAAACGCGCGCGCCTTCGGCCGTCATCGATCGCAAGAGGCCTACCGCCTTATAGGCGGCGATGCTGCCGGTCACACCAAGGACCAGGCGGCGGCCTTGCAAACTGGGCTGCTGGTTCAGGCCATCAGGCAAGGACTACTCCTCGGCAGTGGCCGGCACCGGTTTGGCGGTGTCGTCCACATAGACACTGAGCTCTTTCTTGATTTCCTTCGCGTCTTCCCCGGTCATCATCGCGAGGCGTTCCGTCTCGCCCTCTTTGCCGCGTTTGGCTTCCTTCATCGCATCGCGGGCCTCTTTGCCCGTCAGATAG
>CBDIWQ010000003.1:0-3898 GCA_965285965.1 uncultured bacterium | reverse complement strand
GTCTTGACCTCCGCTTCCTGGAGCCTCAGTTTCTCCCGCAGCGGGAAGGCCACGTTGTCGAACACGGTCATGGAATCGAACAAGGCCGCGCTTTGAAACAGCATGGCAAAACGCTTGCGTACTTCATTGAGGGCAGGTCCGCGGAGATGGGAGATTTCGACCGTATCCACCCAGACCTGGCCTGCATCGGGCTGCAGAAGCCCGATCATATGCTTTAGCAGCACGCTTTTGCCTTCACCGCTCGGCCCGATGATGGTCGTCAATTTACCGCTCGGGATTTCCAGGTCCACCCCCTGCAGGACCTGTTGTGGACCAAACCGCTTCTTGATCCCCACCAGCTTGAGCATGCTTAGAGCAGCACCGAGGTCAGGAAATAGTCCCAGACAAGAATGAGCACCGAGGACAACACCACGGCTTCCGTAGTCGCGGCACCCAGCCCCTCCGCGCTCATCCGGGTATAAAACCCTTTATAACAACAGACCCAGCTCACGATCAGTCCGAAGCTGATGGATTTCAGAATGCCCCCATAGACGTCCTTCCATTCCACCGCCGACTCGATCGACGTCCAGTAGGATCCGGCATTCACACCCAGCAAGTCCACGCCAACGAGATAGCCGCCATAAATGCCCACCAGGTCGAAAATCGCGACGAGGAGCGGCACGCCGATCAGTCCCGCCACCAGTTTGGGCGCAATGAGATACTGAAGCGGGTTGATCGCCATGGTATCCAGCGCATCGATCTGCTCGGTAATGCGCATAATGCCGATTTCCGCCGTCATGGCGGAACCGGCCCGCGCCGTCACCATCAGCGCCGCGAGCACAGGGCCCAACTCCCGGATCATACTGAGCGCGACCGCCGACCCGAGCAGTCCTTCTGAGCCGAACTTGCGTAGCGAATAATATCCCTGCAAGGCGAGGACCATCCCGGTAAATCCGGCGGTGAGCACGACGACGAACGTGGACTTGTACCCGATGAAGTGAAGCTGCTTCATGATTTGATGAAACCGGAACGGCGGACGCAGCAGCCACGCAAAGGAAGACAGAACGAAAATCAGCATCCGGCCCATCTCGCCGATGTACCGCAGCACGACACGGCCGATGTGTTGGAGAAACCGTGTCACGCCTGCTCCGCCCCATGGGGGTGCGTCTCCGACGTGATCGCATCGACATATGCCCGGAAGACCTGGGTCAACTGGGCCGCGGCACGGCGGCTCTGCCGGCGCAGCCGGTCCAGCCCGCATAAGCTCCAGGGCGCCATGAGCACTGACCCGATCCCTTTCGCCCAGCCGGCAGGCCGGAGAAACAGGTTAAAGTCGAGCGGGAGATCCTCATGCAGGAGATCCGACACCGTGCGTAAAATCAGAAAGGGCACGTGAGCCTGCTGCGAAACCATCGCCAACGCCGCACTTTCCATATCGAGGCCGACGGCTCCGGTGAGGCGAGCGTACTGCTGCTTATCTGCAGCGCGCACCACGATTTGATCCACCGAGACAAAAGAGCCTCTCTGGGCAGGAGACAATTGCCCGGTCATGAACGAAATGAACTCCTCCTGGGACTCCTCGGAACTGTGCACTGGGGGAGACGGCGCCGTTCCAGCAACACGTATGAAATTCACTTCACGCCCCATCAATACCGCCCCGATCGTTGCAGGCACCAGCGCACAAGCAAATCCCGTCGACACCACCAGCTGAAACGGCTGCTGCCGCAACAGCCATGAGGCCGCCCGGGTCGCCTTTTCATGTCCGATGCCCGTGCGAAGAAGCCAGAACTCTACAGCGCCGACCCTGCTCACGAACACCCGGCGCCCGTCATAGGTCCGCTCGCACCCGCCGGGAAACGCGGCGCGCACCGCGCTCACTTCCCATCCGGTCGCGGCGAAGAGAGCAATGCGTGCAGGAGTCGACACCGGTGTCATCAGCGACGGGGTCGCAGGAGAAATCGCAGCGGTCAACGTTCCAACCGGTAAGATCCCGCTCCCTGCACGTGTTGGCGAACCTCGTCCGCCCGCATCCGGCCTCGGGAGCGAAGATTGCGGTACATGGCCAGCGCCCACAGGGGAAAATACTGACAATACCAATGATAGCGCAGATAAAACACGCGGGGGAACCCTGTACCCGTATGGCGGACTTCCTCCCAGGATCCGTCTTTCATCTGATGGCGCAGCAGATATTGCACCCCACGGGCGACGCTGAAGGAATCCGTTGCCCCAGCCGACATTAACGCCATGAGAGCCCAGGCCGTTTGGGAGGCGGTGCTGTCCCCTTTGCCGCTCTGCGTGTCGTCACCGTAGGACAGGCAGGATTCACCCCATCCACCATCGGGATTCTGCTTGGATTCCACCCACGAGACGGCCCGACGAATGTAGGGTGCCGACAGGTCCTCGCCGATCGCGCGAAGACCGGCCAGAACGGACCAGGTTCCATAAATATAATTGACGCCCCATCGGCCGAACCAGCTCCCGTCCGGCTCCTGTTCCTTTTTCAAGAAAGCCAACGCCGGTTTGACCGCCGGATGGGTCCGATCATACCCGAGCGCCGCCAACATCTCCAGGCAGCGCCCGGTGAGATCGGCGGTGCTGGGATCCAAGAGCGCCTTGTGATCCGCAAAAGGGATGTAGTTGAAGACGATCCGGTTGTTATCCTTGTCATACGCGCCCCATCCCCCGTCAGAGCCCTGCATGGCCAGCACCCAATCCTTGCCGCGCTGCAGCGACTCTTTCTGCTGAGCCGGGTCCAGGCGCAGCTTGGACAAGGCCATCAACACCACGGCCGAGTCGTCGACATCGGGATAGAACTCGTTTTCGAGCTGGAAATACCAGCCGCCCGGCTCGGCCTTCGGCGAGGAGATTTTCCAATCCCCCACCTGCGTCGTTTGACGAGACATCAAGTACTGGCCGGCTCTCAAGAGGGCCGGATGATCCGGAGACAGACCGGCTTCGATCAAGGCATTCACCAGGAGCGCCGTATCCCAGATCGGAGACAAGCAGGGCTGCAGATGCAGCGTGGGCACTCGCTGCCCGTCGAGGGACACGGAATCGTAGACCTCCAGCGCCTCGATTTCGCGCAACGCTTTGACGATGAGCGGATCATCCATCTCATAGCCCAAACAGCGCAGCGCCATGATGGAATTCGCCATGGCCGGATAGATGGCGCCCAAGCCGCCTGAGCCTTTCAGCCGTTCCAACATCCAGGTCGCCGCCTTGTGCAAGGCTTTCTCGCGCAGGATCATCAACGGCATCCGGTCATAGATCTTCAGCATCGCATCCAACGCGACAAAAAAGTTATGCGGGGTGAACCATTTCTGATCCTTATTGAAGGGAGGAAACCGCCAATAGCGGATGTCCGCGCGCGGGATGGTAAACAATTCCTCAATGCCTTGTTCGCGCGGAATGCGGCACATCGGTTGGTGCGCAAAGACGATCAGTAACGGAATCAGCACCGCGCGGGACCAATAGGAGATCGCGTAGATGCTGAAGTAAAACCGCTTCGGGAGCAACATCAGTTCGACCGGCATATGGGGAATCCCCTCCCAGTCGTACTGGTCGAACAGAGCTAAGGCGATTTTCGTAAACACATTCGCCTGCACCACGCCGCCCATCGCAATGATGCGGTCCTTGGCCCGGACCATCAGCGGCTCGTCGGCCGGCACGCCGCTCAGCTTCAAGGCAAAATAGGCTTTGACCGAGGCGCTGATTTCCGCGGGCCCGCCGTAATAAATGGGCCAAAGTCGGATCGTAGCCATGTCGTTCTGTGAGCCAAGGAGTTGAAGTGGCGCATTGTCTTCCTAAGACCGCTTGGCCTCCGACTTACCAATAGGAGATCGCGTAGATGCTGAAGTAAAACCGCTTCGGGAGCAACATCAGTTCGACCGGCATATGGGGAATCCCCTCCCAGTCGTAC
>CBDIWQ010000002.1:0-3185 GCA_965285965.1 uncultured bacterium | reverse complement strand
GACCATGAACTTCGGGCGTCTGGTCGACCAGCAGCGGATCCGGCGCGGCGACAAGCCCGCCCTGATCTCCGAGAGCGGAGAGGTCTGGACGTACGAGCGACTGGCCGACGCGACCCACGCGACCCGGTCCCGACCGTGGATCGCGGATTGTGGCTCGTGCTCTTCTGTTCGATGGAAATGGCCGGCGACAAACCTTCGATGGAGTCGACGTCCGGCTTGCCCATTTGCTCGAGGAATTGCCGCGCATAGGCCGACAGCGATTCCACATACCGCCGTTGGCCTTCGGCGTAAATCGTGTCGAAGGCCAACGACGACTTTCCCGACCCGCTCAAGCCCGTGATCACGACGAGCTGATCGCGCGGGATGGTCACATCGACGTTCTTCAGGTTGTGCTCGCGCGCACCTTTGATGATGATGGAGTTGGTCATAGGGCGCGGATTATACCATCCCTCCGGCTCGCCTTGACAAAGACGGAAGGCCGGTGCTACCACGCTGGGCATGAGAGGAGCCGAACGACCCTCTGTTTCCCAGGACCAGCCGGCGCCTGCGCAGGCCGTCTCCACCTGGTCCGGCCAGGCGCGCGAACAGGCCGTGCAGCGGATGTTTACGGCCATCGCCGGCGTCTATGATCTCAACAATACTTTGCTGAGTTTCGGCCTCCATTACCGATGGAAAAAACTGACCGCCTCCCTCGTCCCGCTGGTGGAACGAGGGACAGCCTTGGATGTGGGAGCCGGCACGGCTGACCTGGCGCTCTTAGTGGAACCGCGTATGGGAGCCGCCGGACGCGTCATTGCCTCCGACCTGAATCACGCCATGCTGGCGGAGGCGTTGAAAAAAGTGCAGGGCAAGGGGTTGTCGGACAGAATTACGTGCCTCCAGGCCAACGCCGAGCATCTAGGGTTTGCGGACAACACGTTTGATGCCGTGACGACCGGCTTTTGCATGCGGAACGTGGGCAACCTGCCCCAAGCGGTGGGTGAAATTCGCCGCGTCATGAAGCCGGGTGGGCACTTTGTCTGTTTGGAATTTTCGCGGCCGGTTTTTGGATGGCTCCGGGCGCTCTATGATTGGTACTCGTTTACGCTGCTCCCTTGGATCGGTACGAAAGTGGCTCGGGACAAGACAGGCGTCTACGAATATCTGCCGGCCTCGATCCGAACGTTTCCCGATCAGGAACGACTGTGCCAGGTCCTAAGCGAGGCGGGGTTTCGACAGGTGGAGTATCGCAATCTGACGGGCGGTATTGTGGCCATCCATATGGCGACCAAATAAAGTCTTTTGTTGTGAGTCTTCAGTACGTTTCGTACTCAACACTCACAACTCAAAACTTCACAATTATGAACTCAATTCTCTACATTTTCCTTCCCTCCAAGAAGATCTATCCCATCGGGGTGACGTATTTGGCTGACTTCATTCACCGGCGGAAGCCGGAGGTCCGCCAGCGGATTCTCGATCTGTCGTTGTTTCCGGTGTCCCAGCGAAGCCAGGCGATCCGTGACGCGGCCATGGACTTCAAGCCCGATCTGGTCTGCTTCTCGTGGCGCGACATTCAGATTTTCTCACCGCATGAAGGCGACTCCTCGCTGGAACATGCCTTCAATTTTTACTTCGCGAGCAACCCGCTCAAACGCATCGTCGCATCCCTCCAGAGCGTCAAGCAGCTCTACCGCTACTACAGCCATATCTATACGATTCTTTCGTACCCCTGGCTGATCCGAAAGGAATTCCCCAAAGCCCAGATCATGATCGGGGGCGGCGCCTTTACCGCCTTCGCCGATCAATTGATCGAGAAGTTGCCGGAGGGCACCATCGGTCTATTGGGGGAAGGTGAAGATGCCATTGTGAAGGTGCTCGAAGGCCGGTCAATCGAGGACGAGCGCTATATCGTCCGCGAAGGCAAACAGGTCCGCAAGGGCCGGCAGGGCTCGCCGGCTTTGCTCGACGCGTTGACCGTCGATTTGCCTTACCTCACCTCGATTTTCCCGCAGTATCGCGAATACGAGGGCGAGGCCATCGGCGTGCAGACAAAACGCGGCTGTCCCTATGACTGCGCCTTTTGCCTTTATCCCTATATCGAAGGCAAGCGGGTCCGCTATCGGCCGCCGGACATGGTGGTCAAGGACATCGCGCAGCATTACCATCAATGGGGGACCCGGCGCTTCTGGTTTACGGATGCGCAGTTTATCACCGGCAAAGAAGCCTATCCCCAATGCACCGAGATTCTGGAGCGGATCGTCAGCGAAAAAATGGACATCGAGTGGTCCGGCTATATCCGGACGTCCCTGATCACGCCGGAGTTGGCCACACTCATGGTCCGGTCCGGCGTGGGTGATCTGGAAGTGGCCATTACCTCGGGATCGCAGGAGGTGCTGAACAATCTGCACATGGGTTTCAAGCTCGAACGGCTCTATGATGGCTGCCGGTATCTGGCGGAAGCGGGTTTCAAGGGAAAGGTCATCCTGAATTACTCGCTGAACAGCCCCAAGGAAACCGAGGAGACACTACTCCAGAGTGTGGAGTCCTATAAAATGGTCGCCTCCATCCTGGGCGAGGACCGCGTCTTCCCCTTGATGTTCTTCCTGGGCATTCAGCCGAACACCGATCTAGAGCAACGGTTGCTGGAAGAAGGCTATCTGTCGCCCGGGTACAACCCCTTGATGCTGACCCCCACCAGCATCAGGAAACTGTTGTATAACCCCGCTCCGCTGAACAAGTTTATCGCCAAGGCCTGCCTGAAGGCCTGGGAACGAAAGGAAGGCAGCCGCGACCCGCGAAAATGGACCGGCTCCCTTTCCCAGACCGGCGCCGAAACAGGCCCGTACGCCGATGCCAATCTCATCCGTGGGATCGAAGGAAATTCCGGACGTGATGCCTTGTTGTCCCTGGAAGAAATTCTCAAGCCTCGTCAATTGCTGAAGCCCCGACCTCTGTCCGATAAGACTTCGCTGACCAATCCCGTCCACTGACCGTAGGCATCGACACCTTCTTGCTTTCCCGGCAAATGCGATGCTATCATTCGCCCTCTTTTTAGGCTGGGTTTCGTAGGTCAATCGGTTGGTTTTCCCGCCGTTTATGACGACCATTCCCGGCGAGACGGCTCCTGGAGGAGGCAGGTGAATGTATAAAACGATCTATATCCCGGTCGATAATTCCGACCATTCCAATACAGCGGTGGATGTCGG
>CBDIWQ010000001.1:0-9565 GCA_965285965.1 uncultured bacterium | reverse complement strand
ATCGATGATTTCCAGATAGAAATTGACGTCGGGAGAGAGGTCATACCCGATGCCCAGACGTGTCCATTGCTGGACGTAAAAATCATTCGCGCTTCTTCCCGGATTTGCGGGTCCGGCCAGACCGTTTGAACTCGTCCCGCTGAGACCGCCTGCCCCGTTAAAACCTCCGAAACTATTGCACGCGCCTCCGATCGGGGCTCCCCCGCCAAAGCAGGTTCCGCTTCTCCATTCCGGACGGACCCGGAGATCGGCCCGTATCCAAAAGTTTTTGATGTCGAAGTTTCGACCGATGGCGGGATCATAGAGTTGATAGCCTTCACTTTGAGGAATCGACCGTTCGATCTGAGGCTGATCCGTAACCATCTCTCCTTCAGGAATTTCGTAAGCCGCATGGGCGACTGCTGGAATCGCAATCGGTATCAAGGCGAATACCAGCACACATAGAATGGACCTCCAGGATGCTTGCACGCTGCCCCCTAAGTGAGTGACTGGCGGATGCCGAAGACCTGACACACTTGGGCCCCTGTATAACATGGATAGGACCGGCGGTGGCCCCTCACGCGTGCCACCATCGCCGGCGATCTGAGGCAACCACAGCGTGATCTTTGATGCGTCCGCAGGCCAAAAAAAACCCCGCTAAGAATCACGAGATCCAGCGGGGAGATGTGCGTTGCGTGCGCAGCCGTTCAGCCCAGAGCGAGCAGCTCAGAGCCCGGCTCACGGCTATTCATGACCAGTTAATTATTTATGGCGCCACAGCACTGCCGTATTTGGAGACTCTGTCGCAGCCCGGCCCCATCATGTTGGAGGCCTCGCAGAGCCGATAGAGCGCCCCCTGCGCCGCCAGACGGGCTTCCTTGTGGAGTTGAGCTTTTCCGTACTCCACAGCCATCTCCAATAGATGGATGGCACGGGGATTGTCGCTCGACCGGGCCTCTCTCAAAGCGCTTGCCAGCTTCACCGTCGCACCGGCGATGACGCTCACATCCGATCCCCATCGCCTCTCCATATCCACAGTCCCCCGCAGGCCCAGAGCGGGCGCATTAGTCAGTTCGATGATCGCATCGTTGGTGAACGCGATTGCATCGGCCTGCGCCGCTGCCGCGAGCATTGGGCTCAAAGATGTCAGCGTCGCGAGCAGGACGATCATCATCATTAGCTTCATAGCCATTCCCATCGTTTCGAGTCACCCTCCAACCTGCCTGCGTCATGAAGGAACGGCACAATACACAATAATAGACTGGGCAACGGCTGATCGCACAAATGCATGGGCGATGTCGGATCCTCGAAAGCAATGTTCGCGCCATGTCGGAACAAGACCTTCAACGGATAACTCATTGATTTTCAGTTCCTGCTGGCTCGTGGCCAGAGGAGAGGAGTCGACAGGGCGCGACATATCACGGATCAGCGCGACATGTAGCGGTCTTCCGTTATTCTGGAGAGGCGAACGCCGACGGGGTTAAGCCTTTGGAAGATGGCTGGCGCCTGAATCTTTCGACAGTGCTACTTCCGCACATCGGCTTCGCCGGAAAGAGGCGATCGTGCCCACCCTTCATCCGGCATGACATTGGGAGATCCGTTCCGCGATCGCTTTGAAGGCCGTCGAAGACCAAGTTTTCTGAGGCGGCTCCGCAGCGTCTCCGGGTTCATGCCCAGTAATTCAGCCGCACCGCCATCTCCGTAAATCCGCCAATCCGCCCTCTCCAGCACGCCCAGAATATGGTTCCGCTCGAGATGCTCCAGATTGAGCGAACGCTCCTCAAGAGGAGCCGATGCGGAAGGTAAATTGGGCAGCAAGATGTCGTGCAGCTCAACCAGCGACGACCGTGAGAGAATGACCGCCCGTTCGATGACATTCTGAAGTTCCCGGACGTTTCCGGGCCAGCTGTACGACATCAAGCGGTCGAGAAACTCCGGATCAAGCCTGAGACCTGGTCGCTTCAGCTTCCTGCTCAGCTCGGATAAAAAATGATGCGCGAGCAGAGGGATATCTTCACGCCGGTCCCGGACGGGTGGAATCGAAATCGGGAAGATGTTCAATCGATAATACAGGTCGGGGCGGAAGCTCCCTTTTTTTATGCCGGCGGCCAGATCGGCATTCGTCGCGGCAATCAGGCGTACGTCGACCTGCACGGGCTTCGTTCCGCCAATTCGATCCACGATCCCGTCCTGCAACACGCGCAGGAGTTTCGCTTGCATTTCCAATGGCAGCTCACCGATCTCGTCCAGAAACAGCGTCCCCGTATTGGCCAACTCGAATCGCCCGGGACGGCGCTGCTCCGCACCCGTAAAGGCGCCGCGTTCGTGGCCAAACAATTCGCTCTCGACCAGTCCGGCCGGAAGCGCCGCACAGTTGACCCGGATGAACGGCCGATTTCTGCGGGGGCTCAGATCGTGGATCGCGCGTGCCAAGATCTCTTTCCCCGTGCCCGTCTCCCCGAGCAACAGCACGGTGGTATCGGTCCCCGCAACTGTTCTCACAAGGTCCAGCACCCTCAGGAACCCCGGAGACTTCCCCACGAGTTGGTCTGGAATACGGATCGCTTTGACCTCTGCGGCAAGATACTCGTTTTCCTGTCGAAGCTGCTCGGTCAACTGCTTAATCTGTTCATAGGCCAATACGTGGTCAATCGCATAGGCAATCTGAGTGGCCACATGCTGCAAAAACTTCAGATCTTCCGGATTGGGGTCGCCTGGTTGGACGCTGCCGATATTCAACGTGCCGAGGCAACGGTCCCGCGCCAGAAGGGGCAGATTGATCATCCTTCCCAGCCCCTCCCGGACGTAGTATTCATCCTCGAAGAATCGCCGATCCCGTTGCAGGTCCGGCCGCACATGGACGCGTCGATGGGTATACACCCAGCCCACGGCGCTTCCTTCAAGCGGAATGATCGCATCGGAGCGGAGCGCGGGCTCGTCGATGTGCGTCACGACGGCATAAAATCGAAACGTATTCGACGCCGGTTCATAGAGGGTAATCCCGGCTCGATCCCATGGAATGACCGTTTGGATTTGGTCGGCGATCACACGCCAGAGGCCTTCCAGGTCCCGCTGCGAGTTCAGGACGTTGGTGACTTCAAGCAGGGTTTCTAAACTAAGCTCGGCTCGTTTCATATCACCCAACAATGGGTCTCGTGCTGCATGATTAAGACATCCTGATTAAATAAAGGATCCCGATGGCTGCGGTGTACTGACGGGCCGGTCATCCATTGCCCGCCAGCGATGAGAAGAAACATCCGGACATGATCGATGTGCCGGACTTGCCCGCAGGCAATCAGTCTTCCGCCGTGGCCCGGCCATCGGCGAACAAGAAAGCTGCAGCCCCGGCGGACCGGAAGCTGCAGCTCAAAGTACTGCGGAACGAGATGCGCTAGTAGGCGTGGGCGGCCCGTTCTTCCATGTCCCGTATGGAGTCTTCCGTTTTCTTGACGTGGTCTTCGCCTTTGGACCGGACGTGACGATCACGGGCGTGATACTCATCAGGGGTCACCCGATAGCAAAAATCCCACAACGCGTCGGCGCTGTGGCCATCCAGTTCGCCCACTCGCGCTTCCAACATGGCCATGAACTGGTTCACGCCATCATACGTGGCGTTCCGATCCCCCGCCCGATAGGTATTCCGAACCTTGATCATCTGGGCAAGATAGGGCTGATAGTTTCCCGGGATCAGCTGTTTCTCCGCGAGCGTCTGGTAGGTCACCACCTGCCCTATCAATTCCTCAACCCAGGCCGTGGACTTCTGATTGGCATTCCAGATCACGCGTTCGCCCCTCACCACGCCGTTCGAGTCCGCCTGAACAGGAGAGACCATCCCGCAGGTCACAGCACTGGCTAAGGCGACCGACATATATAGAGACAACGGCTTCTTCATTCTATTACTCCTCCGCGTTAGATCCGGTGTTGACCGGGGTGATACATATGACTACTGGGCTAAGCAATGGTCATGCCGCAGAGGCATCGACTGCCTAATATTCTAACTGACTGAAACTACAGGAAGACAAAGAAACCGAATCAAGCCATGATACGGTCTACCGTTAGATATCACGGTACGAGCCGTGATTTGTAACGGATCTGTTTGCTGTTGAGAAAATGTAAATCTTCGAGAACGGCTGGAAGCCACCTGCTGAACACAGTCCTATGAATGCGTATCGAATCATTCTCCATCCAGAGCTGCCGCCCCGGCCGACCGGAGACGATAGCTCTGTCGCGGACGCTTGATCATCTTCTTAGAAGGACATGGAGGCCCGTTCTTCCATGTCGCGCATGAATTGCTCCGCCTGCTTGACTCCGGCTTCGCCTTTGGCCCTGACGTGCCGGTCACGGGCGTGATATTCATCGGGGGTCACCCGATAGCAAAACTCCCACAAGGCGTCGGCACTATGGCCATCCAGTTCACCGACGCGCGCTTCCAGCATAGTCATGAACTGATTCACCCCGTCATAGGTGGCGTTCCGATCCCCTGCGCGATACGAGTTCCGGACCTTGATGAGATGGTTGAGATACGGCTGATAGTTCCCAGGGATCAGCCGTTTTTCCGCCAGCGTTTGGTAGGTGACGACCTGCCCGATCAACTCCTCGACCCAGGCCGTGGATTTGGGGCTGCTATTCCAGATCACGCGTTCGGCCGCCACGACGCCGTTCGAGTCTGCCTGAACAGGAGACAGCATCCCACAGGTGACGGCACTCGCCAAGGCGACCGACAAATATAGTCCCATCTTTTTGCTCATCGTGTTCTCCTCCTTGTTTCAAGACGGCCTTCGAGAAACCATGAGACTTCAATTCAGGCCCCATTGACAGAGGTACTCAGCAATGGGCGTACCAGACGACGCTCATGATACAAATGCTTGGATGTCAGGGAAAACAATGTGATGCAGCGAGGAACGTATCAGCGGGTCCGTGCGATACAACGGTGGGCGTGGAAAGCAACGGTAGTGCTGATCCTGCTTTCACAGAGCCGACCGCTCAGTTCGTATCCGTGGCGCGTGATATCACGATCGGGATAAAGGATGCCGGCGACAACCTTCTCAGCATCACAAGGCCGGCTTCTCCACCCCGACCGCCGAATTACACGAGATCGGCATCAATTCGCCGCCATGCAGATACGATCTATGCGTCCACCGTCGAAGCAGCCTGGCTTGATCAAACACGAGCCGGTATTCATCGCACCAGGATCCTAAGGTCGACCATGAACTTTGGCTCATGGGTTCGACATCCCGAATCTCATACAACCATTCCACTTCTCCGCTCGGCGTGACAACCACCGCCCGCGGGTTCCCGAAATGCTGCAGGACTTCATCTTGACTGGCCCGATCCAGCGCCGATGCGAGATACAGGCTTTCCTTCGGAATGAACCATGTACATCCCGCTGCCAGACAGATCAGGCTCACGAGCATCGCCCGACTGAACCGCATTGGCACATAGCCTTTCTTGCTTGGAGGCCGGACCGCGAGGGCGACGACCTCCAGGCATGTCCTGTCGGCCATTGTACCCGCAGATCAAGGAAGCCTGTCGAAGCAGTGTGGCGGCAACCACCCGTGCGGGGAGAGCCCACGATCCGGGCCTCGGGTCGTCATGGATCTTCTCGCTTCATGCAGTCCGATTACTTCCCTTCAGGGACGCAGAAAGCCGGCATCCGCTCGCCTCCATGAAAATGCGTTCGATGAGTCCACCGGCGGAGCACGCGATCTCGATCGAACATCAGCACATACTGATCACACCACAGTCCCGACGAGGACCAGCGACTCCCGGGTTCCTCTTCCCGGACCTCATACACCCACCGCGATTCCCCGGTTGGCCGGGACGAGATCATCACAGGCGGTCCCCACTCCTGCTCGACCTCCTGTTGCGTCGCCCGCCCTTCGGCGGATTTCAAAAAGCTCGCTTTGCTGTCCACGAAGAGCGTGCATCCGGTTAGCAGGATGGCAGCACAGAGAAACCAAGTCGCGGGAAAGGTCTTCATTCTGCACCTCTCCTCATCCTACCCCCCGGTCCGTGACTCCAGGGTCAACCCGGTTCAGATTGCGGCACGGTCGAGGTCTCGCCGCAACGAACCGTCGTGTCTCGACTGCTTCCTCCGACCGGGGCGCATGTCCCAACTGCCAAAAAAAATCCCCGCCGAGGATGGATCCTCGGCGGGGACTCTCTCTTGCGCCGGCAGCCAGTTGCTGCTGCCGGGAACGGGAGCTAGTCGCTCTTTACGGTGCGACGTACGCGCCGTACTTCGGCACCGTGTCGCAGCCTGGGCCGGAGCCTCCGGCACAGAGTACTTTCAAAGCCCCTTGGGCAGCCACACGCGCTTCCTTGTGCTGGCCGGTCTTGGCATAGTCCCTCGCCATCTCCAACAGGTGGATCGCCCGTGGATTGGCGCTGCCGCGCGCTTCGCTGAGCGCGCTTTCGAGCTTCGTCGTGGCGCTGGCCATCACCCCAACGTCGGAACCCCATCGCTTATTCAGATCGACCGTCGTACGCTTGCCGAGCCCCGGCGGATCCGTCAACTCCACAATGGCGTCGTTGGTGGATGCGATCGGGTCGGCCTGCACTGCGGGCACCGTCACGAAAGTCATGGCCCCCAGCGCCATCCCGCCTAACATGACCATCAATGTTTTGTTCATACGTCTCTCCTTTGTTCCCTGACTCCCCGGCCTATCCTCTCCGCAAGGACGAGAGGCAGGGATGATCAGGTGGTGATCCATGAAGCCTTCTGCGCGATGTGCCCCGGCATTCATGCCGGGGCATTCGGATCGCGGGTCACGGATTCTTAGAAATTCATCCAAAGTTGAACATAGGCCCAGGACTGGTCCTGCGTCGTGCCAAGGTTTTCATGGATGTAGCTGCCCGTCCACATATGGCCGTACGTCGCCTGGAAGGCCACTTTGCCGTCGGCAAACATGCGCGTCCAGCTGATGTCCAATTCGTCTCCGATATGGTTCTTGGTGTTGTTCGCCTTGGAGAAGACATAGACCCCCTGCGCCCCGCGATACCAGTTGTCCCGGGCGTTCGCAAGGTTCAGGTTCGTGTACCAGATCTCGAAGTGATCTCTCACTGACGGCCGAAACTGGATGTTAGCCGAGGGGCTTAACATGTTCTTCCAGGCCTGCACATCCATATAGCCCATATGGATATGGTTAGTGGGGAAGAAGTTTTCAAAGGTGTTCGCCGTGCTGCAAGGCCCGCCGGCTGCCACGTTACAATTCGCACGGCCGTCGCCTGACGCATAATCCAAGTTGATGGCGAACCTGGGCTTCCAGGCTGATTGATAATGGGTATAGCCGACCCAGTTTCTCATCGCCCAGGCATTGATGTGCAGACACTTGTTGCCCGAAGCGTTACAACCGGCGGCCGTTCCGCCGGTACCGGTATCGCCCATGGTACCAAACTGATACGCCGTTTCGTTGCTCGCGTCCCAGTTGCCTTTCCGCATCTCGATCCGGTTCCCGATCATGTGCCTGGTCTGGTTCGCATGTTTCGCGGTCCCGAGACCCTGTGCCTGGTTCAACCCTGAAGGCATATTGTTTTTATAATAGACGTAGAAGGGCTCGATGACGAATCCCGGCACCGACTTGATTTGGTTGTAAAAAATGAACATGTCGGCATCGGCGTTGGCGTCCCGGTTGCCGGTTGCGACGATGTTTCCGGCCCCGCTGCCGACCGGGGCAGCCTGCCCGAGATCCGTCTCTGCATTGCGGAACCAGCCGAAGTAGGTATCCCACGCCTTGGTCTGGTAGGCCAACATGACGCCGTCATGCGAGTAGCCGGTATTGGCCCAGTCGAAGTGGCCGAACAGCGAATGGTTGCCGAAGATCACATATTGACGGCCGGCTTTGATACTGAGTCCCTGCACACCCGCCAAGTTCCGGACGAGCATATACGCGGCCCGGACGCCCAGGCGCCCGCCATTGCCTCCGCCCGCATTCGCGGCGATCGAGCCATTGTGGTTTAACGGGTCGCCACCGTTGCCGGCATTGGCGGCGCTGCCGTTCCCGCCCCAGACCGCCGAATCGATGATTTCCATGTAGAAATTGACGTCCGGGGAAAGATCATACCCGAGGCCGAGGCGCACCCACTGTTGGACGAAAAAATCGTTCGCTTTTCCCAGCGACGCAGTCCTTGCCCCCTGTGCCGCGCCGATTACAGCATCACTAGTCGCCCCGCCGGCTAGCGAGTTACAGGCTCCCCCCAGCGGCGCTCCACCGCCGAAGCAGACGCCGTTTCTCGTTTCCGGCCGGACGCGGATATCCGCCCGCATCCAAAAATTCTTGATGTCGAAGTTCCGTCCGATGATCGGATCGTAGAGTTCGTAGGCTTCTTTTTGGGGCATCGAACGGGGAATGGCCGGCAGGTTGGTGATTCGCTCCCCCTCCGGCAGTTCGTAGGCCGCCTGGGCCGGGGCGCTGACGAAGGTGACCCCAGCGGCCATGATGGCGGCGCTGAGGAAGGTGGCGGTGCTGGCCCACCTAATCCATCCTTGGATGCTATTCATAGCGTTCCTCCTGTGAATTGGATTGACAGCCCCCGCGCGCTACTGCCACAGACAAGCTGCCGACTTGAGATCCAACCGCTCCCACTATGAGATGAGACGTGGTCTCTGGCCTGACCGGAAGATCTGTGTGCCCACACCTTCCGCCCTGGCTACTGCTATAGCGTGAAACGCAGTTTCACGCTCCTAAAATCCCATTTTATTCAATACTCCTTCGGGTTCGACCGCCCCACCCTCCGAGAAGTGATCATGCCTAATGACGGGTGATGGGCAGCGGCGCATCACCTAGGACTGTTTTTCACTGATCGATTTCTGTTCGGCCTCTTTGCCGGCGGCGTTAATTTCCTCTTCGGCTTCCTTCATGGAAGCCTGGAAATCCTGCTCCACCATTTTGACTTCCTGCTGAATCATGTTGATCTCCGGCTCCACGGACTTCCGCAGATCCTCGGCGGTGTCTTTAAAGCCCTTGACCGCCCGGCCGACCTGCCGTCCCACTTCCGGCAACTGCTTGGGACCGAACAACAGAAACGCAATGATCAAAATGATGAGAACTTCGCCGGCGCCTAATCCAAACATGGTGCAATCCAGTGATGAGTGATCGGTGATCGGTGATCAGCGATGGGATAAGGTCTTTTCGCATCACGCATCACGCATCACTGTTCACTTCTGTCGTTATCCTTGCTGTCCTTGTCCTGATTGTTGGGCCGGCGCTTGCTGCGGCGGCACGGGGGGCTGTGGCTGCGCGGTGACTTGCGCGGTGGGCTGAGCCGGCTGCGGCTGGTCCTCCGGCGTCACGTCGATCGCATCCGCCTCGTGGACGGTTTTCTTAAACCCTTTGATGGCTTTGCCAAGACCTTCACCGAGTTGAGGCAATTTACCGGCGCCGAAAATGATCAAGACGATGATCAAGATCAGCATGAGTTCCATCCAACCGAATGAACCAAACATCAGGGCCTCATGTTCGCTGAAAAGTGGCGAAGACCGTCAGCGCGGATATGCGCGACAGGTAATCGGTGGTGCGTCTGCGACGTGTAAGTGAGAAGGAATTCGCTGGAAACGACTCTTTGACGGACGCTCTCGGCCAACTTG